>CALXYE010000056.1 GCA_944392845.1 uncultured Alphaproteobacteria bacterium
CGATCTACATCAGATCCTTATCGTCGGATATTTTGGACGACGCGCTGCCGTTCACGCTCAGAATCAGGGACTTGCCGCCGTCGTCCTTAATCAGGGAAATCGTCGAAACGGCATTGTTTTCAACAACGTCAAGCGTATCAAACAGCATTTTATCCGAATTGGCGGCGACGGAAACGGCCAAAACGACAACCGTCGCCGAAAAATATCCCGCCCGCGGAACGAAGCGCGGCCGATAAACCGCCGCCGATGCCGCCAGCGCCATTAAAACGACCAGCATCAGCGTATGATTGACGCCGATCAGCGGCATCAGAACCAACGTTGTCAGCAACGACCCCAAAACGGAGCCGACGGTATCAACCGCCATGACGCGACCCGTATAATTTCTGTCGGAATGATGCAGATAACGGCTGACGACGGACATAATCCTGCCGAACAAATACGAAGACAGCGACAACAGCAGCAAAGAATACGCGAACGTCTGCGCAATATGAGACGTAATCCCCGCGACCTTCATCGCTTCGAAATAAAACGTAACGAACAGATAGCTGCCGCTCATCAGCACCATCACGGCGATCATGAAAAAATCAAGGCATATCATCCGCCTGAGCGAAACGTCCGCCGTTTTCAAAACGGAGCCGCGATAATATCCGACGGACATGAACGCCAAGACCGTCCCGATGACGACGGACGTCGGAATCGTTCCGCTGCCGACAAAATTGCTTAACTGGCGCAAAACGATCAATTCCAAGGACATCCCCGCGTATCCGGCGGCAAAGATCAGGAACAAAAGCAAAGACCTGAATTTCAAACTCATAGAAAACGCCTTCATTTAAAACAGGAATAAAGCGCCAAAACGGCCAAAGCCGCCGTTTCCGCCCTTAATATCCTTTCGCCGAGATCCAGACCGGCCGTATCGGGCGTTTGCGCGATCAAACGGCGCTCGGCATCCGAAAAGCCGCCTTCGGGCCCGACCAGAAACGCCGCGGGACGCGTCCCGTCAATCACTGATGAAGCGGCGCGCCCCCGTCCGCTTTCATCCGAATGAATCAATACGGGATCGCCCTTTTTCCGCGAGGATAAAAACGCCTTTAAGGAAAGAGGTTCGCATATTTCGGGCACGTCCAAACGGCGGCACTGCTCGGCGGATTCGGCGGCGATCAGGCGCAGGCGCTCCGTATTGACGCGCGATACCGAGGTATATTCCGTCATAACGGGACAAATCAAAGTTGCCCCGAGCTCCGTTGCCTTTTCGACGATCAGATCGGTACAGTCGCGCTTCAACGGCGCGAAATACAAACGCAGGTCTTTCTTTTCGGGTTGGGAGCGCGTCCGTTTTAAATGCCCGACGGCGGCTTTTTTCTTATCCAACAGGGATATCCGTCCCGAAAATTCGCCGTCCCTGCCGTTGAACAAAAAGACTTCCGTCCCTTCGGACGCCCTTAAAACGGAACGCAAATAATGCGCCTGAGCTTCGGAAAGAAAAATTCCGGCATCGGGAAACAGGTCATCGGGAACAAACAGGCGGATCTGCATTGACGCTCACTTTTTGACGGCGGAAGGCAGGTATTCGGAAATATCAACCTCGTCGATCTGTTCGGGCTTCATATACTGTTCGGCATATTCCTTATAAACGCCCGACGTCAGAAACAGATCAAACAAATCGGGATCCAAATGTCCGCCCGACGCCATTTTTGACATAATCCCTATCGTTTCGGACAGGGTTTTTATCTTTTTATACGGCCTGTCGCTGGAAGTCAAAGCCTCAAACACGTCGGCGATTCCCATAATTCGGGCGGGCACGGACATTTCGTCGCGCTTCAACCCTTTCGGAAAGCCCGTCCCGTCCATATGTTCGTGATGGCCGCCCGCGTACTCCGCCACCTGATTGATGTTCGCAGGGAACGGAATGGCTTTTAACATCTCTATCGTCATGTCGATATGGCTGTTGATTTTTTTGCTTTCTTCGGGAGTCAGCGTTCCGCGCCGAATCGACAGGTTATAAACCTCTCCGCGGTTATAACCGCCGAAAATATGATCGAAACGGTCTTCCAACAACGGCTCTTTGGGATTTGTCTTGGGCGGCGGATTATCCTTTATGCGGTTCCGTTCGTCCCAAGACAGGCCGAGAGTCTTGTCAAAATGACGGTAATACGTTCTTTGAGCGATTTTTTTAACGCGGGCGACGTCATCGTCGGACAAAGGCTTATCCCCGACGTTTGAAGCGGCTAAAAAGGCGAAGTCATCCTCAAGCCCGGCGACTTTCGCGGAAAATTCCTTGAGCAACTCTTCCTGAGGCGCCGTCCGCAATAACCGTTTTTTCAGATAATCGATATGCGCGTCGCGGCGCAGGATTTCAAAACGCGCGCGGATTTCATGGATACGGTTCGACACCGTTTCCAGCTTCGTCGCCTTGTCCAGCACGTATTCGGGCGTCGTCACCTTGCCGCAGTCATGAAGCCATGACGCCAAATGGAAAGCGTACCATTCGTCCTCGCTCATTTCGAAATCCCCGAACGGGCCGTCGGTTGCCATCACGGCGGCCATCGCCAGCATGCGCGCGATAACGGGGACGCGTTGGCAGTGCATCCCCGTATAGGGGGACTTATCGTCAATCGCACGGGCGATCACTTCCAAAAACGCTTCCAGAACGTTCTTTTGCGATTCGATCAGCATCTGGTTGTCAATCGCCACCGCCGCATGCGACCCCAACGCTTCGACGACCTGCTGAACGGGTTTTGAAAAATCAATCGTTTCGCCCATGTTTGAACGGGCGTTGATCAGCTGCAAGACGGCGACAACCTGCCCCGACCGCGTTTTCAAAGGAACCGTCAAAAACGACTTTGAATGAAATCCCGTCTTTTTATCGAACTTTTGGGTACCCGAAAAATCAAACTGATCCGTATTGTACGCGTCCGAAACGTTGACGATTTCTCCCGTCAGCGCCGCATACGTCGCGATATTGGAAAAGTTGGGCTCCTTTGTTTCGGGATCGTAGAGATAAAGGGGCGGGAAAGGAATATCCTTTTTTTCGCTCGTCCCCCCCATTTTAATGCCCAGCTTGTCGTTTTGAAGAATGGAAAACGCCAGCTGGCTTTGCGAACGGTCCATGAGGTACAGCGTTCCCCCTTCGGCGTTGCAAAGCTCCTTCGCCGCCGTCAGCACGTTGTCCAGCAGAACGTCCATATCCTGTTCCGAAGACAGCGAGATGCCCAGCTCGAAAAGCCTGTGAAGTTCCTCTGCCGACAGAGAAACCGTTTGACTGTCGCCTATCGTTTCCATGCGCTTCGTTCCTTCAAAAAAGAGGAGCTTTATTAAATTATCACATTTCAACGGCACCGAGTCAAAAGCTATCTGACTGATTTATATTACAAATTTGTAAAACTTCCCCAATGCCGCCGAAATTAACGGACGTGAAATATTTTTGCGTTTATAATGGCGGGCGGTACCCTCGGAAAATAAAAGGATACGGACATGGCTTTTTTTTCAGGAAAAACTCCTTTGACGGACAGGGATCGAAAATCGTTCCCGGACGAAGAAAGAAACGAAGCGGAACAGCCTTTCGGTACGCCCGTTATTGCCGCTTCCGCCTTGGTCTACATCGTTTGCTTCACCTTCCTTTTATCTTTTACGTATCAGGCGGGAAAGTTCATGGAGTTTCGCATTCCCCTGTTTTTGACGGAACCGCGCCCGTCGCTTTTGATTTTTAATTCGGCGGCGCTGGCAATCGCCGCGCTTTCGGCCTTTGCCCTCCAGTTGTCCATGGGAATCGCGCAGGCCAGAACACCTTTGGGACGCAGCCGAAGGCTCAGCTATTTCTTCTCGATTCTGGCCACGCTCGGCGTCGCCGTTTATTTAGGGATATTGCTGATGCACCTGTTGCGCGGCGGTTCCTTTCTGTTCGAATCTCTTTACGTTTTTATTTTGTATACGGCCGTTTTCATTCCTCACTTTAAAGCGGGCAAAAGCCCGCTGGCCCACATGTTCGTAACGGCAGGCTTCATCGTCACGCTGATCGTAACGGCCTTTTACTGTGGCATCGGAACGGCAAAGATTGAAGACAAGCTCGTTACCCAAGTCGGTTCGGAAACGTATGCCCTTGCCGCCGTACGGGACGGACGGATGCTTTTGTCGGGTTTCGACCCGCGCAAAAACCGCTTTACGGGAAAGCTGATCATTAAAGAAATCGGCGGTTCGGGCGATCCGTCCTTCATCACCGTACCGTCAATAAGGAAGTAAAGCCATGTCCCGCTCTCTTTCCCTTCAGGACGCCGTTTCCCTTCTGATCGATCGGGCAAAAGCATTCGGGGCAGACGCCGCGGAATCCTTTGCCGCGGACAACCTGAACCTGTCGGCGGAATGCCGTCTGCAAAAAACAGAATCCCTTGAATACGCGGGAACGTCGGGCGTTGATCTGCGCGTCCTTTGCGGAAAGCGCCAAGCCGTTGTTTCTTCTTCCGTTTTAAATGAAGATTTCTTAAACGAACTGGCGGAACGCGCCGTCCAAACGGCGAAAAGCGTCCCCGAAGACGAATATTCGGGCTTGGCGGATCCCGATATGCTGGCTGCGGAATTTCCCGATCTGGACTTGTTTGACCCGAACGTCCCGACAACGGAAAGCCTTTTGGAAACGGCGATGAAAGCCGAAGCCGCAGGGCTTGACATGCGCGGAATATCCAATTCGGACGGCGCGTCGGCGTCTTATAACCGAACGGAAATAACGATGCTTTCGACATCGGGTTTTTCAAAAACCTACCGCCTGTCGGCGTCAAGTTTGGGCGTTTCCCTGATCGCCGAAGACGCCGCGGGAAATAAAGAAACGGATTACGAATATTCTCCCGCCGTCCATGCCGCGGATTTGGACTCTCCCGCCGCCGTCGGCGTTAAGGCCGCCGAACGCGCCGTCGGAAAACTGGGAGCGGGAAAAATCGGATCGGGAGAAATGAGCGTCGTTTTGGAACCGCGTTTGTCAAAAGGATTGCTCGGTCATTTTTCATCGGCGATCAACGGCGCTTCGATTGCCAGAGGCACTTCATTCCTGAAAGACTGTCTGAACCGCCGCCTGTTCCCCGAAAACATCCGCATTGTCGAGGAACCTTTGCGCAAGCGGGGAATGAACTCGCGCGCATTCGATTCCGAAGGCCTGCCGACCGCAGAACGCGCCTTTATCGACGGCGGCGTCCTTACGGGATGGGTTTTGGATTTGCGTTCGGCACGGCAGTTAAATATGAAGCCGACGGGCAACGGCGTCAGAGGGTTGGGCGGCACGCCGCATCCCGGCATATCAAACCTGACCCTTTACGGGGGCGAAGGCTCGGCCGAAGATCTGATTGCCGACATCAAAAAAGGCGTTTACGTTACGGGATTGTTCGGACAGGGCGTTAATCTGATCACGGGCGATTACAGCCGCGGCGCGTCGGGTTTTCTGATTGAAAACGGCCGCATAACGTCTCCCGTCCATGAAATCACGATCGCGGGAAATCTGAAGGAAATGTTCGCAAACCTGAAAGCCGCCGGCGATTTAAAATTCAAATACGCCGTCAACGCGCCGACCGTGCGCCTGGATCGAATGTCCGTCGCGGGAAAATGACATGAAAAAAGACGATATTTTCAAAGGCTTGGACATGCTACGCCGCACGATGCTGGAACTGGTGCGCAAAAACGACAGCGCATCCGACCTGACAGCCCGACAGACCGCCGTTCTGCTGTGCGTTTATCTGACGCCGCCGCCGCACACCGTCCGCGCCCTGGCCCGCGAACTGAACATATCCAAACCCGCCGTATCCCGCGCGATTGACAGGCTGAGCATCTTGGGCTTCGTCAAGCGCCAAACGGATGAAAACGACCGCAGAAGCGTCAACCTGTCGCGAACGCTGGCGGGCGCGGAATACGTCAGCGAATTGGGCGATATTATCGCGAAATACAAAAAGTAAAAAAAACGGCTCCCGTTTTCGGGAGCCGCCTTTGACAACAAAAGAACGATTATTTCTTCAAAACGGAATTGACGACTTTCCCCGCTAAGAAAGAATCGATATTGTCGTTCGCCGTTTTTAAAATACGGTGAACCGCGTCAATCGAATTGAACGCGACATGCGGCGTAACGACGACGTTCGGCAACTGCATCAAACGATGGTTGATCAGCGAACGCAACAGCGAATCCGCTCCTTGCGCCTTTGCGGACGCCAGGAACAGGTCGTCATGGATGACCGACGTTTCATATTCCATAACGTCCAATCCCGCGCCGCCCAGTTTTCCGGAATTCAGCGCTTTGTACAATTCTTCCGTATCAATCAGTTCGCCGCGCGCCGTGTTAATCACGATGGCGCCGTCCTTCATTTTCTTAAACGCTTCCTTATCCAGCAGGTGATAGTTTTCTTTGGTCATCGGGCAATGTAAAGAAACTATGTCCGATTCGCGCAACAGTTCGTCCATTGAAACGTATGTAAAGCCCATATCTTTGGCCGTCTGTTCGTTCGGATACAGGTCATAAGCCAAAACGTTCATGTCAAAGCCTTTGGCCAAGCGAATCATATACCGTCCGATGGCGCCCGTCCCGACGATGCCGATCGTCCTGCCCTTCAGGTCGAACCCTAAATAATCCGCCGTACGGACATCGCCTTTCTTTATGTCATGGAAAGCGCGGTTAATCTTGCGCGAAATAATCAGCAACAGCCCGAAAGCATATTCGGCCACGGTCGAATCGCCGTATCCCGGAACGTTGACCAGCTCGATCCCGTGCGCGCGGCAATAATCCATATCAACGTTGTTATAGCCCGTCGAACGGACGGCGATCAGCTTCAGCTTCGGGAATTGCGACAAGACCTTTTCCCCGACGTCAATCGCGGAAACAAAGACGGACAAAACTTCCGCATCCTTGACTTTTTCAAGCTCTTCAGGCGTCAGCGCGTCGGGGCTTTTTTCAAAAAATATCGTTTTAACGTCCGCTTTCAACGGATTTTTTTCGTAATAAGCCTTCGTGATCGCATCGACGTTGAAGTAAGCAACTTTAACCATGACAAAACCTCCAAGATGTTCGTTCACGGTATAAATAATATCAGCCGTCCCGATATGCAATATCGCAATCAGGCTATTTTATCGCGTTTTCGCCTTTTGCGGTTCCGCCGCATAAGGCCTCCCGAACGCCCCAAAGCGCGTAAACAAACGCCGTAGGGACAAGAGATAACCGTAACGTTCCAAAATTTAAAATGCGAAACCGCTTTGATTAAAAGATTCAATATCGTCCGCTACTCTTGACGATACGTTGCCAAAAAATCCTTTAAGCGGGTCAAAGCATTTGTCAAGTCATCTTCGCGCGGAAAAAAGACAACGCACAAATGATCGGACGCCACCGGATTAAAGCGTTTGCCTTGAACCAAAAGAGCGCGTTTTTCCGTCAGAGA
>CALXYE010000057.1 GCA_944392845.1 uncultured Alphaproteobacteria bacterium
TCGTTATCGACCGTCAGCATCGTATCAAAAAATTCACGCACGTCATCACTGATTTCGGGCAAGCGTCCCGCCGCCGTCACCAGCTTTTCATAAAGAGTTGTCAGATATTTTTTCAAAGCGGCGAACAAATCATCCAGCTTTGACGACGGAGCGAACCCTTCCTTTGTGTAGACGATAAAGGCATCAGCCAGCCTTTCCCATTGCTCGACTGTAATATCGTTTGCGGACTTCGCCCCCAACCAATCCAAAATGCCTTTCAGCTCGGCTTCCCGCCCGTGTTCGCGCAACAGACGGATATACTGCATCGTGAAATGGTGCCCCAATTCGTGAACAATCGTTGACGGGTCGGCGTTTTTGAACAGGTAAAGGATCCGCTCGGAGGGGTCATAGGCTCCCCGCGCCGTTTCTTCGCTTTGATAGAAACGCTTGCCGTTATCCTCGGAAATTGTTATATTTATATCAGAGGCCGTTGAAGCAACCCCGGATTTAGTCCCCGGGCCACTGTTTCGGCGGCCTCTTCTTTCATCAAGGAAAACGTCATAAAATAAATTCCCTTTCCGATCAACGCCGATCAGGGTTTCCGTTTTCGCGGGAACGCCGTCAATAACGGCTTCATTATACAGCGGAATAAAGCTGACGATACCGTCTTTTCTGGGATGCTTGGGCGTTTCCCGCATTCCGACCGTTGACGTTTCAATCAATTCCTTTAAATGCGGAACAAGCGCTAATTTGCGAATATCGGAAGAATATTTAATAAATTCTTCTATTCCTTTATCCGACACACGGATTTCCCCCAACGACGGATGAACAATGTCCTGCTTTCGGACAATTTCTTTCAGGTATCTTTTGGCTTGGGCACGAACGGTTTTAATATCCTGCGCCGTAGAAACGTCGGCGACGGAGGCCTGTACCGTCTGATAAAACTTTTGAACGACGTTGACGTCTTTGTCGTCGAAAATAACAAAGCATTTCCCGTCCGCCTCGCCGTCATAAGTAATCCCCCTGATGCCGAATTTCAAAAGGGTTTCGGATGCCGCCTTTTTAGGATTTTCAGCACCTTCGCGCCGCATCTGGAAAACGACCTCTTTATAAAGTCGCCTGCCGTCCCATGCTACATTATCCACGGTTTCGACGGGAATATAATCATCTGGGCGGCTGTTAAAATAATTCTTTACGGCTTCCTTAACAAACGGCGACTGTTCTTTTATCGGCAAATCTTCATCCAACAAAAACGGCGGGTCGGGAATGTCGACTTCGTGGACTTGGCCTGCGCGTTCGGGTTTAGTTATTTTGTCCGCTTCAATAATTTGCTCCGCTTCTTGCAGTTCCGAAAGAATCCCTTCGTACGTCCGTACGCCGTCTTCATCCGATTCAGAACGCGCTTGATTCAAACGTTTTAAATTCATACGCCTCAATACGCGGATATATTCCAAAGCTTCTTTGTTTGTCCTGTGTGTTTTCGCCGAAATCGCCAATCCTAAGGCGCTTTCATTGTCAACTTTTTTCCCGTCAATATAAATATCGGCGGCTTTTTGTTTTATTTCTTTTCCTTCATAATCCAAAGCAAATGCCGTAAATGAGCGCCTGTATTTTTCCGCGACGTCCCTGTTTAAGGCGTAATAAAGCCCCCAACCGTGCGCCTGATGGCCTTCGCCCGATCCGATCGCTTCCAAGCTCGGACGGTCGTAATCAACCCTAGACCCCGCGTATGCGCGCTGATAGAACACTTCCCTTTGTTTTCGGTCATTGTTTCTTACGGCGGCGTCTTCGATTTCTTGCAACACGGCCTCGCGCATATCTTCCGCGCTCATTACTCCCGACAGGATAACGCCGTCGTCGCCGTTGTATTTGCCGGGCAACGAATGGTCGGACACCCGCGCGCCGTCTATGTAAAGGCTTCCCGATATATCGCTTTTCTTTACGTTTTTGACCTCTTGCGCCTTTTGCATTTCGGGCAGGACGGCCTTCGTAAAATATTCAAGGTTCGCGCTTGCCGTCATCGCGCGGCGTTCTCGCAAATTCGCCGACGCATAATCGCGTTCATACGTTGCGCGTTCGCTTTTACTCATTGCCCCGAAAACGTCTTCGGATAATGAAACGGCCGCTTCTTCGCGGCCTTTTTGCATTTCTTCTTCGCTTTTTCTTTTTTCAAGCCTTTGCTCAAGAGTGTAATCAGGGCTTGTACGCTTTCTTTTCAAACGACGTTCCCTTAACTCCCCTAAATAGCTTTCGGCTTCCCGTATATAATCAAGATTTACCCCGTATTTTTGACGTAACGGCGCGCTTTCTTTTTTGGTCAATCGCGTGTGATAAGCATCCGTCAATTTAGCCAAATCGCGCATAAAGCCCGTGTCGTCAAACTCAAAATCGCGGACGTATTCGTCATACGCATTTTGATAGAACAGCTTGCTTTTCCTTTCGGATGACGGTATAATATCCATATTAAGCGTTGAGCTTTCAACGCTAAGCCCGCCAACACTCCGATTCGTAGCGGAGACCGTCCGACGGGCTTTTTCTTTGACTTGTGCGTCCCAAAACAGATTACCTTTATCATCCTGTTTAACAGTCAAATGAATATCATAGTTTTGCCCGTCTATATTAACGGGAATATTAGACTTCCAATAACTTACAATATTCTTTTCCTTTTCTTGCGCATATGACTTTTCTTTTGTGAACTCCGCTTTTTCCAACAGTTCGGGAATATACGGCACAATCAAACGCTTGTTTTCATCAGCGAAAAAGCTCTTATATTTTCTGATTGACGACGCGCGAATCTGTATTTCTCCGCCGATTGACGCATTCGGAATACGCCTGTTTCTGAACGAATAAAGCGTTTCAATCATTTTCTTTGAAAAAGCATCCGCATCAAGCCCGTTCATTTCTTTCGCACTGTCAATTTTTAACAGGCTTTCGTTTTCCCCTCTTTGAAAAAACGGAATATCGTCATAGATTTGAGCCGATTTATAGGTATCAACGAATGCGTCGGCTTCGCTTCGTTCCTCTCCAAAGACGTCGCGCATGGCAAGTCTTTCGGATTCTGCGCGCGTTAATCCCTGTTCGTATTCGTAAAATGCCGCACGTTCCGTAAATTCATCCTGTTTTATCGGATCAACCTCGGGCGTTTTTGTTTTAACTGAGATTTCGGTTATTTCGTCGGCGCCGAACTTATCGGCGACGGATACGTTAAACGCTTCCAGCATATCGCCGATGACCTTTTTATCAGTAGAGGATAAGTCCTGCCTTTCTTCCAAGACGGCGCGCTGACGTTTCGTTTTTTCTTCCGCCTGTGTAATTGCCTCCAACCGCCTGTCCAAAACACCGTTTATGCTTTCTTCGGCGTTTGCGGTGTAGTTTTCCAGCGTTTCGGCGAAGTTCTTGGCAATCCCTTCTGGCGTCGGATCATCAAACGTATCGGGGTCTGTCATATCGTTGGCAATCTGGGCGGCATCGGCGACGTATTTTTGCGGCGAAACGATCAAAGACTGTAAAAACTCTGTTTTCCTTTCGTCGTCCAACTTTGACCAGAAATTTTTGCCCGTCTTGTTTTCAACGATTTCGGCGTATTGAGTGAACACCGCCAAAGCGCGGTCAAAATTTTCCGTCGCTTTTGCTTCCGAAAGTGCATGCGACAACTCGCCGACGCGGTCGTTATAAACCAAATATCCCGCTGTCGCACGGGCATCATCCGCATCCATTCCTGCCCGTTCCATCTCTTGCGCCGCACCTCTCGCCCGACGCCTTGAACCGAGTGCGCCGCCTGCGGAAGGCGAGTGGTGTGAGTGTGGAGGAAGGGGGAGGTTTCAGACACAAAAAAACCGCTTAAGAGCGGTTATCATGAAGAGGAGGGAGGAGATGAGGAAGAAGAGAGTATCGAACGCTTATCAG
>CALXYE010000058.1 GCA_944392845.1 uncultured Alphaproteobacteria bacterium
ATGACCGCGACCGAAAGCTTGATGCGCGGCGAAGAAAGAATGCGTTTGCTGGGACCCGTCGCGGGACGGATCCAGACGGAGCTTTTGGGGCCGATGATAGAACGCGTTTACGAACTATTGTAGAGCCGCGGAAAAATAACGCCGCCGCCGAAGGGCGTCGGGACGGAGATTCGCGTCGAATACGTTTCTCCTTTGGCGATGGTTCAAAAACAACAGGAAGCGCAAGCCGTTTTGAAAACCGTGGAGGCCGCTTCTCCTCTCGTGACGTTGGATCCAGAGGCGGGAAAAGTGTTTAATGCGCCCGAAATTATCAGGAAACTCGGTAAGGTATTCGGCGCTTCGGACGTCTTGTTGCGCTCCGAAGCCGAGTTGCGGAAGGCGGGAGGCGGCGATGCTTAAGGAACGGATGTTTTCCAGAAGGAAAAAAATTGAAGAAGCGCTGGAACTGGTGCGGGCTTATAAGTCCGTTTTCGGCAGCGCGGACGGCAGGGCGGTTCTGAAAGATCTGGCCGTTAAGTGTCGTCTGACGGAACCCGTGACGGACGTGTCGAACCCCGCGGGTTTTACCGCCGCAAGCGCTTTTTATGACGGAAAGCGCGCGGCTTTTTTGGACATAGTGAAAATGTCGGGGTTCGATGAAGAACGCCTGACGGAACTGTTACTGCAAACGGAAGGAAATGAAAATGAACGATACGGTTTATAATTCGGACGACAATTTTTCGGCGGCCGTCGCCGACGAGATCATCGATCCCGAAGCGATGCAAAATTTTGAAGCCTTGGCGGATAAGGTCGGTATGACGCACGAACAGGCGCAGACCGTTTGGAATTGGATGACGGAAGGCGCCGTCAGGCTTATAACGGAATCAAAAAAGAAACTGGACGACCACCGTGCGGAGGCCGAAGCGATGCTTCGTCGCGAATTCGGCGCGTCGTTTGATGCGAAACGCGAAAAGGCGGCGGAGCTCGTGCGGCGTTTCGGCGGCGAGGAAACGTTGGAATTCATGACGGCGAACGGCATCGCCGATTGTCCCGAGATCGTGTCTTTTTTAATGAGGCTTTCCGACGTTTTGGGCGAAGACGGAGGTTTGGCCGGAGAAAAGCGCGTCGTTTTTTCTTCCGGAAACCGCCTGAAGGAAGAGATCGCCAGACTGATGGCGGAAAAAGCCTATATGAACGTTTCGGACCCCGGACATGACGAGGCCGTTCGAAAAGTTTATGCTCTGCGCCGCCGATTGTGCGGAGAATAAAATTAGGCTATCCTGATAAAACGGCGCGGCGGGAAGCCGATGACCCCAACGGAAAACGGAAAGGCGGAAATATGTTGAAAGACGGCTCTTTCATATCATGGCGGGCAAAGATGTATCTCTGCTTTTTCTGTTTTCTGTGCGGGACGGCGGGGATATTTTTTGCTTACGAAGATTTTATCGGACAGACCGTCAGGGCAATCATCGAGCCGCGATTCAATTTCATGGCGATGCGTACGCATGCCTTTATCCATGACGGATTGGAAAAAAACGTTACGGCGGAAAATTATGCCGAAGCTTCGGCACGGATGAGGGAAGAAAAGGAAAACCGCTTTATGACGACGCGCTTTTCCGCAATGGTTTACAAAAACGGGCGTTTTTATGTGAGGCTGACTTCGGATGATCCCGAACAGGTGCCGTTCATGTCTGACGTAACGTTCTTTTTTAAAAACGTACTTGATAAAATGCGATCGTTTGCGGAAACAGCCCGCCCCGGCGCTTCCCTGAGTTTGTATGACGACAAGAAAAAACGCATTTTATCCTGCGTATTGTCGGAAGACGATTCGCCGCGAAAAGGTGAAAAACAGCTTTTTTGCGCCGAAGGGAAAATTTATTCCCGAAGCGCGCTTCTGCGCGCCGTCGGAAAGCTGTTTGAAAAATGTGCGTTGCTGATGCTTTTGGCCTTTTTGCCGTTTTTCCTGTTTATGCGGGAAGTTTTGTCCGCGCGCGTGAGCTCTTTGGAAAAGATTGTTGAGGCGAGGACGAAAGCTTTGCGGAACGCCTTGAACAAAGCGGAAGAAAGCATGCGTATGAAAACGCAATTTATAGCGAACGTTAATCATGAGCTGAGGACTCCTTTGAACGCGATCGCGGGGTTTTCGGATATGATAAAACAAGAAATGTTCGGACCGGTCGGAAACGAAAAATACCGCGAATACGTCGCGGCGATTCATTCAAGTGCCGTAATGTTGACGGATCTGATCAACCAAATGCTTGACGCGGCGAAATATGAAAGCGGGAAGGTTGAATTGCATTATTCGTGGATGTATGCCGACGAGATTTTAAACGGCGTAAAATCCGTAATCGAAGGCTATCCCGATGCGGACAAAAGAAAAATCATCGTTAAAAATTCGGTGAAAAAAGCGTTTTTTACGGATAAAAACCTTCTGATCCACATCATGTTGAATTTATTGTCAAATGCCGTCAAATATACGTCGGACGGCGGGAAGATTGTCGTGTCTGCGGATGAAACGCCCGAAGGAGGAATGGTCATACGTTGTTCCGACGACGGGATCGGTATTCCGAAAGAATACCAGGAAAGCATTTTCATGCCGTTTGTTCAGGCGGAGGCGGCCGTTACGAAGGCTCATAAGGGAACGGGACTCGGATTGTACCTGATACAAAGGATGTCCGCATTGTTGGGCGCCGCCGTTTCAGTCGTGTCGGACGGCAGGACGGGATCGGAGTTTTCCGTCGTTTTCCCGCCCGCCGTATTCGAAAGGAACGGAAAAGAATTAAAGGAAGATTGAAGCATTTATTCGGATACGAAAAAAGGGCGGGTTTTTGATCCGCCCTTTTTCTGTGACCGGGTCACAGGATGCTCCCCGCCCCGCGCGGGGTTTTTTGTTTCAAAACAGTTTTTACAGAGGGAAAAATGAGTACACAAATCACAACGTCTTTGGTTGAACAGTACAGCAGCAACGTGCAGGCTCTGGTTCAGCAGAAAGGCTCTAAGCTGCGTTCGCTCGTCGGTATTGAAAGCGTCAGGGGAAAAAATGCCTATATTGATCAGATCGGACAGGTGGCCGCCGTCAAAAAAACGACGCGGCATGCCGATACGCCCCGTATGGATACGCCGCATAAACGCCGCCGTCTGACTTTGGAAACGTACCACTGGGCAGATCTGATCGATAATGACGACAAGGTGCGCATGCTGATCGATCCCGCCAGCGATTACGCCAATGCGGCCGCATGGGCCATGGGACGCGCCATGGATCAGGCGATCGTCGAAGCGGCTTTGGGAAAAGCCTATACGGGCGAAACCGGCGCCGTCGGCGTTGACCTGCCCGATTCTCAGATCGTTGACGCCGCATGCGAAACGAAATTCACTTTTGACAAATTGCGTCAGGTTAAACGCATTTTCGATGCCTGCGATGCGCCGTCCGAAGGGCGTTTCGTCGTTTTGTCCGCGGCTCAGCTGGACGATCTGTTGAGCGAAACGAAGGTGACTTCTGCGGATTATGCTTCGGCGAAGGCTTTGGTTCGCGGCGAATTGGACAGCTTTATGGGCTTCCGCTTTATTCAGCTGAATGCGAAAAAGGCCGACGGTTCGCTGATTCTGCCCGACGTCATCAGTTCCGAAAAGAAGGTCGGCCGTTCGTGTCTGGCTTTTCAATCCGACGGCCTTAAGCTGGGCATCGGTCGGGATATCGTCGGAAAGATCACCGAACGCGATGATAAATGCTTTGCGACGCAGGTCTATTACGAAATGTCCATCGGCGCGACCCGCATGCAGGAAGAGCTGGTCGTTCAGGTCAACTGCAAAGAATAAGAAATCTTTGCGGGCGGCGGAGAGTTCGTTCTCCGCCGTCTTTGTTTTCTTTTAAAAAGGAGTTGAAATGCCCCGAATAAATGTTTTGCCGCCGTTTGCGGGCGGCGGGAGCGAAGACCTATCGGAGCGGGTCGCCCTTCGTGCGGCCGAGTGTGCGGAAATGGTCAAATGCTCCGAGATCTTGAGCGCGTTGAGGCTTAGAGTTTCGGAATTGTGCCGCGAATGCGACGGAAGCGGCGAGGCCGTCGAAAATGTTTTGGACGCTTTTGAAAAAGAGTTCGGAGAACAAGCAGAGACGGTTTCGGGCGAAAAGGCGTCTTCGTTCTTGCGGGACGTTTGTTCCGAACTGCGCGAAGAATTGCTGGAACGGTGCGCTGAAAACGAAGCTTTGTCGTCTTTGGCGGCGCGCGCGGATGTGATGGAAAATTCGATAAACGCGTATGCCGCTCATTTGAAGGATTTTCCGAAAGCCTATGCCGATATTTGCGCGGATTTTGAGGAATGCCTCGAAGCGTCGGGATTGCCCGATGCCGTAAAAGAGGCGTTATATGCCGAGGCATTGAAAAAATTCGCCGCAAGCGTGCTGGAAAGTTCCGTCGGGATTCAACCTGACGCGGCGGCGCTCGTTTTTAAAGACGCGCGCATTTCGGAGATGTTCACCGAAGACGAGCGGAAACGTTTGGCATTTTTGGCTCAAAAGCGTCGCGATGCCCGCGATGCGTATGCGGCTCTTCAGCGTTTGAAGCGGGCTTCTTTTTGCGTTTCGGAAAACGCGGGAACGAAATTGTCCGACGAATATTCGGCGGGGTTGTCGCCCGCCGCTTCGGACGCTTTGCGCGTTTTGGCGCGGATGCATTTCAGAAATGAGGCGGCGGAAGAGCGTATGCTCGCCGAAGAGCGTTT
>CALXYE010000059.1 GCA_944392845.1 uncultured Alphaproteobacteria bacterium
TGACTCGAAGGGCATCGGCCTGACGACGTCGGACAACGAATGGAAGTCGAACGAAGACATCGACAAGTCGCTGACGCAGATAGAGAAGGCGACGTCGCTGTTGCGAGCACAGGCATCGGAATTCGGCCAGAATTTGGCGACGGTTACGACGCGTGAAGACTTCACGGATAACATGATCAACAATCTGGTATCGGGTTCGGACAAACTGACGTTGGCGGACATGAACGAAGAAGCCGCGAACATGCTTGCGCTGCAAACGCGCCAGCAATTGGCGACGAACTCTTTGAGTTTAGCGTCACAAGCGGCACAAAGCGTTCTGAGCCTGTTCTAAGCCGTTATTTCCTAATAAAGGAAGCCCCCGAAATTCGGGGGCTTCTTTTTTTATGATAAGGAAAAACCGCTTTTTTCTTTAACCGTTTTCCAATTCGTCGATAAAACCTTTTAAGACGTTCAGTCCCATTTTCCAAAAATTCTTATCCGACGCGTCCAACCCGAAGGGCTTTAACAATTCGCGGTGCGTTTTTGTCCCTCCCGAAGCCAGCATTTCCGTATATTTTTCAACAAAGCCTTTTTTATCGTCCGTTTCCTGATAAACCGCGTACAGCGCGTTGACCAGACAATCGCCGAAAGCGTATGCGTAAACGTAAAACGGCGAATGGAAAAAGTGCGAAATATAGGACCAATACGGATCATATTCCTTGTCGAATTCAAAAGCGTCGCCCAAACTTTCGCGCTGTACCGACTGCCATATTTCGCACAGTCGGGCGCGGGAGAGTTCGCCGTTTTTACGTTCGTTATGGGCAATCGTTTCAAATTTGTAAAAAGCCGTTTGCCGTATGACGGTATTGATCATGTCTTCCGTTTTTTGAGCGATCATCATCTGGCGTGCGGCGCGGTTCGTTTCCTTTTCCAAAAGGGAACGAAAAGTCAGCATTTCTCCGAAGACCGAGGCCGTTTCCGCAAACGTCAGCGGCGCATGCATCTGCAGGTATCCGTTCGGGGCGGCCAAACGCTGGTGGATGCCGTGTCCCAGTTCGTGCGCCAAAGTCATTACGTCCCGCGTTTTGCCCAAAAACGACATCAACAAATAGGGATGGGCGGACGGAACGGTTGAAGAGGCAAACGCTCCCTGAGCCTTACCCGCGCGCGGAGCCGCGTCAATCCAACCGTTTTTAAAGAAAGGCAGAGCCGTTTCATAAAAAACGGGGGAAAAGTCTTTGTACGCGCATAAAACCGTTTCGACGGCCTCATCCCATGTATAAGAATGTTCTTTGATTTCGGGGAAAGCGGGGGCGTTACGGTCATAATGCGCCAGCTTTTCCAACCCCAAGCGTTTCGCTTTGTAACGGTAATAACGGTGCGCCGTGTCGGCATAACTTTCCGTAACGGCGTCAATCATTGCGCCGACGACTTCGGGTTCCAAACGATTGCTTAAATGGCGGAAGGAGGCGGGCGTTTCATAATGCCGCCACTTATCTTCCAGCTGTTTATCCTTCATCAGCGTATTATAAGTCATCGAGATCAAGGGCAAATCTTTGTTCAGCGTTTTCGCGATTTCCGCTCCCGCTTCTTTTCTCAACACCCGATCAGGGCTGAAAAACGCGTCCAAAGCTTCGGTCAGCGTCGTTTGTTTTCCATTTAAGGAAACGTTCATCGCGGCGATCGTTTCGTCATAGACGCGGATGAACGCGGCGCTTGACACCGTATCCTTTTCCGCCAGAATCCGTTCCGTTTCGGGCGGCAGGTCGTGCGGCTTGTACAAACGGACGTTTTCGATATAAGGGGCGTATTTTTTAACGCTTTCGCCGGCGCTCAGGCGCTTCAGCTCCGCTTCGGAAAGTTCGTTGATTTCCAAAGCGAAAAACAATGTCAGAACGCCCGCTTCGGCGGTTTCTTCGCGAATCTTTTGGGCAAAGCGCGCGTTGTCTTCGTCGGAAACGTTTTCGGACAATAACAGCCGGGCGTAAGAGGACAGCCTGCCGTCTAATTCGCAAACGGCTTCGTAACGCGCCAGCGCTTCCCCGAAATCTGTCGAGGAAAGGCCTTTCAGCTTTCCTTGGTAGGCGTTTTTAAAATCTTCGGATTCGGCGCGCAGTTTTTTTAAATCTTTTGCCAAAGCGGGATCGTCTTTTCCTTTGTACAGGTCGTCTAAAGACCATGAGGGCGGATTCGTCATTTTGTTCCTTTCTTTTAAAGCGTGCCGAAAACGGAGGATTCCGTCTGTACGGAAATATCAAGCCGCAATAACAGCTCCGTAAGCCGTCGGAATGCGTTTCCGCGCAGAGCTTTTAAAGCGGCTTTTTTGCCCGCCTTGCTTTGAAAAGAGATCGTTTCCGGATTTTTTACGAAATCGGCGATCTTTCGGGCAATTTCCGTATTGCGCAGACGGTGCGGGCTGGAAAAGGACATGTAAGACACGATGCTTTGGATGCCTTTGGAATCGATTTCGGCGGGAGACGGTTGACCCGGCAGCCGCAGGTAAAGGGAATCGACATATTTTTTATACCCCGTGACCAGCTTTGATTCCGTATAGGAAAAATTCATCGCCGTAACGGTCGCGCCTTTCAAAAAATCGCGCAGATCTTGAACGGGATCTCCCTTTTTCAGCAAATGCCCCGCCGCCGCGGCCAGACGCCCCTGCTGTTCGTTGGAAATGTTGTCTAAGGATACGCCGAACTGCCATTGTCCCAGACATCCGTCCTTGATTTTGAAATACAGGGACATCTTTTTCGCGTCGGGCAGATAGGCGTACCTGATGTCCGCATCCGCGTTGACCGAATCGCATCCCGATAATAAAAACGTTTCCAAAGACATCGTGAAAATACCCGAAACGGGGTCAAAGGCCGCCAAATCTTCAATAACGGTTTCGGGGGCTTTTTTGCGGCTTTTCAAAGCATCGGATATTTTAAACCGAATCCCCTTCGCCGAAACGGACAACGCGGACGGGATCGTCTTTGTTTCCCGATACGAAACGACGGAGAAGGAACGGATCTTGTTCGGAAACGAAAAATACGGAGAAAAGCGTATTTCAACGTCGTTCAATGTCACGATATCCGACAGCGGGACGGAAACGCTCCCGTATTCGACGTTTTGACGGATTTTATTCTTGATCAGGAAATACTGAACGTCCTTTTCCAATTCGTCGCGCTGTAACAGCACGATAAAAAACGCGCATCCCGAAAATAACAGCAACAGGATAACGACGGCGGCCGCCATGCTTTTCGTCATGCTTTATTCTCCGTTCGTTCTTTGCGGCGCGTGGTAAGGCGTCCATGAAGGCTTGTCATGCCGCCGCCGCACCAGCGAAACGACGTCCGATATTTCGCGACAGCCTTCTTCCTCGCAAGCGGTCGCCGCGCTTAATTCAAGCGTTCCCGCGAAATCGCCGTCGGGGACGCCTTGTATCTTTCTTTGATCTTGCGGCAACGGCGCCAAGGCGCCGCTGACGATATGCCACCCCGAACGGTTCAACAAGCCTCCCGTGCCCGTCAGCCTGATGACGGCGGGCCAGTCCGTCCATGCCGAATCTTTGCCCAGCGAAGCGATTCGAACCAGACTGTTGACGGAAACGGGGGATTCGATTATCTGCGACGCAACCAACATGGAAAGCGGATTGTCGATCCTTTCGACGCCGTGCATGTATGCCAGCCTGCCCAAATAGTCCGAACGGGTCAGCTCGTTATAATCCGCCATCATCAGCTGATGCTCGCGCGTTTCTTCCGCCCGTCGCTTCATTTCTCTCAGCCGCGCCAGATTTTGCGCCGTATCCGTTACGAATTTCCATTTTTTGTCTTTGCCGCGCCGCATGACGGCGGAATAAATCAGCCGCGTATCTTCGGACAGGTCGGAATCTTCCGTTTCCGGCATATCCATTCCCGGCAACCCTTGGGGGACGCGGGTTGCAAAAAATTTCATTTTCTTCACGCCCGGGCAAAAAATATCCGCGAAACTTTGCGCCGTGCGGATGATGTTGTCGGTAACGCTCGCGTCCAGAAACAACTCTTCATTGTCGGTTACGGCGGCGATCGTAAAGGGCGAACATCCCGACCATACGGAATAGCGCCCCGTTTTCGGGTTGCGGCGGCTGGTCAGGTAGCCGACGTAATGGATTTTTAATTCGGGGTCGCTTTCGATCAGATAGCTCAGGTTTTGGACGTTACGTCCGTAACCGTAGCGGTTCAACGGAACGACGTTCAGGTTTTTCCGTCCCGTAAAGCGTCCTTCGGTGAAATAACCGTCGGCCGTTCCCGCGTATTTTCCCTTTTCGTCGAACAGCGTGACGTTCGCCCGCCCGTAAATCAGGTTTTCCGAACATGAATTGTCCCCGACGACGACGGACCATTTTTTTATCACGTTTGCGGGCTTGTCCGTCGTCAGGAAAACGGAGCATTTCTTGTCCTTGGAATAAACGCGGTGCTCCAACGCGGACGGATCGACGCGCGCCAAAATTTTTTTGCCGGCAGGCGGTACCCAATCGGGGGATTTTCCCGTTTTCGCGGCCGCGGCCTGCAATTGGCGGATTTGAATTTTTAACGTGCCTTTTTCGGGTTTCCATTTGTCGGGGCGGGACGCGCCGCCCTGATAAACCAGCGTGTTGTCGTTATATCCGTCAACCGCCGCCTGTTTGACGGACGGGCATTCGCTTTCCAACACGCGCCCGACTTTTTCCATCAGCTTTGACAGTAAGGCTTCGTCAAACGCCGTTTCGTCATGTGCGAACAGCTTTAGCGAAACGATGTCGTCGCACCATTTGCCGTCCGTCGTTTCCGCGAAAACCTCGACGCCCAGTTTTGACGAATAGGCGATTCTTTTCATTTCATGCCCGTTCGCCCCGTCAAAAAGTTCCGCCCCCGCCGTTCGGGACAGCAGAGCCAGCGCGGCCAGTCCGATGTAAAGAAGTACTTTCATGGCAAAACTATAAAATATATTTTCAAAAAATTGTAGTTTATATGTAAAATCAGAATGTTTTTTCCCAAGAGGAGGCTTCGTTGCTGTTTTCCGGCCGTAAAATCGGAAATTATCTGGAGCGTCGGGCGGATGCCGCTACGGCGGCCGATCTGGTCGGAGAGGGCATCTTGTCCCGAAACGACCGCTTTCGCGCCGTGTCGCTGTGCAGAAACGACCTGCTCTGGGCGAAACGTTTAAGAAAGGCGGTACGCCTTGTCGCGGCGGCATTCCTTGTTTTCGGAATGTTGTTGCTGCCGGCCTCCCGCTACCGCATGCTTTTTTCGCCCGAAGGCTTTTACGGCTTAGGCGCTTTGTTTATTGTTCTGGCCGTTTTTTCCCGTTTCCCGTCAATATGGAACGCCGTTGCCGAATATGCCTGCGTTTTTTTGATCGGCGTCCTTGTCTTTTTGCCCGATCCCGATTTCAATGCGGCGGCGGGAATATGGCGCCCCTTTGCCCTGTGGACTTTTTTGCTGTTGCCGTGGTCGGCCCTGTCGCGTCGGACGGGGATTAAGGCCCTGTTTTGCCTTTCGGCCGCCGTTTCGCTTTTCCTGTACGCCTTTCAGGTCGGCTTGCCGACGGGAACGTTCGGGTGGCAGGAATTTGTCTACGTTTTTTCCGCTTTTAACGGAGCGGCCGTTTTCGCTCTGGAATTTTTGAACGGACGCGTTAAGGGCGGCATCGGCGCTTATTTCTCTCTTCGTTTCGTTTTTGAGGGCTTTTTCCTTTTATCGGCTTTGATTTTGCCCGTTCAGACGTGCTTCGGCCTGTTTTATGCGCCCGAAGGCTTTTTATGGGCGGCGTTTTGTTCCGCCGCCGCAGGGGCATTCGGCGTTTTCTTTTGTCCCCGCGCCGCCATTCATAAAGTGAACGCCGCTTTCTTCCTGTGCTGGTCGGCTTTGGGATTGTTTACGCTGTTGAGCGGCGCGTTTGAAAAACAAGCGGCTCTTTTGCTATTTTCCGTTCTGTTCTTCGGGTTGACCCTTGCGGCGGGAGGGGTAGAACGCCTTTTGATCCGCCTGTCCGAACAAAGGAGAAAACAATGAACGCGCCGCTTTCCGTCCGCCAGCTTTTGGCCTGTTTGGACGTTTCCGTCTTTCGTGACGAAACCGCTGCGGCGTTGGAGCGTCTGGAGGACGAAAGAGCCTGCAGGGAGGCAAACCGACGCAGTTTTTTTGAAAACGGGCTGTTGCTCGCGGGAATGGCGGGCTGTGCCGCCGCAACCGTCGCCGCCTGCCGTTTGTCGGCTTATGCGGGATGGATCGGGCTGGCGGCGTCAATATTGTTTTACCGACTTTATGCCTTTGTTCCCGTCGTGTGGGGGCGTTGCTTGTGTTGGGCGTATTTTACGGCGGGACAAATCCTGTTTCTGCAAGCCGTTTCCGTTGAGGCGCCCGCAGTTGCGGCTTTGGCGGCGGGGGGCTTTTTCCTGTTGTCCCTAAAAAAAACGGACGATGTTTTGTGCTTGGGCTCCGCCGCTTGCGTTTTCTGCTTTTTCCTGACGGTTTCTTCGTTCGCGTTGTTGCGGGGCGACGCCTTGAATTTTGTCGTGCCGTTTTTGGCGGCGACGGGGTTCGGAGCATGCGCCTTTCCGTGCGCCGCCCTGCTTCCGCGCGTTACCGTTTTCATCTTTTTGATTTGGCCGCTGTTGCTTTTGGCGGGCGTTACGGCGGGACAGGTCGCGGGAGTGTGGAACGATGTTTCCGCGTCGGGCGCGGCTTTTACTTTTTTTGCCGAGTTTTTGTTCCTGAACTGGGTGTTGCGTGCGGAAACGGATCGCCGCGAAAAAGCTCTTTGTCTTTCGGCGGCGCTACTCGCTTTGGTCGCCGCTTATACCGTTTCGCCGGGCATCGTCGGCGCGTCCGCGTTGTTTTGTCTGGCGTTTTTGATTGATTCAAAAGCCTTGGCCGTTTTTTCAGTCGCTGCGATTCTCGTTTTTTCGGGATTGTATGTATTGGCAATGCCTGCTGATTTGGGGACGGCCGCAAAGGTCTGTTTCGGCATTTTCGCCGTATTGTTTCTCCTTCAGCTGCGCTTGAAGGTTCTGATCAGGCGCTACAGGGAAAGGAGCGCGGGATGATAAGGACTTTTTTGTTCGCCTGTTTTTTGATTTTTGCCTCATGTATGTTGGCTTTTCGTTATGAAAACCGCCGCGAAATACTGGAAAACGGCACTGAGATCCTGGTTCCCGTTTTCGTTCATAAAACCGAACTGGGCGATCATGCGGCCAAAATATCGTTCCGTTATCACGGTTTTATTCCCGCTTCGCAGATCGCTTCGGGATCCGGAACGGCCGTCATTCGACGGCACGCGGGCGGCAGGGCGTCGTTCGTGAGGATGTTTGATCCGAATGTTCCGTTGCGTCCCCGCGAACATCTGCTTAAATTTTCCCTGAATCATAAAACGGGGATGAAAAGGAGTACGGAGGCTTCGAAAATCAGGTTCGCTTCGGACGCATACGTTTTGCGTTCCGAAGAAAAAATCGAAGAACTGATGGAACGCCCGAAGGAGCTGCGCATTAAATATGCCGTACTGAAGGTCAACGGCGACGGCGAAGCCGCCCTGTGGGGCATTGCCGACCAGAACGGCGTCGTGCTTTCTACGCTATATTGACGAACAAATCGCCCTGCAAAGCGCCGTTGTCCGCTTCGTCGGGCGCTTCAAACACGGGGCTGAACGGGAAATGTTTGGCGCAGCGGGGCTCATAAAGTTCTTCCGCGCCCAATTCGACGGAATCTCCCGTTCCCGACCGTTTGTGCGTATAGACGGCGGGTTCGTTGCAAACGGCGCAACGGGCGGTCAGAGATATGTACTTGTCTGCGATTTTTCTTAACCTCGAAACGATCTCGAAAGCTTCGCCCTTCCAATTCATGTCCAGCCCGCAGCACGTTACGTTGATCCCCCTGTCCAACAGAGTGTTGATGCATGCGATGATGTCGCCGCCGAAAAACGGCTCCGTAAAAAATTGGATCTCGTCAAACAGGATGATTTCGGCGCGTCCGATGGCGGCGTCGGAAAGAATTTCGCCGACGTTGCTCAGGTTAAAGGCTTCCGCGGATACGCCGTCATGGGTCTTGATTTCGCAAATGCCGTAGCGCGTGTCGAAAGAGGGCTTGATCAGGACGGTCTCTCCCTTTGAGGAACGGGCTTTGGCCAGCAGGGCCGAAGTCTTGCCCGCAAACATGGGGCCGGCAATGATTTCCAATGTTCCGCGCGTCATTATGCAAAGATCTCCCGAATGCTTTAAAACGTTTAAAAGCGAAGCCTGCCGTTTGAAGGAGAGATTGTCCAGCAAAAAAAATAAAACGGCGGAACGGTCGGATTTTTTGCCCGTTTCGTTCGGACGGCGGCGCGGGTCAAAAAGTTTTGCGGAGTCTTCCGAAATTGTTTAGCAAAGTTTAAAAAAATCGTATATAACGGAACAAGGTCAGGCTTTTCTGCCCGATTCTCTGTCAGCTGGTAACAAAAAATAATCAGGAAATTCAGTATGATCACGGAAGGTTTAATAATTACGGCAGTCGGGATGACAAGCGTTTTCCTGTTTCTGCTGTTGTTGGTTGCCGCTATGAACGCTCAGGCGGCGGCGTTCAGGTATTTGGGGATAGAGGATGCTCCGGCGGCAAAGGATCCCGAAAACGGAAGCGACGACGAGGCTTTGGTTGCGGCGATCGCGGCCGTAAAACTGAAAAACGGTTGAAATAAGGAATTATAAAAATGGCGAAAAAACTTGTTAATTTTATGTGTACGGCGTTCCGCGACGGGTTTCAGTCCGTTTTCGGGATGCGCGTTCTTCCCAAAGATTATTTTCCGGCCGTCGAAGCCGCGAAAGACGCGGGCATCCGTTATTTTGAAGCGGGCGGCGGCGCGGCGTTCCAATCGGCATTCTTTTATTGCAACCAAAATGCTTTTGACGTGATGGACGAATTCCGCCGCATTGCGGGTCCCGATGCCAATCTGCAGACTTTGGCGCGCGGCATCAACGTCGTCGGCTTGGATTCCATGTCGACGGATTTGATCAAATTGCATGCCAAGTTGTTCAAAAAACACGGAATGACGACCATCCGCAATTTTGACGCCTTAAACGATCCCCAAAACATGATCGTCAGCGGAAAGGCGATCGTTGAGGCGGGATTGAAGCACCAGATGACGATCACGATCATGTCTTTGCCTCCCGGCTGTACGGGCGCGCACGATCCCGATTTTTACGAACAGACGCTGCGCAAGGTCTTGGACGCCGACGTTCCGTTCGATTCCCTGTGCCTGAAAGACGCCTCCGGCACGACGACTCCCGCAATTGTCCATGAAACGATCAAGCGGATGCGCAAGTTGATCGGCGATGAAAAGCATATCACTTTCCATACGCACGAAACGGCGGGATGCAGCGTTTTATGTTCCATGGCGGCGCTGGACGCGGGGGCGGACACGCTGGATTTGTCGATGGCGCCCGTTTCGGGCGGCACTTGTCAGCCGGACATCGTAACGATGTGGCATGCTCTGCGCGGCACGGATTACGTTATGGACGTCAATATCGACAAAGTTTTGCAGACGGAAGAGCTGTTGAAGGATCTTTTGAAGGATTACCTGTTGCCGCCCGAAGCGACAAAGGTTGAACCCCGCGTTCCGTGGAGCCCGTTGCCGGGCGGCGCGTTGACCGCGAATACGCAAATGATGCGCGACAACGGCATTCTGGATAAATTCCCCGAAGTCGTCAAAGCGATGGAAGAAGTCGTTCGCAAAGGCGGTTTCGGCACTTCCGTAACGCCCGTTTCGCAGTTCTATTTCCAGCAGGCGTTTAACAACGTGATGCAGGGCAAATGGAAAAAGATCGCCGAAGGTTACGGCAAGATGGTTCTGGGGTATTTCGGCAAAACGCCCGTTGAACCCGATCCCGAAGTCGTGAAGATCGCTTCGGAGCAGCTGGGGCTTGAGCCGACGACGCGTTCTCCGCTGGAGATCAACGACGAAAATCCGAAGAAACAGGTTTCCTTCTACCGCGAACAGCTCAAGGCGGAAAATCTGCCCGAAACGGATGAAAACATCTTTATCGCGGCGGCTTGCGGCGCGAAAGGCATTGCTTTCCTGAAAGGCGAAGGCAAGATCGGCGTCCGTTATAAGGAAA
>CALXYE010000060.1 GCA_944392845.1 uncultured Alphaproteobacteria bacterium
GGTGCGCCTGCCTGACGACAGCGGCGCTTCCATTCAGTCCGACGGGCTGCTCGGCTCGAAGTTCATTGAGTTGCTGCCCGGCGGATCGGAAGATATGTTGGCGGACGGCGATACGCTTTCTTTTACCGAAGACGCCTTGAATCTCGAGGCTTTATTGGATAAGGTGATTTCCGTATCGAAGGCATCGCGCGCCAAACGCGGCGATCCCTGATCATTTAAAGGAACGTTTGTATGAAAAAAAGCCCTATTGAAACGGTGTTGGGATTATTGGTTATCTTTGTGGCCGTTTCTTTCGTTCGGTACGCGGCGACGAAAATCGACGTTCGCCCGCAGAAGGGGTATACCCTGTCAGCGGTGTTTTTGAAGTCGGGCGGCTTGGAAAGCGGCGCGGACGTGCGCGTCAGCGGCATCAAGGTCGGTTCTGTTACGGGATTGAATCTGACCGACGATTATACGGCCGACATTACGATGAGCATTCGCGAATCCGTAAAATTGCCGAAAGATACGACGGCAACGGTAGCTTCCGACGGGCTGATGGGCGGCAAGTTTTTGCTTTTGGAGCCGGGAAGGGCGAAAGACACCCTCAAGGACGGTGATAAAATCGCTAAAACAAAGGATTTTAAGTCCTTGGAAGACATGATCGGCGACGTGATCTTTTTGGCAACGGACAAGTAAATGCATAAAGGCCTTTTTTCTCTTTTTCTTGCGGGAGCGATGACGGTATCTGCCGCATCTTCGCGCGCGGCGGATATTTCTCTCAGCCAGGTCGTTTTGCGCGGGCTGGACAAGGTAACGGGACGGTTAAGCACGATGACCGTTAACGTCGGGGAAAAAGCCGAATTCGGAGCGCTGGACATTTATGCGCGCGTCTGCGTGACCCATCCGCCCGAAGAAACGCCCGAAAACGCCGCGTTTTTGCAGGTCATTGAGAAAAAACCCGAAGGTCAGCTCAAATTGTTTTCGGGATGGATGTTTTCCTCAAGCCCTGCGCTGTCGGCAATGGAGCATCCCGTTTATGACGTTTGGGTGATCAAATGTCAGGGCGATCCGGTTGCTCCTCCTTCTCCCGCGCCTTTAATTCTGGACAATCCGCTTGAAATGAAAGCGGCTCAACCGAAATTGAAAATCACGGTCGAAGACGGCGATGACGACGCGGACGCCCCCTTTGAAAACGTGCAGGGATCTCTGTCCGCCGCCGATGAAGCGACGATGCTGATCCGGGTTGAAGAAGAGGGCGTCGTTCCCGCTGCGGATGTTCCCGCCGTTCAGGGCGAAGCGTCTTCCGCAAATGAAGCGCCGCTTTCCGTTCCCGCAGGAACGGAAAACGCGTCGGATGTCGAAGTCATTGAAGAGCCGATAGAGGGGAACGCGCCTATTTTACGGGCTTTGCCCGACGAACAAAAGGAAGAGCGGAACGAAGCTCCCGTTGCGGAAACGGAGAACGTCGACGGAACGGCCGCGCCTCATATTTCCATCAGCGAGGGGAATTACGTTCCTCCCGAAGAAGATGTTTATTCCGCCGATACGGACGACAATATCGCGGAAATTCCCGACGGGCGCATCCTGCACATCGTTCCTTCTTCCTCTTCGGAAAATGAAAGGGCGCCGATTGCTCAAGAGCCGTCCGACGGAACGTCGCCTGCCGAAGGCGGCGTTTACGCTCCTTCTGCCGACGGGGTTCCGCCGTTCGGAACGCTGCAGGGAAGCTCTGCGGCCTCCGCTGATGCGAACGCTTCGGCGTACGGCGTTTCTTCGCCCGTGGCGGAAAAGTATATGAACGATCCCGTACCTTCGTACGGTTTTGACGAATTACCGCCGATGCAAACAACGCCTGCCGACAACGGAGCCGTTCGCGTTTTGTCTTCGGAACCGATCATGCGGGATGAAGCGCCGCACTCCGTGGACGCTTCCGCGGAGGAGGGCGAAATCCTTTCGGAAGAGCTCGTAACGGAAGAAACGGCGGAATATTGACGATAAAAGCCTCCTTCGGGAGGCTTTTTCTTTTGAAAGAGATTTTCGCTTTGTGAAACGGCGGTTCGGATTTTCGGGACGGCAGTTTTATAAAATACCGAAGAAACATTCAAAGAAAACGCAATTTATAAAAATCGCATCCTGCCTTTCGGCAACGGTCCGCGTTTTTCCCTTTTCTTTACGCGGGGGGATTTTTTTAACGGAAAGCCAATGTCTTTGCTTTTGAAAATCACCCGAGGCGGAAAAACGTATTCCGTCGATTTAACGCCGTTTATTTACGGGACGAAATCGGAAAACGCTTGGGAAGAATCCAAGCATCCGCGTCAAAAGGACGGGAAATTCGGTTCAGGGGAAGGAGAAATAAATTCTGTAATCGGGAAAAAATCAAAGGACGATTTTTACGGCGAAGAGTTTAAAGGCGTAAAAGGCAAGGAGGCGATTAAGAAAGTAATCGCCGAAAAGCGCGGACACGTCAAAGACGCCTTTACCCGTAAAGATATTGGCGGCATAGACCTTGTTTGGGGAGACGAAGAAACGCCATATTCTTGAAGGACGGTCGAATTATGGTGATTTAGACGATTTTGTAACTTCGCTTTCCGACGTTATAGAAAACGGTTCGATCATCATAAATAAAGACGGAAAATTCGAGATATGGTTAGCCGGTAAAATAGCGGTTGTTTCTCCTGATTATAACGGAGACGACAATATAAAGTTTCTGATAACAGGATTTAAACAAAGAAAACCGAACAAAGGGAGAGAGTATAAATAAAGAGCTTTCAGGGCGGTCGCCTCTCGGGGCTAACCCCGTCTCCGCCATTCTTTAGCAGCCAATGGGGCGAAAATTTCTGCTGTCTGAAAGCTCTTTATATCTCCATTATAGCGTACTTTTGCGAAACTTCCAACAGGGAAGGAAAAGACGGACACCGAAATCCGCCGACGAAACGCCGAAGCGAAACGTCGCGGCGCGTTTCGCGCAATCGAAACGACGAATAAAAACAAGGCGGCGGAAACGTATTACAGACAAGCGACGGATAAGGAAATAAGGCGGTTTTTAGACCGCCTTTTTTTTGAGCTGTCCCGCGTCTATACGACCGTTTCCGTCGAAAATGTCGCCGTCAAAAACGGCTGTGTTCCATAATCTAAATCTGCCGTTTCGGCGGGACGGCGATAACGAATCCGTTTTCTGCGCGCGGGCGAAATCAAACGATCGGGAAACGCCCTGCATCGGTCCGGTCGCCGTATTTTCGCCGTATTCCGTCCGTTAAAAAAGCCCCGCGGATCGGCGGGGCTTAAAAGGGAATAAGCTATATAAGCAAATTGAACAGCTGAGACGTTTTATCCTTGCCCTGCATGGATTGAATCGTTGCCATGTTGGTGTATCCCGCCGACAAAATACTTGCGGCGCCTTGTCCGCTCAAAACGCTGGCGCTTGTCGCGACGTTGCTCATCGCTTCTTCGGCTTTTGCCAAGGCGATGTCGCCTTCCGTGACTTTCGTATGGTCAATTGATTGCTCCTGCGTCAGGTAATCATGTTTATATGTATCGCCCATTTGAAGTTGCAAAGCATAAAGCGTGTCTTCATCAACGGGGTCGCCGCTTTCCGTCGTTACATGGATGTAATACCAGCCTTTTTCGGAATTCGGCACTTCATATTCGCCGCGCATCAGTTGTTCGAATGCGGCATATTCTTTGCGTTCGCTTTCGTCG
The DNA here is from genome assembly GCA_944392845.1 of uncultured Alphaproteobacteria bacterium. Lineage (GTDB taxonomy): Bacteria > Pseudomonadota > Alphaproteobacteria > CAAGCB01 > CAG-977 > CAG-977. The sequence continues at coordinate 3,679 of CALXYE010000060.1, forward strand.
TTTGTCGCTACGAGAGTCTGACGGTTGTTGACATAGGTATAGACCTCGACGCGCAGGCCTTTCCCCTTAAAGGAATCGATGGCCGCCTGATAATCGTCTTTGGCATCTTCCAGCGCGTCGGTCGCGTCCGAAGCCGTCGTTTTATCGGTATCTTCTTCTTTGGAAGAGAGGTTGACCGCCGATAAACGCAATTTTCCCCTGGAAACAACGTTGAATTTGAACCAATCTTCTTTTTCGTTTTCGGACAGAGTCGTAATGACGCTCAAACGGGAGTAGTTCAAACGAATCTGACCGATATCGCGCGCATTTGAAGCAGATTCGTCATAAATATCCGTTGACGTTTTTTCCCAAGCCTGAGCATATGACGACGCCGACGTTTCCGATACGGATGAAACCATGGCAAACCTCACACAAATTCTTTGTCCGAAGGAAATTCTTTCCCGACTAATACTTTACTATATCACAAAAAGCGGCTGTCGGGAATTTTTTTAACGCGCGGCTTTATTAAAATTCAGGCAGAGCTTCTTCCAGCTTTTTACGTTCGTTCGCTGCCTTTTGCGCTTCCTTGGGCGTTTTGGGGGAGGTTTGCGCCTGTTCCCACAAGACTTCAAAGACCGTTTGCGGCTCGGAAACGCCTTTTAAAGCGCGTTCGCCCAACGGTTTGAAAGTATAAGACTTGCCTGCCGCCAGTTCTTTGACGACGTTGGAAACGAAGATTTGATCCTTGTCCGCCAACGCGCAAATGCGCGCGGCAATCTGGACGGTCGTACCGAACAGGTCGTTTTCTTCAATAATCGGCTCGCCGGCATTCAATCCGATGCGGACTTCCAAAGGAACGGTCGGCTCTTGTTTGTTATAACGGGCGATGGCGCGCTGGATGGCGATCGCCGCGTCAACGGCATTTGATGCCGAAGCAAATGAAGCCATCGTCCCGTCGCCCGTCAGCTTGACTTCGCGACCGTTGCAGGTGCTGAGCGCTTGGCGTACGATGGCATTGTGCTTTCTGATCAGCTGCTGGGCAATCGTGTCGCCGACGGTTTGGGTGAAGCTTGTGGAACCGACCATATCCGTGAACATGATCGTCATAATGCCCGAACCCTGCTGATCGGGGCCGTCGTCGCCGTTCAGCCATTTTCCCATCGTTTTTTGGATCATTTGAGGCACTTCGGGAGACGCGGGGTTTTCCCGAAACAGCTCCATCGTTTTCGCGCCGCCCTGCAGTACGGGCAGGTAAGACGGTTCTAAAGCGTATTCGCCGACCTTATCGCAAAACATTTCAGCCAAAGACAATGAAATCCCCATGACTTCCAACAGCCCGCATAACAGGGTTTTGCTCTGGACGGAGGTCAGTTTTCCGTGCTGGGCGAGGGATTCGCAGGCGCCCGACATGAACAGGCTGATGCCGAAACGGGCGTAAGTGTCCAAGTGCGTATTGTTTTGTTGCAGGTATTTCAGAATGACGACCAAAAGCGTCGTCAGGCGCATGTATTCCTTTTCCAATTCGGAGGGGATGACGACCTTTTCCGTTTCGGGCGGCACTTCTTCCGCGCCGTTTTCCTTTTCTTCGGGCGGCGTTTCGCTTTCCTGTTTTTGTTCCTGCGGTTCAAAGGCTGTTTCGGCGCCGGCGGAAGAAAGGGCGACCGCCTCCTCTTCGGGCAGAACGGGAACGTCGGCAGCGGGATCGTCTTTGGCGGGCAAGGGCGGGTTGCCCATCATTTTATCCCAAATGCGAAATAAAAAGTCCGCCATACTCCGCGCCGCTTTATCTCCGAACAGAGAATCCGTATTTGTCGCAATTTTGACGCGGGATTCCTTGACCGGCAAAACCGTTTTTTCGTCAAGGGGACGGCGCTTGCCGCTTAACACGTCCCAAGGCACCATTTTCAGGGACATCGGGATGGAAATCAGCAAAAACAGCAGGATAAAAATCAAAAAGATTAAATGAGACGAAAGCTCGGACGGCAAATAACCGATTTCCGCGACGGCTTTCATAAAAATCGTCGCCGTGAAGCCCGCGCCCGCCAAAGAAACGGTAATGACAAAAAACAGGCGTCCCAATGCTTCAATTACGGAAGCCGTGTGTTCCTTTTCCTCCGTTTTCAAAGGAGGAAAGGGCTTTACGGGGCTTTTTTTCTTCAGGCTTGAAACGCGGATATATTCGCTCAGGTAAATTAAGGCTTCCTGAAACTTTTGGGTGTCCAGATCATACGTTTCGCGGATGACCTTTGTCGGACGGTTTAGGGAAAACTCGGTGCTTTTTGCGTACTCTATGGCCTCCGCCCGTTTTTCGGACGGGTAACGCGCCAGCAGATCCCACGCATCGTTCTGGTAGACATAAACTTCATAATTAACGATATTCGACACAGCGCCATAACCCAAAAGAAGCCTTTACTTCATTATAAATAAAAAACAGCGGTCTTCAATGATTTTGAAAGACCGCTGTCCGATTTTTTGAAAAGGCTTATTTCTTGCCGGTAAAAGCGGCAAAACGCTTGTTAAACTTCGCCAGCTGGCCTCCGCTGTCAACCAGGCGGTAAACGCCCGTCCAAGCCGGGTGGGCCAACGGATCAATATCCAAGCGAATCGTGTCGCCTTTCTTTCCCATCGTCGAACGGGTCTTAAATTCCGTTCCGTCGGTCATGACCACGGTGACTTCGTGGTAATCGGGATGAATATCTTTTTTCATAGCAAAAGCTCCAGACAACAGATTGAAGGCTTATTCTATACTCTTTGATCGCCGTGATTTCAAGTCGTTTTAACCAAAGAAACGCAAAAAAGGCGAATTTTCAACGTTCCGTCAGTTTAAATTCGATGCGGCGGTTGTTTTTGCGGGCTTCTTCCGTGTTGCCCGCCGCCAGAGGCTGGTATTCTCCGAATCCCGCCGCGACCAAGCGTTTCGGCGGTACACCCTGCGAAATCAGGTAGCGTACGACCGCAATCGCACGCGCGGATGACAAGTCCCAGTTTGAGGCGTATTTTTCGTTTTTGATCGGAACGTTGTCCGTGTGGCCGTCAACGCGCAAAACCCATTGGATCTTTTTCGGGATTTTTTTTGAAATGCGAATCAACGTTTTCGCCAACAGTTTCAGCTGCTTTTTGCCCTTGGGTTCCAATTCCGCCGATCCCGTTTTAAAAAACAGTTCCGATTGAAAAACGAAGCGGTCGCCTTCGATTCGGATGTCCTTGCGGTCTTCCAGTATTTTGCGCAGCGTACCGAAAAAGTCGGAGCGGTAATAGGACAATTCCGACACTTTTTGCGCCAAAGCCCTGTTCAGTTTTTTACCCAAGTCAACGATTTGAGCCTTTTGGCGTTTTGAAATTTCTTCCGACGCGTCAAGAGCCGCCGAAAGCTTTTCCAGCTCTTTGTTCATTTTTTCAATGCGCGTCGTCAAAAGGGCGATGTGCACCTTGGCGTCTTCGGAGATCTTGCGTTCGTTCTTCAAATCGGTCTTATGGCGCGCGTTTTCTTTTTCCAGCGCGTCGCGCCGCGCCGTCAAGGCCTTGATGTCCTGTTGCAGCAAAGCGGCCTGCTTCAGCTGTTCTTCCAATGTTTTTTTCGTTTTTGCGTGATCCGCCTTTAACAGATCCAATTCCGAGATCAGGCTTTTTTCCGCTTCCGTTTTTTCTTTTAGGGAAAGACTGAGGCTTTCCGCGTTTTTCTTTTCGACGGACAGCTGCGACGCCAGAGAGCCGAGCTCGGCGTTCAGGCGGGAAATTTCGTTGTTTTTGGTGTCAAGGTTTCTGCCGAGGAAAAAATGCCCCAAAACGAACAACAGCAGGAAAAACAAGACGACAATCAACAACGTTGACAGGGCGTCAAAGAAGCTGGGCCAAAAATTATATTCAGTTTTTTGTAGTGTAGGTCGGAATATGCTAATGATTTTTTGTCTTGTCATGATATC
>CALXYE010000061.1 GCA_944392845.1 uncultured Alphaproteobacteria bacterium
CCCAGAAATTCATACGAGCCGTCGTCGCGCATCTTAGCGTCAACTTCCGTCGCGACGTCGTGTTCGTCCTTGATGTCGCCGACCAGTTCTTCCAAAACGTCTTCAAGAGAGATCAATCCCGACGTGCCGCCGTATTCGTCAATGACGATCGCCATATGGATATGGCGGCGCTTCATCGTGTGCAGGACTTCCGAAACGGACAGGCTTTCGGGGACGAACAAGACTTCGCGCAACATTTTCGTCAGATCTTTTTCGTCAGATTTGATCAGAACGTCGCGCAGATGAACCATACCGATGATGTTGTCTTTGTCTTCGTCGCAAACGGGATAACGCGTGTGTCCCGTCGAACGGACGACTTCCATGTTTTCTTCGTAAGAGCTTTCCAGATACAAACATTCCATATCCTGGCGGGGAATCATGATTTCTCTGGCGATTTTGTCGGAAAAATCAACGGCGTTCTTGATGATCTCGCTTTCCGTTTTGTCAATGATTCCGCCGCGCTGGCTGGCGCTGGCGATCAGTTTGATTTCTTCTTCGGAATGGGCGACTTCGCTGTCTTTGGCGGGACGGATGCCGACCAGCTTCAGACAGAACGCCGCCAAATGGTCAAAAACATAGATGACGGGATAAAATATTTTTGAAAACAGATAAAGCGGACGGACAACGAACATAACGGCCGCCGTCGTTTTCTGAATGGCAATCGATTTCGGTACCAGTTCGCCGAAAACAACGTGCATCAGGGTGATCAGCGTAAAAGCAAAGGCAAAGCTGACGCTGTGCATCAGGATGGGGTTGTCTTGGAACAAAGGGCCGAACAGCGGGTCAATCAAAAAAGCCAAAGCGGGTTCGCCGATCCACCCCAAAGCGAGGGAAGCTAAAGTAATGCCCAGCTGAGTCGCGCTCAGGTAAGAATCCAAAGCGCTTGTGACCTTAATCGCCAGCTTGGCCTTTTTGTTGCCGTGATGCTGCATTTCTTCCAGTTTCGAACGACGGATTTTTACGATTGAAAATTCCGCCGCGACAAAAAACGCGTTCATCGCGATGAAGAAAAAAGCGCAAATAAGCATTAAATACGGATGTTCCATTTTATCCTCAAAAACCAATCAATTCTTTCCGACCGAAAAACGAACACCATACGGGTGCGTGGTCGGACGTTTTTTCCTTGTCGCGGTACGCATCCCGCACGCCCGCGTCTTTCAGACGGTCGGCAAAGGCGGGCGATAAAAACAGACGGTCAAGGAAAATGCCGTCGTTTTTTCGGCGGGCGCCCGCCTGATAATCCCAATAGGTGTACAGCGGACGCAAAGACGCTTTTTCCCGAACGGCTTCCGTCAGTCCCGCGAACGCCAGTTTTCTGAAACGCCCTCTGACGGCGGGAACGGTAAAAGCCCCGTTTTCGAACGGACGTATGTCATAGACGTCCCCGTCCGTTTCGATGACGTTGAAATCGCCGCCCAAAACGAAAGAGATTTCTTTTTTCATCAAAAGAGAAACGCGGGCGTTCAAAGCGTCCAGCCATGCCGTTTTATATTCCAAACGAGCCGTTCCGTCGGTATCCGACGCGGCAGGGCTGCCGTTCGGCACATAAACGGAAATGAAACGTTCTCCGCTTTCCGCCTCGGCTTCGATATAGCGGGCCTGTTCCCCGCCGTCGGGAGCATCGGGCAAAACGTCCGTAATAAGCTTTATCGGGCGTTTGGATAGGACGGCGACGCCGCAATACCCCTTTTGTCCCCGCACCAGACAGGAATAGCCCGCGGACATCAGCTCTAAAGCGGGAAAACTTTCGTTTTCCGTTTTAAGTTCCTGTAGCAGCATAACGTCGGGAGAATATTCCTTCAGATATTCCGTCAAAAGCGGCAGGCGCACCTTGACCGAATTAACATTCCACGAAGATACGGAGAGCTCCGTACTGTCGGGAACGGGTGTGGAATGTTCGGGTCCTGCGTCCATTTTTTATCGGAAAGCCTTTTTGTAGGTGTTTTTATTTACTCATACAGGAAAAAACGGCGGAAAGCTACAGAAATTTTCCGCATGAAAGCAAAATAAAGCTCTTGGGGATTGCGGCAAACTTTCAGCTTTTGTTATACTCGGAAGGTAAAACGAAAGGAAATGCGTGAAGAAAATTTTCTTTTTTTTGGCAACCGCCCTTTTTTTCGCCTCGGCGGTTCGGGACGTATCCGCGGCGCAGCGCGGAAGAGCGGGAGCGCAGCGCGGGGAAAAGCCAAAAGTCATTTTGAACGTCGATATGGGAGATATCAGGTATTTTTATAAAAAAAAGCGGGAGATTGACTGCAAAACGCCGAATGCCGCAGGGTGTACGCACATCGAGATGTACGGAAATTTTGCCGTTTTGAGCGGTTCCAAAGGAATCGTCGGGCTTGTCGTCAATATCGGATTTAAGGATTTTATCGTTGACGTCGCATCGGAATATCCCAAGGGGAGTTGCGAATTCGATCTGATACTGAAGCATGAATTGACGCACGTCGCATTTGCACGGGCCGTCGTTGAGCGCTATTCGGCGGAATTGGGGGCGGCGCTTTTGGCCGAAGCGGACAAGATGAGACCGCCCGTCTCCCGTCGGGACATTCAAAGGTTATCCGACATAGCGAACGAATACCTGTCTGAAATGAACAGGATACAGCAGGAACAGCATGATTTAATGGATTCAAAGGGTAATAATTCTTATCAATGGGAACAATGTCGGGGCAAATGATGAAGAAAGCCGTATTCTCCGCGATATTTGTGCTGGCCGTTTGTACGAAAGCGGCGGCCTTTTCCCCCGAAGTCGAGCTAAAACTTGACGAAGGTACGGT
>CALXYE010000062.1 GCA_944392845.1 uncultured Alphaproteobacteria bacterium
ACAGCTTTTCCGCATCGGCGCACATAACGCCCGAATTACACAATCCGACGGCGCGTTCGCTTTCATCGGCATCCTTGAATTCGACGATTTTTTTCAATTCGCCGTTTTCGACGATCAGACGGCCGTATTTGGCGGGGTCTTTCGGACGAAAACCCAACACGACGACGCTTGCGCCGCCGTCGCACTCGGCAATCATGGCCTCAAGCGTTTCTTTTTTGACCAAAGGCGTATCGCCGTACAGGATTAAGACATTGCCCTTAAACCCTTCCAGTTCCGCGCGCGCAGCCTTCACGGCGTCGCCCGTTCCCAGCTGTTTTTTTTGAACGACCGAAGGATGCGGTAAAACGGCTTGCGCCACGGCGTCCATATTCGGCCCGACGACGACGACCGATTTTTCGGCATTCAGTTCGTCCGCCGTCGCCAACAGACAAGATACCATCGGGCGTCCCGCGACTTTATGCAAGACTTTGGGCAGGTTCGATTTCATACGGGTTCCCTGCCCTGCGGCAAGAACAACGGCGCAAAGAGGTCTACGCGGCATAAGAAGTCCTTTCATAAATCCTTTTTCTTTGAAGTGAAATTTGGCATACTTGTAAAAAAAGTAAAATAAAATATTACAACAGTTTATTACGGACGTTCAAAAATGGTCAAAAAGTATGTGGTCTTTGACCTTGACGGCACGCTGATCGACAGCATTCCCGACATGTGCCGCGAAGTCGGTTTGTTACTAAAGGACTGCGGCCGCCGCCCCCTGACGAAAGACGAAGCCGAATCCGTCATCGGACACGGAGCGAAACATATGATTGAAAGGGCTTTTGCTTTAACGGGAGAACCGTTATCCCCCGAACGGAGCGAAGAAATTTTAAAAGTTTGGATCAATCAATACTCCCATGCGGAAATGAATCTGACTAAGCCGTGGGCAGGAGTTCCGGAAACTCTGCAAAGGCTGAAAAAAGACGGATATCATATGGCTGTTTGCACGAACAAGCCTGCCGCGCCGACCGCCGCCATTATGAAAAAGCTGGATTTAGAGAAATATTTTGACGTTGTGCTGCACGCGGATTCCCTTCCAGTACGCAAACCGCGCCCCGAACCGCTGTGGGAAGCCGTCAAACGCATGGGCGGCACGAACGATGAAGCCGTCATGGTCGGCGACAGCGAACCCGATGCCGAAGCCGCAAAAAACGCGGGCTTTCCCGTCGTTTTGCTTTCGTTCGGCTACGCGCGCAAGCCGATGGAAGAAATCAATCCGACCGCCGTTATCGACCGTTTTGCCGATTTGCCCGAAGTTTTGAAGAAATTATAGCCGCAACGGCCTCCGTTTCGGGGGCTGTTTCTTATTTTTCGAACAAAGCAACCAGTTCGATATGCGGAGAATAAACGAACTGGTCAACGGGAGTCAGCCGTTTCATAACGTATCCCCCGCGCGATAATATTTCCGCATCGCGGGCAAACGTGGCGGGATTGCACGATACGGCAACAACGACGGGAACGCTTGAAAGGGCTATCTGTTCCGCCTGCGCTTTCGCCCCGGCTCTGGGCGGATCGAAAACAACGGCGTCATATGCGTCCAATTCGTCGGGAAACAGAGGCGTGCGAAACAAATCGCGCGTTTCCGTTTCGATGCGCCCCTCGGAAGCGGCTGCCAGCGCCGACAAAGCTTCCGACGCGCTGTCAACGCCGCGTATCTTTCGCTTTTTTTCCAACAACGCCAACGAAAACGTCCCGGCGCCGCAAAACAGATCGGCAATTTTTTTTGCCTTGCCCGTATATTCGCGTACCTTGACCTGCAACGCCGCCTCGCCTTCCCTGCCGGGTTGGAGGAAACAGCCCGCGGGAGGCTTCAGGGTAAAACCGCAAACGTTTAAAACGGGAGTTCGCGCGACGAATAAAGGTTCCGCGGATTCCCGCTCCGAACGCCGCCACGATATCCGCGCGGCCGACACTTCGGCGCCGAAATCCGACAAGGCTTGACGCCACCGCAGATCAGGGGAAAAAGGAAGCGTGAACAAAATATCCGCGCCGTTATCGGCCTGCAAAACGGAAACGTCTCCGACGCCTTTTTTTGCGCCGAAGGGCAAATCTCCTTCCGTCAGAAATTTCCGCAAAGGCAAAATCAACTTTTCAAGTTCGGGAACAAGCTGCGCGCAGGATTCAACGGAAACGATTCGGGAACTTTTGGCTTCATTCAGACCGAAAAGCCGCAGCTTTCCGTTCCACAGCAGGGCAAACGAAACGCGGCGGCGGCTCCGCGCCGGAACAAAAACGGGATCATCCCGTTCAAACGGCTCCGCCCCTGCGGGAAGAGCCCTCTCCAAAGCCGACAGTTTAAAGCGGCGGTACGCGGCTTCGGACATATGTTGCAACGCACACCCGCCGCACGTTCCGAAATGCGGACAAACGGGAGCGACCCTGTCCGCGGACGGAGATTCCGTCCGAACCGCGCGCCCCCTTTTTCCCGTTTCGTCAAGTTCAAATTCCGCCGTTTCCCCCGGAAGGACGAACGGGACAAAAACTTTTCCGTCCCGCGTTTCGACGATGCCGTCGCCCGCGCCGCCCAGACCGATAACTTTTCCTTTAGGCATTTATCGTTCCCCGCTCTTGTTTTTAGAATGACTTTTTACCCCGACTTGAGTACACTGTAAACCGTAAAGGAAACGGGGCGTTGGAAAAATGCTGAAAATACTGATAGCGGACGATCACGAATTATTTTTGGACGGGCTGAAGATGGCTTTGTCCGACTTGGACGCCGAAATGTCCGTTGACGTCGTTCACAACCACACGGAATTACAGGCCAAAGCAAACGGAAACACGCCTTATGACCTGATCCTGACGGATTTGGCGATGCCGGGAATGGCTTGGCACGAATCTTTGCGCCTGTTAAAGGAGCATAATCCCGACACCCCCGTTGTCGTGCTGTCCGCCGTTTATGACAGAGAGATCGTCCTGCAGGCGGTTGACATCGGCGCGTCGGGCTTCATCCCGAAAACGTCATCCAATAAGATTATCCTGAGCGCCATCCATCTGATTTTGTCGGGAGGACTGTATCTGCCTTCGGAACTGTTGAACGACACGACGCAAAAGGTAACGACGGCGTCAGGAGAGGTCAAAAGCCTGCTGACGCCGCGTCAGCTGGACGTTTTGCGCCTGATGGGACAGGGAAAACCCAATAAAATCATCGCGCGCGAACTGGATCTGTCCGAAGGAACGGTCAAGCTGCACGTCACGGCGATTCTGAAGGCGTTGAACGTCATTAACAGAACGGGAGCCGTCATTTCCGCAAGAAACCTGGGATTGATTGATTAATGATGCAACAAGAACCGTCTTTTTCCCTCCTGTCCGAAGCTCTGACGAAATTACAGGCTCTGCCGGCGGGAAACTTGGAACAGCTCGTTTTTCCGGAGCTGTGCCGTTTGTGCGGCGCACAGACGTTACTTGTTTTTCAAACCGTCCCCGGCGAAACTTGGGCAAGGCGCATCATGGGATATTCGTCAGACCTGCTGCATCCTTTAATGCAGATTTTCCGTTTCGAACGGATGAGCAGTCTGTGCTATCGCCCTCTTTTAATCAAAGATAACATTTCAAATCCTGAAGTCAGGGAAGTCCTTTTAAAGCAGGGAGAGGTGTCCTTCTTTATCTATCCCGTCCATTTGGAAAATATGGGAACAATCTTTTTTTATTTTTCTTCAAAGGCTCCCGAACCTTCTTGGAATGAAAACGTCGTCGCGGCCGTATCAAAGGCCGTCGCTCTGAAATTGTGGGGCGAAGAAGAAAAACGACTGCGCCGAAACGACGCGTTTCTACTCTCCACGGCCAGCCATGAAACCCGAACGCAGATCACCGCTTTTTTGGCGTTGGCGGAATCTTTGGAAAACAGAAAAGTCTCCGCCGAGGCGGCTAACGATATCGTTCTGTTGCATAAAACGGCGGAAATTATGCTACAAACGCTGAACAGCATCTTGGATTACGGCAAGATCAGATCGGGGCGGATGCAGCTTTCTCCCGTCTCGTTCAATATGGGGGAATGCATCGCCGCCGTCACAGAGATCTTTACGCCCCTGGCAAAAAAGAACGGCATACGCTTGTCTTACGACTTAAGCAGGCTGTCCGCCCCGAACATAACGATGGATCCCGTATTGATACGCCAGATCATTTTTAACCTGTTGAACAATGCCATCAAAATCGCTCCGAACGGCCGGGTGGAGGTATCCGCGTTTTCCGACGATGCCGCCAGAGTGATGACCGTTTCGGTTTCCGACACGGGGCCCGGCATCCCCGACGAGATCAGGGAAAAACTGTTCGATCCGTACGTCCAAGCCGACCCGATGAAATCGAAAGGAACGGGATTGGGATTGGCGATTTCGCGCAATATCATCGATTTTCTCGGCGGCACGCTTGAAGCGGAAAACAAACCCGAAGGAGGCGCGAAGTTTTCTTTCAGCATCCCTTACGAACCGGCCGTTCACGAAGATATTCCTTCTTTGCCGTTAAACGTCCTTTTGATTGACGACGACCCGATGAGCCTGAAACTCGGAAAAAGCTATCTGGAAAAACTGAATCATTCCGTATCCGCCGTGCCGTCGGGACAAGAAGCCCTGCACCAGATGACGGAACATAATTACGACGTCGCATTCATGGACATCCATCTGACCGATTATGACGCCTGCGAACTGTTCACTCTGATGACTTCCCTGCCGGGATACGCAGAGCTGCCGGTATACGCGTACACGGCTTCGGGCGATCCGAGGGAACGGGACGCCTGTTTACAGGCGGGATTCCGCGGCGTTCTGATCAAACCTTTGCCTCCGGACGTTTTTAAAAGCATTTTGGATCAGATCGGTTTCCTTAAAAAATTCCGCTTTTCGGATTCTCCGTTGGAAGACGCTTCTTTCGATCTGAACACCTTGAACGAATTTAAAAATTCCATCAATATCGAACAGTTTGACGGGCTGGTCGCGGAATATCTGTTGCACAGTTATACCCTGATTAAAGAAATCGGCCGGGCATTCATGCTGAACAATCCCGCCGAATTATACAGATTTTCGCATAATCTGAAATCCGCGTCAAAAACGTTCGGAATGAAACGGCTTTCATCGCTTGCGGAACGGCTGGAGCAAACGGGAAAATCCGATACGATCCCCGCCGAAAAAACGGCGGAAGAAATTAAGCTGTTGGAAAAAGAATATAAAAAATCTACAATGCTGTTGCAGCAATATTTGCAGGAAGCCAAATGACGCAGGACAATCATTCGGAAACGGCCGCGCGCGCCAAAGAGGAAGAAATTCCCGCCTATTTAAAAAAATTGTACGGACTGTCGTACCTGAACGAAAAATCTTCCGAATTTCTGGACGGCGAGTACATGGCGCAGTTCCAAACGTTCTTTTTTATGAACCGCCTGACAAAAAGCGTCACCGATGAAATCAGGGAAGACCAAAGCGTTCTCCAGCTGGGAGTCGCTTCGGGCAACTTCGAGCGCGAGGTCGCGGGAAAGATGAACAGCACGGGCATCTACCGCATTGAAGACCTGAGTCCCGTACGTCTGGAAGCCTGCCGCAAAAAGCTGGCGCCGTGGACGAACGTCATTCTTGACTGCAGCGACGTTTGCACCCTGTCAAAAAATCCGAAACGTTACGACGTCGTCATCTGTTATTTCATGCTTCACGAATTGCCCGACGGGCGCAAGCGGGCGCTTTTGAAAAAGGCGTTTGATTCCCTTTTGCCGAACGGTTGCGCCGTTTTCGTCGATTATTACATGCCGTCGCCTTTTAACCCCTTGGGATTTTTCATTAAACGATTCAACCGCATCTGCGAACCGTTCGCGGAAAGCCTGTTCCGTCACGAAATCCGCTCTTTCGCCGACGGTTCCGCCCCGTCGCTGATATGGGACAAAAAAACGTTTTGCGGCGGCCTGTACCAATGCGTCATCGCTCAACGCCGCTAACGCGACAGTTCGGCGCTCATTTCGGCGGGAGAATCGCAAAAAAACGCCTCGACGCCCCAAGACAGCAATTCCCGAATACGGTCCGCGTCATTGACCGTATAGGCCAACAGCCGATAACCGCTGTCAAGAATCTCTTTCGCCAATTCGGGCGTCAGCAGGTCGGCGTCGTAATTGATCGAAAACGCTTCGACTTTTTTCGCCGCGGGACGCCAATCGGGCGAAACGTCCTCGACCAGAACGCCGCGACGGATATGCGGAGCAAGAGCGAACGTTTCTTCCAGCGCCGCCCATTCAAAACTTGAAAACAACAGACGGGCGGGATCGTCAAAACCTTTTTCCCGAACCGTTTCCCAAACCCGCCGCGCCGTTTCGTGCGCCAATGAGGATTTAGAAGGCTTGATTTCGACGTTGACGCTTGCGCCGTATTCGTTCAAAAGCTCCAGAACTTCCGACAAATACGGAATGCGGGTACCGTTCGGCATTTTGAACGAACGCAACTCCTTTGCCGTAAACGAATCCAAACGCCCCTTCGCGTTTGAACACATTCGGTCCAGCGTTTCGTCATGAAAGACCATGACCTGCCCGTCAGAGGACATCATGGCGTCCAGCTCAACCCATTTCACTCCCGAACGGCAGGCATAATCAAAGGCTTCAAGCGTATTTTCGGTTTTGACGGCTCTGGCGCCGCGATGGCCGATGACTAAAGGAAGGTCGAACGCCATTTTATCGTGTTTCCCTGTTTGTATTTTTGCAAATTGCGTATATGATGCGAACGACTATAGAGTTTTGGGGAAAAGATTACAAATGCGATTTTTTCATTCATGGCGGAATGTTCCCGAAGAATACCGAAACGCCGTCGTTGCGATCGGAAATTTCGACGGATACCACAAAGGCCACCGGCGCATCGTGGAAGAAGCCGTCAGAATCGCCGAAGAAACGAATCGCCCCGCCGTTTTGATGACGTTTGAACCTCATCCGAACGCGTTTTTCCGTCCCGGAGTCCGTTCCGCCTTTCGTCTGACCCCCGTCAGAACGAAAGTCCGCGCGATATCGCGCCTGCCCTTGGACGCTTTTTTCGTTTTTGCCTTCAACGCCGCTTTTGCGAACATGAGCGCGCGCGATTTCGTTCAAAACGTATTGATTGACGGGTTGCACGCGTCACGGATCGTCGTCGGCGAAGATTACGGCTTCGGCAAAAACCGCGAAGGTAACATTGAATATCTGCGCAAAAATTTTCCGGAACTGCCCGTAACCGCCGTAACGAAGCTGCGCGACGAACACGACGAGATCATATCGTCTTCGCGCATACGGTCGTTCGTCCGCGACGGCAGGGTCGACATCGCGGCGCATCTGATGGGACGTCCTTTTGAAATCGAAGGACGCGTCATACACGGGTTCAAACGCGGCAGAACGATCGGTTTTCCCACGATAAACATTGATCCCAAGGATTCCGTCACGCCGAAAAACGGAGTTTATGCCGCCACGGTTGAAGTCGACGGAAAATGCTACGATGCCGTTGCCAACGTCGGGACGCGCCCGACGGTCGGCGGAGAAGGCGTCCTTTTGGAAGCGCACCTTATCGGTTTTTCCGGAGACCTGTACGGCAGGCGGCTCCGCGTCCGTTTGGTGCGTTTTATCCGCCCCGAAGCGCGCTTTTCCTCTCTGGAAGAGCTGAAACGGCATATCGCCGCCGACATGCAAGAAGCCCTGAGGATACTTAAACAATGAAAAAAGGACTGTTATACGCGCTCGGCGTCATTATCGCCGACCAAATCAGCAAAGCCGCCGTCCTGTATTATTTTTCGAACGGAGGACAAAATATCAGGGTCACTCCGTTCTTTAACATCGTACTGGCCTGGAACAAAGGCGTCAGTTTTTCAATGTTCCATTCCGACCACGCCCTGGCGCCGTGGATACTGACGCTTGTCGCCCTTTTAATTTGCGGCGTCGTCGTCCACTGGATGACGATGGAACGGGACGAGAAAACGCGGAACTGTTTCGGGCTGATTTTAGGCGGCGCTCTGGGAAACGTTATTGACCGCGTCATTCACGGCGCCGTCGTCGATTTTTTGGATTTTCACGCGGGCGTTCATCATTGGCCCGCCTTTAACGTCGCCGATTCCGCCATTTGTATCGGCGCCTTTTTCATTCTGTTTTGGAATATTTTTATTCTGCGGCCCGACGCTCCGGCCGCGTCTTCCGGCGAGGAGGCCGAAAAATGACCTTAATGCCCAACTCTTTGCGTTCTTTGGCGGGAATCCCCGACATTGAAAAACTTTACAGAAAAAAAACGGCGCTGATCATGGCAGGGTTCCAGATGGAATTCTTTACGGGACTGTTGCCCGTTCCCGACGCCTACAGCCTGGTTGACCGCGCCGTAAAACTGATGGACTGGGCGGATAAGCATAAAATCAAAACCGTACACATGCCGAAACTGGCAAAAAGCCCCGCCAGCCCCGTTTACGCTCCCGAAAGCGAGGGAGCGGCCTTTCACCCCGTTTTGGCGCCGCGCAAAAATCATGAAACCTTCCCCAAATACGGCACCAGCATTTTTGCGGGCACGATTCTTCACGGCCATTTACAGGCGGAAGGCATCGATACGTTGATTCTGGCGGGCATGACAACGCCTCTGTCGATCATGATTTCGGCGCACGACGCGTGGTCTTTGGGCTACAGATGCCTTGTTCCCGCGGATTTGACCGCCTCCAGAGACCTGTTGTCGTGGGACAAAACAAAAGTTATCGGAGCCTCTAAAATTCAAGAGGCCTGCCTCGCCGCGATTGAAGACCGTTTTGCACAGGTTATCCCGCTTAATGCTTTGACGGAACTGCCCGTCGTATCGTCATAAAGGAATTTTGCATGAAAACCCTTTTCATTCTTTTAGCCGTAGCCGCCGTATCCGGATGCAACCGCTATGCCCTGGACAACAGAGGGCCCGACGAATACGCGGTAACGGCGAAACCGCCTTTGAGCCTGCCGCCCGACTTTATGCTTCGGGCGCCCGTCCCCGAAAAGAAAACGGACGTTCCCGAAACGCCCTCCGCCGAAGAGATATTGTCCGACAAAAAAAATGCGACAAACGGTGAAAAAGAAAAATCGGACGGTCTTTCCGAAGGCGAAAAAGCCCTTCTGGAAGCGATTCCCGATTCTTCCGTTGCCGATATTCGGGAACGTTTGGAAAACGACGCACGGGCAGAAAAAGACGACTCTCTTTATCTGGAGCGCAAAATCAAGGAATGGCAGGCCGAGGACGCCGAAAGGCTTGACGCCTCCAAAGAAGCCGCGCGCCTGAAGGAAAGCGGCGTAAAAACAACGGGATCGGCAAAATGAGAAAAGCGCTTTTTCTGGCGTTCCTGACGTTTTTTCCGCGACCGTCGGCGGCGGAAGACATCATTCCCGCGACTTCGTTCGTTTTGGATAACGGGTTGGAAGTCATCGCGATCGAAAACCGCCGCGCGCCCGTCGTAACGCATATGCTTTGGTATAAGGTCGGCGGAACGGACGATCCGTCGGGCAAATCCGGGCTTGCCCACGTTTTGGAACACATGATGTTCAAAGGGACAAAAAAAATTCCCGACGGCGAATTTTCAGAAATCGTTTCCAGAAACGGCGGCGAAGAAAATGCCTTTACGGGCTTGGATTATACGGCCTATTACCAAAACATCGCCCGCGACCGTTTGGAAACGGTCATGTTTTTAGAAGCGGACAGAATGAAAAACCTGCGCCTGACGGAACAGGACTTCATCCCCGAACTGGAAGTCGTTAAAGAAGAACGCCTGATGCGCTACGACAACCGCCCGATCATGCTTTTGCAGGAACGTAAAAACAAAGCCCTGTGGGGAGACCATCCGTATTCCCGCCCCGTCATCGGTTCGCGCGGAGAACTGAACGCTTTAACCTTAAACGACGTAAAACGGTTTTACGAAGAACACTATGCCCCAGACAACGCGATTCTGATCGTCGCGGGAGACATTTCGGCCGAAGAGCTCAGGCCTTTGGCGGAAAAATATTACGGCGGGATTCCGCCCCGCCGCGCCGTTGCGGACAAAAGAATGCCTCAGCCCCCCTACCCCGTCGGCGTACGTTTGGAAATGACGCATCCGCAGGTCAAAGTCTATACCTTCGCGAAGGAATACATCGTCCCCTCCTATATGAGCGACGGCGGAAAAAAAGCGCCCGCTTACGCCGTCTTGGCGGAAATGTTGGGAGCGACGCACGTCGGCGCGTTGTACAAGCGTTTCGTCGTCCGCGATGAAACGGCGCGCGCGGCGAACGCCTATTATGACGGCTTTGCGCCGGGGATGACGACTTTCGTTGTTTCCGCCGTTACGGGGGACGCCGATTCCGCGGAAAAGCTGGAAAAAGGGATTGACGCCTTTTTGTCTTCCTTCGCCGTCAAAGAAAAGGAAACGGAAAAAGCAAAGGCCCGCCTGGTCGCAGGTCTGGAATACGTCAACGACAATCCCGAAACGGCGGCAAATTTGGTCGGCCGCGTAAGGGTTACGGGCTTTCCGCTGGAGCGGTTGCAACAATGGAAGGAAGACATTTCCGCCGTAACGCGCGAAGAAGTCGCCGAAGCACTAAAAACCATGCTGACATCCGCCCCTTCCGCAACGACCGTTTTAATGCCCGAAGGAGACGCGAAATGAAAAAAGTTACGGCCATATTGTTTTCCGTTCTTCTTCTGTTTCCCTGCCGGGCGTTTTCAGAACCGTCCGCCGTCGTCAAACGGCCGACAAAGATCAGGGTGTTGCGGCCTGCGGCGAATGCCGAACTGCCGAAAATTCGCCCCGTCCCCTTCAACGCTCCCGAAATTAAAGAATTTGTTACGCCGAAGGGCATAAAGGTCTGGCTGGTTGAGGAAAAGGATGCCCCGCTGATTTCCGCATCCGTTTTGTTTCGCGGCGGTTCGGCATCCGATCCCGAACGTTTGACGGGATTAACGGAGCTGGCCGTTTCCCTTCTGGACGAAGGGGCGGGTCCTTATGACGCGGAAGAGTTCCAAGAGATCAAGGCTCAAAAAGGCATTGACATTTCTTTCAACGCCGATGCGGACAGCGTTACGGCGTCTTTGACGACCTTGCCCGAATATAAGGAAGAGGCCTTCGACCTGTTCCGTTTGTCTTTGACGAAGCCCCGCTTTGACAGAAAGGCGGTCAAACGCGTCAAGGAACAGATGTATGCCGTTATCGAAGCAAGAAAGGGCCGACCCGAAGCCATGGCGCAGAAACGCTGGAACCGTTTGATTTTCAAAGGGCATCCGTATTCGCGCATTCTGCCCGAAAGGGACGGCGTTGAAGCCGTCGGGCGATCGAATCTGAAACGTTTCGTCAAAACGCGCTTTGCCAAAGACAACATCGTTGTCAGCGTTGCGGGAAACATATCGGAAAAGGAGCTGATCCCCCTGTTGGACGGCGCGCTTGGCGGTTTGCCCGAAGAATCGGCCGTTCTCCCCGTTCCCGCGTTTTCGCCCGAAAGAAAGGCGGGAATTGACGTTTTAACGATGGCGATCCCTCAAAGCGCGACGATTTTCGGTCATAAGGGCATCGCCCGCGACGATCCCGACTTTTATTCCGCGCTGGTCATGATGCACGTTTTCGGCAGCGGAGGCATGTCATCGCGTCTGTTCAACGCCGTCCGGGAAAAGAAAGGGCTGGCGTACAGCGTCGGCGCGACGCTGTCGGTGCGGCACGGCGCTCCGATGATTATCGGCGCCGCCGCGTCCGAAAACTCTAAGCTGGCAGAAGCCGTTGACGTTATAAAAAACGAATGGCGAAAAATGGCGGAAGAAGGTCCGACCGAAAAAGAGCTTCGGGACGCGAAAACCTATTTGACGGGATCGTTTCCCCTGACGTTTTCGTCGACTCCCGCCTTGGCGAACTATCTGACGAGAATGCAATACTTCGGGCTGCCCAAGGATTACCTGCAAAAGCGCAACGCCCTGATCGAAGCCGTAACGCTTGACGATGCCAAAAAGACGGCCAAAAGGATCATGCATCCCGAAAGTTTGTTCTTTGTTGTCGTCGGGAAACCTGCTAATCTTTAGCAAACTTTATTTTTCGGAGAAAAAACACGATGTCTTTAACGGATTTGGACGCTTGGAAAGCGTTGGAAAAGAATTACGCCGCCGTTCGCGGCCTGCATATGCGCGACATGTTCGCCGAAGACCCCGAACGCTTTAACGAATTCTCGGTTTCGCTGGGCGACTTTTTGGTTGATTATTCCAAAAACCGCGTCACGAAGGAAACGATGGACCTGCTGATCGGGTTGGCGAAGGAAGCGGGCGTCGAACAAATGCGCGAAAAAATGTTTTCGGGCGAAAAGATTAACACGACGGAAAACCGCGCCGTTCTGCATACCGCATTGCGTAACCGTTCCGACCGTCCCGTGTTCGTGGACGGCAAAGACGTCATGCCGAAAATCAAAGCCGTTCACGAAAAGATGAAAACATTTTCAAACGCCGTCCGTTCGGGCGAATGGAAAGGCGAAACGGGCAAAGAAATCACGGACGTCGTCAACATCGGTATCGGCGGGTCGGATCTGGGCCCCGTGATGGTCGCCGAAGCTTTGAAACACTATGCCAAAGACGGCCTGAACGTACATTTCGTATCCAACGTCGACGGAACGCATATGGCGGAAACGCTGAAACGCCTGAATCCCGAAACGACGCTGTTTATCGTGGCCTCCAAAACTTTCACAACGCAGGAAACGCTGACAAACGCTCAAACGGCGCGCGCGTGGCTGGTCAAAGCCTTGGTGAATCAGCTGATAGAACGAATGCTGTCCGTTCGTTCCCGGTTCTCCGAACAGGATCGGCCCCGTCGTGTAGCAAACGGGTTTTCCTTCTTTGGTGACGCCTTTGCCGTTTGATTCCATGTCGGCCTGCTGTAAATAGGCGGGCAGGCGGTGCAGGTACTGGTCGTAAGGCAGGACGGCATAAGCTTCGGCACCGAAGAAATTGTGATACCAAATGCCCAGAACGCCCAAAATGACGGGGATGTTTTCGTTCAGGGGGGCCGTGCGGAAATGCTCATCCATTTCAAACGCGCCCGTCAGCAGCTCTTCGAAATTCTCAAAACCGACGGCGACGGCAATGGACAATCCGATCGCCGACCACAGGGAATAGCGTCC
>CALXYE010000063.1 GCA_944392845.1 uncultured Alphaproteobacteria bacterium
CCCCCTCTCAGGAAACAACGTAACCCATTGCATTTTCCGATGCACTAAAACTGCTCGCCTTCATAACTCAAGCCAGCTGCCCGTGCATCCTCTCTCTTCCACTTATTCACTCTATTACTAATATCTCCTACCGACAAAAGTCAGCAAAAAGCGTTTTATCAAAAATGACCCATACAAGTCAATTCCTTTTTCACTTTTTTTTGCTCCTTGTTTCAAGGAGCGACGCCCCTTATAAAAGCATACGCGCATGTCGTCAACATCTTTTTTTTAAAATTTTTATTTTTTTTAAAATTCGGGAAAAACTCAAGGATTTCCGCCGATTATACGCATAAGCTCCGCCGTCGTTTTCATGTCTCTCCTTCCCGTTTCCAAACATTGGCGATACAGGCAGGCAAACATCCTTGCGAATCTGTCGGAATCGGTTTTCTTATAAAGCGGACGCAGCACTTCGAAACAATCAATCAAAAGTTCTTCGTCAAGCCTCATTTGGCTGTCGATTCCCGAATCGAAAAGCTCTTTCGAATCGATTCCGTCCAAAACAAAGCAAACGGGAGCAATCATCGTCACGCGGGACAGGGATCTTCTTTCCGAAAAGGGGCTTTGAGATCCCGTATCATCGGGATTCAGCCAGCCCGTTAAATAAACCGCGTTCGAATCCGCTTTTTCAAAAAGCTTGATCGTGGAAAGTTCAACCTCTTTCCCTTTAACAAAGGATTTCGTTCTCAGCAAAACCGCTTTTCCCGCTTCGGGCTTCTTTTTCGGAGAAACGATACAAAGGCTTCCGTCGGGAATTCCCGCGGGAACCATTGACATTCCTTTGCATAAAACGGCGAATCCGCCCTCGGGTTTCAGAAATGACGGCACCGCAATTTTATAACCGAGGGCCGTTTCGTTGTACCATCCCTGTTCCAATCCGCAATTTGCCAATTCGGTAACGGAAACGAGAGAAACGGGAGTCGGCGTGTCGGTCATTCGTTCAAAATCGGGAACTCCTCTTCCCATCAAAAGCCAATCCAAAGAAGCGCCCGTCTTTTCGGCGATACGGCACAGATGTTCCTGTTTCGGAACGGATCCGTTTTTCCATATCCTGGCGAAAGTACCGGCGGGAATCCCGATCCGTTTCGCCCAGCGGAAAGGTTCTTCCGTCCCGATCAACAAGGCCAGACGGGAATGAAAAGAATTATCCCGTTCCGCAATCTTCGCTGTCTTTGTCATTCTCCCTCACTTTGGGCAGAAGTAAAGACGTTAAAGATAAAAACATCCCTATTACGATCCGTCGCATCCGAAAACGGAAATTATTTGTTAAACGTTTCCGTTTTCGGAGTTAATCTAAGAACTGTAAAAACGGGCGCTTTACAGTTACGGCGCGAACCGCGGCTGAAAACGTTGTTTTTATCTTTTAAGTCTCCTCTCCCGGACCGTTAAGAGGCATAACTCCCCTGCAAAAGTTGTTAGTGCCGCTTTTCGGAAACGGGGAAAGGCTTTCTACCTAACTTGACCCGGTATCCTTTTCGGATATCGGGTTTCTTTATTCTATACTTTTTTCATCCTCATTCGACTTTTTTATTTCTTCCTTTTCTTTTTCCTTCTTTCTAAAAAAGATGGTTTGGAAGGGAAGTTTTATCAAGCCCCATACGAAAAAACAGGCGCGCTTAAATGCGCCGACGACAAGGCTTTTCGCCCCTTTGAACGTTGAAACCAGCAAATATTCAAAGGCCACGGGAATCAGCATAATGAACACGAATTTGCCGATCGCGAAGTAAGCATAGTCAAAATACGCCCCCAAAATCACGCCGAAGGCAATTCCGACATAATAACGCGTCCTTTTATCAAAAAAGAAGAAAGGAATCAGATTGACGACGAACAGAAACAAAAAAGTGAACAGCAACAAAAGCGCCGTTTCTTTCCCCATAAATCCGAAAATCCCGCCGACGGTATCCCGCGTTTCGACAAAGATCTCGCGGATATCCTGAACATCCTGATTCAAAGAAGTGATCGAATCCGACACTGCTTGAGTTTTTTCCTGAACGGAAGAAATGAAATCCCTTGATTTTTCCTGTATTTCGTCAAACATTCGCGTTTACTGAACCGCCTTGCTCAGCCCCTGTGTTTTTAAAATATCGATATAATCCTTAGCAAACGAATGGAAATTTTCCGCCGCCTCTATTTCTTTGGAAACGGTTCGGTAATCCATCAGCCCCTGCTGAGGCGCCTGCGTGATAAAATCAAACGGTTGAGCCAATGCCGTATCTTTCATGTACGGCAGAAAGTTTTCGCGCAGGCGTATGACAACCTTTGCCCTGCCCGCCAAACGCAACGCCGTCGCCCAATTCAGAACGCGCCGAGCCTCCTCAGGCGTCAAAGGCACGCCGGGAGTCGGTCTGGAAACCAGGTATTTCATCGCGTCTGCCGCCTTGCCCCAATCTTTGGCCTGCCAATAAATTTCGGCGCGCAACATTTTTGCTTCGGGAGCCTCGTCCCCTTCAAGCAGAGCGCCCGCTTCGCCGGTTTTTCCCGAATCGGCCAGAGCTTTTGCCTTTATATATTTTCGTTGTGCGGCGACTTTATCGGAAAAGGGGAGTTTATCACTCTCGGAAACGGCTTTTAAAGCCTTTTCGGGTTCTTTGTTCAACAGTCGGATCAAAGCCAGCCGCGTATAGATCAAGCCCTTTTCCTTCGCTCCGATCGGTTTGACGACCTCTTTTTCCAAAAGCGACGCGGCAGGTTCAAGCAGGTCAATCGCCACTAACCGGTCAGCCAAACGGCGAACGATGCGGGCGCCTTTTTCACCGGAAGGCGTCAGATCGCTGAATTCGTTATAAAGAGCAATCGCCTTAACGGGAGAAAGGAGTTCCTCGTCATCATTCAGGTAAAGCCGTTGAAAAATGTCTTCCATTAAAGGAGGAATCCCTTTGCTTTCGGGCATATCGCGAAAACGGATCTGCATATCTTTCAGCAGGTGCAGGACTTTTGAATAATCCTTTTGATCCTGATACGCCGCAACCAGCATTGTCATCAGATTGTACTCGAACGCGTCGCCGCGCCAAGCGTACATCAGCTTTTCAAGTTCGGCAATGCGTTGGTCGGGCGTCAATTCGTCCATTCGGGTCTGCATACGGATTTTTTCCAGCCCGCCCATGGCGCGGAAATAATAATCCTTTCCGTCCGCCAAGACCGTCATTTCCTTAACGGCTTGGTTATACATCCCCGAATTTTCCTGCCACAACGCGTGATAAAAAGTGATTTCGGAGTTCTCCGCATTCGTGTTTTGGGGATTAAACGCCGCTTCCATAAAGTTTTGAACGGCGAAACCGTCGCCGCCCGCAACGGCGGAATGCAACCCTGCCAAAGCCAGTCTGGTTTTTACCGATTGCGGATAGGCCTGAAGAATGCCCATATTGTTTTTCATGGGAGCCAAATAACGTTCGGGCGTAACCGAAGTCGCCGCCAACGTTGCCGCGCGCCAAAAATCGACCGCGTTGTTTCCGCCGAGTTCGGGCGACGCGAAATCCTTCATCGCTTCGCCGTAGCGCATCATCATGAAATTAGCCGCGCCGCGCAACGCCAATACGGCAGGCTCTTTAGCATAAGCGGGAGCGTCCGCCGTCAGAACGCGAAGAACGCCCAACGTTTCGGGGAACATGCCGTTCGCGAAGTAAAAACGCGCCAAAGCCAAACGCGCCAAAGGCTTTTCATTTTCCGAAGCCGAAACGACGTCAGCCTGTTTCATCCTCAAAGCTTCGGCATAATTCGGCGCATCGCCGCCCCAAACGCCGACGTCCAATATTTGCGCGAGAGGATTTTTGGTTACGGAGGACTTCGCCATATAGGCCAGTACGTCTTCCGAAGAAAAGCGCATTCCGCCTTTGGGCCCTCTGACTTCAACGCCCGCCGTGCTGGCATAAACGTTTAAGTCTTCGATATTCGGAACGACCACGATCCCCTGAGCCGTCCTCAGGAAAGACGCGTCAACGAACGAACGCGAATGAGGCAACCCCTTTCCCAAAGAGAAAACGGGAACGATGTATATCAGGTCGCCGACCTCGGGATCAATCAGGGGAATCACCTGCGACAATTCGACCAAAGGAATAAAAATGCGCGGACCGAATGGCGTTTTACGCTGCAGAACCAGTTCTATGTTTCGGCGGGGGCGCAACGGCTGATACATCAAATCCAAAATCCACAGCAACCCTTCGCGGCGAAAGCTCGGATTATAACCTTCCGCCGTTACAAAACGCAGAATTGTCGCATGGGAATGGGGAATTTGCACCATTTCGTGAATGATGTCTTTGTTCAACTCCAATTCCGTATCGAAATGAAACTCGCTTTTCCTGTCAAAAACGACCCATAAATAGCCGTCGCGCCTGAATGCCGCGGCTCCCGTCATGCGCGGCCACGAAAAGCTGAGCGTCACGCTCCTGTACCCCGAAGCGGCGGGAGAAGACAGCGTTTCCTCCTCCGTTTTTTCCTTTTCCGAAAATCCCAAAGGATCGGAAACGTTCACAAGACGCACGGTTTCCTGCTCGGCGGAATAAGGCGGAGCCTCAGCGCCTTCTTCGGGAACGGAAGGTTTGTCTTCCGCCGGAAGCGGCACGGAAACGGGAGGCGGCTTTAACGCCTCTTTCCTTTCAACGGGAGCGGGTTCGGCAACCGCAGGCTTTTTCTTTGTTTGAAAAACGGAAGGACGTTCTGCGGGGCGGGTCAGCGTTAAATAAACCTGACGCCCGCGTTCTTCGGCCGACGCCGCATACCCGTTCGGCAAGGGAACATTCAAGGACAGCTTGCCGTTTCTTGAAGAAAAACGCCAGTTTTGCATCTCTTTCGGCAAAACGGACATAACTTGGCGCAGATCGACTGAATCGGCCGAAAGCGGCGTATTGAAAGAAATTTCGTAAGCGCCGTTTTCCGTTTTTTGCGAAAAGGGCGTTTTTTTGTTCCATACGAATACGATCTGGTCATGTTCGGGACGTTGGACGGCGAACAGGGAAAGCGGCCTGAGGGAAGCGGAGCGCCGCACGACGGGCGAAGGAACGGCAGGAGCGGCGCGGACGGGGGACGGAGTTGCGGAAACATAGCGTTCCGCGGATACGCGCGAAGGAACGGGTATTTTCGGATCGTCCGTCCCGAGCAGATCAACCGTCAAAGATTTTTCGGTGCCGAAATCGCGTATCAGAAAGGGACGCGAAAGAATAAGAGAAAGGCTTTTTTTATCCCGTCCTTCGGACACCGAGCGGACGGAAGAAGGCAAAGCGCGGCGAATGACGCCGACGTCCGCGTCAATTTCGCGGGAAAAGAATACGTCCAAACGGCCGTCGGATTTCGACACGCGGTATTCCGTCGGGTATTCCCATTTGAATTCAATCCGCGAAAAGCCGTCGCTGACGGAAGGCGAAACGGTCAAAGAAGCGGCGGCGGCGACCCGTACGGCAAACAGCCATACCGCCGAAAGAACCGTCAGAAACGTTTTGCTCTTCACCATGCCGCGTCCGTTTTTCGCCCGCCGAAACGATCAAATATCCCCGAAGAGCCCCGCCATTTTTTTGCGCAGGGTTTCTTTGGTAAAGGGTTTGGCCATAAAATCCGCCGCTCCCGCCTTTTTCATCGCTTCCGTTTGTTCTTTGCCGCTTTCGGAACTGACCAAAATAAAGGGAACGTTCTTCGTTTTTTCCTCGGAACGCACGGCGGCCAAAAAATCGCCGCCGTCCGCAGGTCCCGTATGCCAATCGAAAACGACCAGCCCGAACGGCCCCTTTTCCTTCAAAAGGCGCGCGGCCTCGTCCGTCGTCGCGGCTTCAAACGTATTGTGAAAGCCCAGCTGATTGAACAGATTGCGGATGACTCCCCGCATCGTTTGATAATCATCAATAATCAGCACGTTCATGCGTTTATCCGCAGGCATCAATCTTCCCCGTTAAAATGAAAGCATTAATGCAGTGTAAGTTATCTTTATTTTTTATAAAAGCATCAATTTCCGTTTTCGGCGGAATTATTGTCCGAAACGTCCTCGGAAACCTCGAAACCGGGCAATTTTTTCTTGTTTGCCAGCTCCGAAGTCAGCGCCGTCGCCTTCGCCGCGTCCATCGCCGCCAGAATCGGCGCGGACTTGGATTCCTTCATTCGTTCAAACAAACGCGTCAAAAGCCCCATGTCCATTTCATTGAACAGACGCGCGGCATCCTTGGGCTTCATCGCCGAATAGATCTTGACCAGGTTGTTTAAACGTTCGCGCTCCTTTTTATCGTACGCGCCGACCAAATCTTTGATCGAAGCCTCCAGTTCCCTCAATTTCGATATTTTCGCGTCAATCTGCGCCTCGGCAGCCTTTAAGACGGCGGCCTGTTGCTCGATGAAGCGGGCGCGTTTGTCCAATTCCTCGCGACGCTCCGCCAGCTTTTGCAAAACCTCCAGTTCCGATTGGCTGAACGAAGAATCGGCGGGACGGACGGGCGCCCCCCTGACCGCCTCGGAAACCTTTGACGTTTCATCCGCGGGTATTTCCTCCGCCAAGGCCTGAACGCGGCCGACCGCTACGGGAGACGACGCCGTCAGCTCTTCCTGCGCTTCCAAAGAGAACAAACTGCGCCACAAGACGCCGACGCGCACGCTGAGCATCAACACGGAAAAAAAGATCACCAAAGGCAACAGGCGAAAACGGGCTTTTTTTCTTTTCGGCGCCCCTTTGCGCGTTTTTTCCGTCCGGGAGGTTTGTTTTTCAGGTTTTGCCATCCGCCCCTCCTATCGCATCGACTGCAACGCTTTTAACAGCTCGCGTTCGGCCTCGGAACGCTCGTCGTCGCTGCCGGCGAACGATACGGAAGACGCCCGCCGCCGCTTTGCCGGCTTGGGATCGTCCACGGGATTTTCGCGCAAAATGCCCTCGGCAACGGAAAGAGCCGAAGACATGATCTCTTCGGGATCTTCCGCCAAGGGGCGCTTTCGGGCGGGTTCCGCTTTTTTCGGCGCGGCGGCAAGAGGCGCCTCAACGCCCGAAAATGCGGGAGCGGTACGCACCTGAGTTTCCAAACGGCCTGCGGTGCTTTCGGCGCGTTCGATCATAAACGCCAAATCGTCGCGCAGAATCTGCGCTTTCTGAATTTGCTCCTTTAAATGGCTGCCCGTACTGTCCGCCGCCTGTTTCAAGCGGGGAATCCCCGCTTCGGCGCGGGTCGTCGCTTCGTTAAACGCTTCGATCAACCGTCCCAGATCGGCGCGGCTGCCGCGCAAAACTTCCAGCCGCTTGTTCAAAATCACGGCAAATATGATCGTCGGCACCAAAAGACAGATGACGACGACGTTCAGCAACACTTCGACCGACATGACTTTATTCCTTCTGCCGCTTGATCTTATCTTCTATCTGAACGGCGATGTGGGACGCCTTGCGCCCCATCCGTCCATAAAACATCGGAACGTCCCCGCACAAAAGTTCGACTTCCGATTCGGGAGTCGCATTCAGCAACAGGCGCGAACCGACCTTCCAGTTCAAAACCTTTTTTAAGGGGATCATCTGACGATCCAGCACGGCGCTGACGTCAACCTCGGTCAGCCACAGCTCTTCCGCCAGATGGGTTTCCCAAATGCTGTCCCGCCCGAACTTTTCGCCCATAAACATCTGCAACAAAAGTTCGCGCACGGGTTCCAGAGTCGCGTACGGTAACAACAGTTCCAAACGCCCGCCGCGATCCTCCATATCAATGCGCAACTTCGCCACGACGGCCGCGTTTGACGAACGCGAAATCGTCGCAAAGCGCGGATTCGTTTCCAAACGGTCGAAACGGAAAGTAACGGGACTGAGAGGATCAAACGCCGCGGACAAATCGGACAAAACGACGTGAATCATCCGTTCGATCAGGTTACGTTCAATCGTCGTGTAGGGGCGGCCTTCAATGCGCATCGCCGCCGTACCGCGACGACCGCCCAGCAAAACGTCAACCGTTGAATAAATCAGGGAGGAATCAATCGTCAAAAGCCCGTAGTTATCCCATTCTTCCGCCTTAAAGACCGTCATCATGGCGGGCAGGGGCACGGAATTCAAATAATCCCCGAAACGCAAAGACACAATGCTGTCCAGCGTGACTTCGACGTTATCCTGAGTAAAATTACGCAAAGACGTGGACATCATGCGAACCAAACGGTCGAACACGATCTCCAGCATCGGCAAACGTTCGTAAGAAACCGTAGAAGAGTTCAATAACGCCTGAATGCCCGTCTGCGCCGACTGTTCAACGGCCTCTTCACTGAATCCCAGCAGACTGTCGATTTCGTCCTGGTTCAGCATTCTGGATGCCGGAACGTCCTCGGCGAAGGGGTCGTCGTTTTCGGCATCGCCGATCCCGTCGGTCGCGACGGCGTCCCATTCGCCCGACAGGGGTTCTTTCGGCGGCATGTTTTCTTTATTGTCTTCCTCTTCGGCCATCGGCTTTCGTTCCATCGTTTATTGAATCAAAACGTCTTTCAATAGGACTTCGTTGATTTTCGTCGGCGCGAGAACCCTGTTCAAACGGTCAAGCAGCTCTTCCTTCAAACGGTACGTCCCCATTGACCCCTGCAGTTCTTCAATACGCATCTCGCGCAGATAAAACTGCATGCTGTCCACGACGCGCGGCAACAGCATGTCGACCTTTGCCGCATCTTCGGGCGATTCCAGCTCAAGCGCGACCTTGACTTTAAAATAAACGGGCTTCTGCCCGGGTTTTCCCGACAGGTTGACCAATATCTCGGGTAAATCGTAAAAGGCCTCGGCGCCCTTTTTCACGCGCCCCTCTTCAACAACCTCGGGAGAATCGTCCGACTCCCGCGCCGCCTTTTCCGAAGGGACAAACAGCGAATCGGTAATGCCGGAAAAATAAACGCCGACGACGGCGCCGATCACCAACAGAATCGGCATCAAAAGCATAACGATCTTTCTTTTATGGCCGCCGGCCTCTATCCCCGAATCGATTCCGGAACCGTCGGCCGCAATGTCGTTTTTGTTTTCTTCCGCCATATTTTAAGCCCCTAAAAACTTATCGTATTTTTTACTTATAACCCTTTTTCGTTAATAACAGGTTATGACGAAACATATTTTCATGCGGACTTTTTTTCAAGCATTCCGCCGATAAAAAAATTGGCACGCATATTGCATTACGTTTTGCAAGACTTTCCGACGAAAGGAAACGAGCCATGAAAAACACGCTTTATATCGCTTTGTCCCGCCAAACCAGTCTGTGGAACCAGCTGGACATGGTGTCAAACAATCTGGCGAACGTCAATACGGCGGGCTACAAGGGCGTTGAAGCTCACTTCACGGAACACCTCTCGCGCAGTAAGACCGACGAAAAGCTGATTGACGACCGTTTGTCCTTTACGCACGACTTCGGCATCGTCCGCGATTTTACCGAAGGGGCGTTCTCTTCAACGGGGAATCCGTTGGACGTCGCCATTCACGGAGACGGATATTTCGTCGTCGATACGCCGCAGGGCCGTCAGTACACCAGAAACGGACAGTTCAAACTTAATCCCGACGGCATGATTGTCAACGGCAACGGCTATGCGATTTTGGATACGAACGACAATCCTATTTTCATCGCTCCTCAGGAAACGCAAATCAACATCGCGCGCGACGGCTCCGTTTCGACGGAAAACGGCCCCGTGGCGACGCTTCAGGTCGTTGAATTCGACGACAGACAAAAACTTCGCGCCACTTACGGAACGCTGTTTCGAAACGCGGAAGGCAACAACGAAACCGTCGTCACGCCGTCGGTCGAACAGGGCATGATCGAAAAATCAAACGTCAACGCCGTCGTCGAAATGGCGCGCATGATCAAGCTGCAGCGCGCATACGAAAACGTCCAAATGATGATCGACACGGAACATTCGCGACGCCAAAACGCCATCCATGCCTATGCGCGGGCGGGCGGACAATAAGTTTATAAAGGAAGGAGAAAACCATGAGATCTCTTCATATCGGTGCGACGGGCATGCTGGCCCAACAAACAAACGTTGAAATCATTTCCAACAACATCGCCAACATGAACACGACGGCGTATTCCCGCCGCCGCGCCGAATTTCACGACCTTTTGTATCAAAACATGCGCCGCGTCGGCGCCAGCTCGTCCGATTCGGGAACGATCGTCCCCGCGGGCGTCCAGCTGGGTTTGGGCGTCAAGACGGCGTCCGTGTACCGCATTTCCGAACACGGAACGGTTCTGAGCACCGACAACACGCTTGATCTGGCCATTCAGGGAAACGGTTATTTCCAGATCGAACTGCCGGGCGACCGCGGCATGGCTTATACCCGCGACGGATCTTTCCAGCTCAGCCCCGACGGTGATCTGGTAACGCACGACGGCTATGCCGTCCAGCCGGGAATCAACATTCCCGAAAACGTCACGGGCATCACGATCAACGGTTCGGGCGAAGTCTGGGTCAAGGTTGACGGACAGACCGAACTGGTCAACGTCGGCCAGCTGGAAATCGCGAACTTCCCCAACGAAGCGGGATTGGAAGCCATCGGAGACAACCTATTCATTGAAACCGACGCTTCGGGCGATCCGAACGTTGACGTTCCGGGAGCATTGGGCTTCGGAACGACGTTGCAGGGTTTTCTTGAAAACTCGAACGTCAACGTCGTTTCGGAAATCACCGAACTGGTCAGCGCCCAGCGCGCTTATGAAATGAATTCCAAGGTCATCACGACGTCCGACCAGATGATGTCCACGATCAACCAGCTGAAATCCTAAAGAAAGGCTTTAAGATGACGAAACGCGTTTTTCTTGCCCTGCTGTTGAGCGTCCTGCCGTTTTACGAAACGGCGGCGGGCGACGGCCTGTGGGACGAAGAGCCCGTTTCCGAAACAAAACCCGCCGAAGTTCACGATATTATGGAACTGCCCGTTTCTTTGAAGGATAAGGCCGTCGTTGACGGAGACTACATCCTTTTGGGAGACCTGTTCGGCGGATTGGACGAAGCGGCGGAAGGCAAAGCCGTCGCACCGTCCCCCGCTTTAGGCAAAGAAGTCGATCTGACGGCGGATTGGCTGAACAGGCTGGCACGCCGCCACGGTATCCGTTGGGAAGCGAAAAACGAAAACGTCAAAATCACCGTCCGTCGCGCCGCCAACGAAGTCGGAAAGGACGAATTGCTCAAAGCTTTCGCGGACAGCCTGCACGCCGCAGGCATGCCGGAAAGCGCGCTCATTACTTTGAACAAGGGGCGTTACGGCGTCTTTTTGCCGCCCGAAGCCTCTTATGAAATCAAAATATCGGATGCCGTCTATGCGCCCGATACCTATGCCGTTTCGGGAACGGCCGAAATCGTTTCCGACGGCAAAACGGCGGGAACGGTCGAATTGAAGGGAAAGGCCGTTCCGTACGTCAAGCTGCCCGTCGCGCGCCGAACGCTGACGGCCGGGCAGGTCGTCACCGAAGGCGATCTCGTCTTAAAGTCGGTCAGGGAGGACTCTTTAAGAGGTAACGAAGTGCCCGCGCGAATCGAAGATCTGATCGGCAAGGAAGTCAAACGCGGCGTCAGGGCGGGAGCGCCCGTCGACCCCGACGACGTGCGTACGCAGGTCATGGTTTCCAAAGGAAAATTCGTGACCATCAGCTTTACAAAAGGGGGAATTATGCTCACCGCGCAGGGCAAAGCTCTTGAAAACGGCGGTTTGGGAGATACCGTCCGCATTCAAAATCTGCAGAGCAAATCCGTCGTCCAAGGCGTCGTAACGGGACCCGAAACGGTCACGGTTTCGCCTTAAAGGCACGGAAACAAAGGGAGGAAGAAAATGAAAACAATATTCTTGAAAGCGGCGCGTCTGGGGTTGGTCGGGGCGTTTGCCCTGTCGGCTTCGGGATGCGCTTATTTCAGCCGTTTGGCCGACGTGGGGAAAGCCCCCGAATTCAGCAAGATTGAAAATCCCGTCAAGAAGAAGGATTACAAACCCGTTGACATGCCCATGCCAGAACTGCAGACGCCCTACGTCAACGCAAATTCCCTGTGGCGTCCGGGATCGAAAGGATTTTTTAAGGACAAGAGAGCCTCTAAGGTCGGCGACATCCTGACCGTCCGAGTCGTCGTATCC
>CALXYE010000064.1 GCA_944392845.1 uncultured Alphaproteobacteria bacterium
AAAAAAAAAAAAAAAAAAAAAAATAACTAATTTGAAATTTGTTAAAAATCATTTAACTTAATATATTTTATGTTATAAAATTTAATTTTTCTTCCCAAGTATTTGAAATGTTATTCCGATAATCGTATAACAGGCCGCATCCTTTATCAAAAAGCACTTTTTAAGGTAATTTTTTTGTTAACCGATGTAACCCGACAATTATTTTCAGACTTGTCGCGCGTAAGATCGTTTTTATTTAATTCTGTTTTGATTTCGGGCAAAGCTGTTTTGCGCCGTACAATAAAACGGGAGATTCGGTTCGAGCAAAAAAATGGTGTTTCTTTAAATTCGCCCTTTTTTGACTCGGTTACATGAATTTGCTATCATTTAAAAAGATTTCAAAAGGAGAAAACGTCATGGCGGATGCGTCTTCCATGTCTTTGATGGCCAAGTTAAATTCAATAACAAGCAGATCCTATATAGAAGACGCTATCGGCCGCTCCGCTGACAAAGAAAAGCTCCGCGCCGTCTTTTCCGACCATTTTGACGATCTTTCGGCTCCCGTTTCCGTTTCTTTAGGACTTTATCCGAACGAAAAAAACGTCGGCGACATCGTAAAACTTCTCCGTTCAAACGGTATTGACGCCGTTCCGTATTACGATAAAAGGGTTAAGGACGACCTCGACTGTTTCGTCGTTGACGGCACGGGCATACGTTCGCCTTTCCTAAATCCGAAAGATGCCGTCAAAGCAACGGCGGACATATTCGAAATCATGAACGCCGACGGCATTTCGACAAGCCGCGCCCTGCCCGTTTCGCGACAAAATCTGATTCCCGCCGTTGACCACACCTATGACGGCCAAATCATAGACATTGCCCGAAACAATCCGAACGAACGAGACGTTGATCTTTTTCTGGCCGAACGGCTAAATTCGGCTTCAAATGAAATGCAGGCCGTATCTCCCGTTTCCGTCAAGGGGCGATTATACCGCGGAGCAACTTTAGGCGACAAACCGTATGCCCTGACGTTTCACAGGCGCCCCAGGGATGCCGCCTACGCCGCAAAAGACTTTGCCATGGCGGCGACATACGCCGACGGCGAAAAGGGCGCCGGCTTCAAATATAAAAAGGTAAACGGGAAAGCCTACGGTTTCATTTATGAATTCAAAGAACGCGAAGGACAACAATATTACGGTATGGCGGGCGTGGAAAAGCCCGAAGGTTCGGAAGAATGCGTCGGTCATCCCGATAACAGACCCGACTATGAAACGCTGGTTTTTCCCGACAGGAATCCGCTGACAGCCGTATATTTGAACGTCGGCGGCAAAGTCGTTCAAATTGCCGATGCGAACGGATACATTTCAAAAGATTGGGAAAAATTTGCAAAATTGCATACACCTTATAACGTCAGCGAAAAGAACGATTATATGGTCGAACGTATGAATCGCCAAATCTCCGAGCCTTATGCGGCGTCATATGAAAGGAAAAGCGCCGCCTTGGATAACGATGCCGTTTCTTTAACGCCCGATCTTTACGGACTTGCTTTCGGGCGCTCCGTTAAAGAGCTTCGGGAGGCCGACAAAAAATATAATTATGAAATAAATAACGCCAACTTTTCCGCCGTTACCTTGCCCGAAGAAACGCCTTCCGTCCGTTTTACGGGGGATCTTTTTCTTACGGGCTGTTCCGCACCGAAGGAAATGAAAACCTTAGACTTAAGCGACTGCACCGGAATAATAGGCTTGACCGCTTGCGATCTGACAAATGTCGACAAGTTCATTTTCCCTAAAAAATGTAACGTACTTTTTTTGAGTAACGTCAAATTGCCCGAAGGTTGCACGCTTGATTTCGGCAAAATGAAATGCAACGGACTGACCTTCGAGAATCAGGATCTTTCCGGAGTAGGCAAACTGATTGAACCCGAGGGCGTCATCCCCAAACCCAAAGGAAATACGGTCGCGCCGAAAGGTACGGACATAAACGTTTGGAAAAATGCTCATAAACAAGAAGCAAATTCTCCGAAAAAAGAGCGAAACAGTCCGTCCGCCGCGATTTTGCGCGCACGGGTATCGAAAGGCAGAGGGTAAAATCCCTAATCTTGAGAGCATATTTTTTATGCGAATTGCCGTTCGGGGCATCGGCTCCGCAACGGTCAGGCCGGCAAGCTCTTTTTCCGAAGCGACCCCGCCAATCGGAGAAACAACCTCGTCAATATTCATGCCGTTCGGATCCGTTCCGACGGCCGCGATGATTTCCGCAGGATCCGAAACATCCGTGTCGAAATGAATCAAAACTTTAGAAACGCCGCTTGCATCCGGCCATGACTTAACGGCACTCGGAGAAACGTTCAGGTCTTCGACATGTTCGACTCCTTTGCATAAAAGGATAAAACAACGCTGCCGTTTTTTATAAACTTTACTCGTCCGTTCGTTCAAAAACGAACGTAAACGTCGTTCCCCGACCGGGCGTACTTTCCACAAAAATCTTTCCGCCGAATTTTTCGATGATATTTTTAGTAATGACAAGCCCCAATCCCGTCCCTTCCTTATCGGGCGTTTCTGAAAAGAAGGGCTCGAATATGCGGCGCAGATTTTCGGGAGGAATCCCCCGCCCCGTATCCTTAAAAGAAACGGAGACGCGATTCTTGTCCGAAATGACGCGAATATTCAATTTCCCGCCGTCGTCCGTCGCATGAAAAGCGTTTTGCATCACGTTAACCGCCGCCATACGCAACTCGGCATCCGAAGCCTGCACGACGGCAGGGGTTTTTGATGTTTCCACATCAATTTCTATGCCTCTTTTTTTAGCTTCATATTCCAGCAGGGACGCCGTTTCCCCGACGACCTCGTTCCAATCGACGGCAGAGCGGGCATCTTCGGCGTTTCTGGACATTTTCAACAAGCGGGAGGTGACGTCTATGCAAAACGTCATTTGATCATGAATCAGCCCCAAATAATGTTTTAAATCCTCGGGGGGCAGAGGATGCTTGTCCGCCTTATCCATGATGTTTTCCAAAATCAGCCTGACGGATCCCAAAGGATTGCGCATTTCGTGAGCAACGCTGCTGGCCAGCATGCCGACGGAAGCAAGTTTCTGGCGATGGGAAAAAACGATGTCGCGCTCCAAAGAACGGAAAACTTCGACAATCCAGCGAACGTTCTTGTCCCCGTCCAAGGCGAAGGAAAGGACGGCGCAGGAAACTTCGGCATATCTTTCCTTTCCGTTACCGTCAAAGTAACGCTGGATAACTTTGACCGGTTTGGACGGATTTTGATTCAACAAAGCCCAAGGACAGGGATTGTCCTCCGACGTACAGGGGCGATCCGTCCCAAGCGTCACGGCGTAGCATTTTTTTCCCGGCAGCGGAAGCATTGAATAGTGAAGCTTTTCATACGCCTTATTAACCAACATGATATCAAAATTATCGTCAACGACACGCACGCCGTCGGGAAGCGTATCAATCAGGTTTTGCAAAAATCGGCGGCTTTTTTCGATTTTTTCAACGGAATCCTCGATATTTTCGGCCATTCTGTTGAAATCGCGCGCCAACAGGTCAAGCTCGTCCTGTTTCGAACGTTTCGGATGCCTGGGAATACGGGCTTTCAGGTTTCCTTGCGATATTTCGTTCGTTGCTTTCAGCAATTCTTCAACGGGCGACAGAATCAGGCGGCGCATTACCGTCCATAAGACCAGCAAAGCAATAATAACCAGAAAGACCGCGAAAAAAACGACGTATCCCAGCATCTCCATTTTTTTGCCGCGTTCCCGCATGCCTTTCAGGTCTTGGAGCAAATCGCCCCTCATTTGAAAAAAGCGGTCTTGTTGGCTCACCAACGACGGGCGGACGATTTCGGGCGTTTGATTCGTTTCGACGGCATCGGCGCTCGGAGCCGTTACGATATTTTCGATATTGCTGAGGTATTCTTCCTTCAGATTCTGACGCAACCAGTTGTTTTCTTCGAACATTTCCCATATTCGTTCCGCTTTTTTGCGGCTCAGCACGGCTTCGCGTTCGATCTGGTTGACGTAGTTCGCCATGAACGCCGACAAAAACAGCGTTGACATTCCCGCGAAGACCAACAGCATGATCAACAGAATCTTAACGTTCAGGCTTAAAAAAAACTTTTGCTTCATGCGTTATTCCCCGCCGCCCTTTTTCATTAAAGGATATCCGATCTTTTGACGTTTTTCCAAGAGCCGCTCGCCAAATCCCCCAGAACCAGCCGTCCGATCGAAACGCGAACCAGACGCAGGGTCGGAAATCCGACGGCGGCGGTCATGCGGCGAACCTGCCTGTTCTTTCCTTCCGTCAGAGTCAGGGATATCCACGACGTCGGAATACTTTTTCTGTAACGCACGGGAGGTTCCCGCGGCGGAAAAAGCGGATCGTCAATTCTTTCCGCCCGACAGGGTTTTGTTTTATATCCGCCGATCACGACGCCCTTGCGAAGTTTCGACAGCGCCTCTTCCGTAACCTCCCCCTCCACCTGAGCGTAATAGCCCCTTTCATGGCCGAACGAGGGGGAAAGCAGTTTTTTGACAAAGCGCCCGTCATCGGTCAACAGCAAAAGGCCTTCGCTGTCATGGTCCAAGCGCCCCGCGGGATAAACGCATTCGGGAAAACCGAAAGACTTCAGCCCCTCATGCCCCCCTTCGGAAGTGAATTGGCTGAGTATTCCGAAAGGTTTGTTAAAAGCTATGTATTGAAACATTCGCGCCTTCTTCGTACACTCGGAAAAACGATAAACAAATTCTTCGGGAAAAGCAAATGCAACGCCTTAAAAGGGATTTTTTTGAACGTCCCACGCTGACGGTTGCCGAAGAGCTGATCGGAAAAACGATGGTTTTTCGGGGAACGCCCGCCGTTATTACGGAAACGGAGGCCTACGTCGGCGAAGATGATCCCGCCTGTCACGCGGCGCGGGGCAAAACGCAAAGAAACGCCGTTATGTACGGAAAGGCGGGCATTACTTACGTTTATTTCATTTACGGCATGTACCATTGCCTGAATTTTGTTACCGAAGCCGAAGGCTTCCCCGCCGCCGTCCTGATTCGCGGCGTCCGCGCCGACGGCGTTGACGACAAAAAGCTGAACGGCCCCGGAAAGCTGTGCCGTTTTTTCGGCATTACCAAAGAACACAACGGCGAAGACCTGACGGTCGGGGACGGCTTTTACGTTGCCGACACGGGACTGACGCTGCCGTTCAAAAGGACGCCGCGCATAGGCATTTCCGCCGGCACCGAAAAATTATGGCGCTTCGTCGTTTAAAAATCGAGGTCTTCTATAGCCGGCAGCGGAATTTCTTCCGGAATATTTTCATCTTCGCCCGCCGCTTCCCGTAAAGGATTTTCTTCTTCCGCTCCCGAAGTCGAACAATAATCGGCGATCGCCTCGCAGGCGTCGTTGTAAAAATCTTCGCCTTCCCGCGAACCGTCGTTCTTCATCACGAAAAAGATGCCGTCGTCCGATTGAATATCCTCTATCATCTCTATGCCGATTTTGGCCTTTTCTCCGCCCGCGCAGGTAAACCCCAATTCCCACTTGCCGCCGGGCTTACGCCAGCTTCCCAGAAACGAAGCGCCGACCTCCTCCGCATTGCAACGCGGCAAGGCAAACGCCTCGGACACCGTCAAAAAGACCGAAAAGAAAGCAAAAACAAATGACGTTTTCATATGTTTCCTTTATTGGTAAAAGACTTCCCTGACTCCGAAATATTTTTGCAAAGTCATGTAATTGCAATATCTTGCCATAGCCGTACAGGGAACAACAAACCTTTTAAACGGATTTTGAAGCGTTTTTTCCGAAACGACGTAATAGACGTCTTCTCCGATCTTCGGCAGATCCTCCGTATTGACGCGAACGGAAGCCTCCGTACCGTCGGAACATTGAAACGGCAGCACCCATTCGCCGCCCTCAAGCTCCCATTCCCCGTAAGAATCGACATATAGATAACGGGCCGCGCAAACGGGAGGCGTCTCCTGCGCCCGTGCCCGTACCGATAAAAACAGGCAAAAGCATAAAAATAAAACCTTCCTCATTTCATTCCTTTAAAATCATGCGGCTTTCCCTTAAGGTTATACGGACAAATCCCTCGAGGTCAAAAGTTTTTGCCATGCTGACGGACGTTCACATCCACCTGCAATTTTTCAAAAGCGATTCGGACAACGTCCTGAAACGGGCGCGCGCCGTCGGCGTCAGCCGCTTTTTTTGCGCTTCCGCAAGCCCCGAAGATTGGAACGCCGTTTTAAAAGCGGCCGAATCGGACGAAAGCATCGTCCCGTTTTTGGGTACGCATCCGCAATACGCCGCCCTTCATGACCCCGAACGGCTGAAAAGCCTGCTCTTGCGTTGCGCGCGCGCGAAAGTCGGAGAGATCGGTCTTGATGCCCGCTATCCCGCCCAAGACCAAAAAGAAGTTTTTCTTGCCCAGCTGGACGCGGCAACGGAGCTTGAACGCCCGTGCGTCATTCATTGCGTCAAAGCGTTCGGCGCGCTTTGTCCGATGTTGAAAAAACGCTCTTTGCCCCCCGCCTTGCTTTTTCATTCTTTTTCAGGTTCGCTCTCCGAGATTCCTTTTTTAGCCGAACGCGGCGGCTATTTTTCATTTTCGGGCGCCGCCGTTTATCCGAACAGGCATAAGGCGCACGCCCTGATCAAAGCCGTCCCCGCCGAACGGTTGCTGATAGAAACGGATGCGCCCGACATGATGCCGCCGCCCGACTGTCGCGCGGATCCTGCGGCGGAAAGGAACCTGCCCG
>CALXYE010000065.1 GCA_944392845.1 uncultured Alphaproteobacteria bacterium
TTATCCGCATCCATGGCGTCAAAGCGCTTTTCCCAAGCCGAACGCTCCGCTTCGCCGCGAGCGCCTGCCGCGCGCCATTCTTTCAGGATGTCCTCGGGTACTTCGAACGGAGCGTATTCAAAACCCAGCTTTTTGCGCGCCGCCAACAAATCTTCGGCGCCGATCGGCGAACCGTGCGTTTTTTCCGTTCCTTCTTTGGAAGATCCGTAGCCGATAATCGTGCGGCAGGCGATCATTGTCGGTTTGTCGGATTTTTTTGCTTTTTCAATGGCGGCGGCGATTTCGTCGGGGTTATGTCCGTCGACGGCATCGGTGTTCCATCCGCTGGCTTCAAAGCGCTTGCGCTGATCCGTCGAGGTGGCGACCGACGTCGCGCCGTCAATCGTGATGCGGTTGTCGTCCCATAAAACGA
The DNA here is from genome assembly GCA_944392845.1 of uncultured Alphaproteobacteria bacterium. Classification (GTDB taxonomy): domain Bacteria; phylum Pseudomonadota; class Alphaproteobacteria; order CAAGCB01; family CAG-977; genus CAG-977. The sequence goes on from CALXYE010000065.1 coordinate 413, forward strand.
TCATTTTGTTCAGTTTCAGATGGCCTGCCAACGAAATTGCTTCTTCGCTGATGCCTTCCATCAGACAGCCGTCGCCGCAAATGACATAAGTATAATGGTCAACGATATCCTTGCCATAGCGTGCGGCCAACAGTTTTTCAGCCAAAGCCATGCCGACGGCGGTGGCAATGCCCTGTCCCAAGGGGCCCGTCGTCGTTTCGATGCCTTCCAGATGCCCGTATTCGGGATGCCCCGCCATACGGGACCCCATTTGGCGAAAGCTTTTCAGCTGGTCCATCGTCGCCTGTTTATAGCCCGTCAGGTACAACAGGCTGTACAACAACATTGAACCGTGCCCCGCCGACAAAACGAAACGGTCGCGGTCGGCCCAATGCGGCGCGGAAGCGTCGAATTTCAAAAATTTCGTGAACAAAACGGTGGCGACGTCCGCCATTCCCATCGGCATTCCGGGGTGCCCCGAATTTGCTTTCTGCACGCCTTCGGCAGCCAGGAAACGCAACGCATTCGCCATATTTTTATGAGAAACCATGTATCCTCCTTTAAGGAACGGAAAATTGAACGTAAAAAACAAAAAATTTTATTTTATATACCATACTTGGACGCAAGAAAAAATACTTTCGGGCGCCTTTTTGAAAATAATTCGCTTCCGCCCTCTTTACCGTTTTCAAAAAGTATGCAAAAGTCTGCGAATGCATCAGATTAAGGAAGAACAAATGTCGTCTTTGCCCGCCATGACCGTTGTTTTGGCGTCGCCGCGCGGTTTTTGCGCCGGCGTTACCCGAGCCGTTCAAATTGTTTCAAAGGCTTTGAAAAAATTCGGAACGCCCGTCTATGTCCGCCACGAAATCGTGCACAACAAATTCGTCGTGCAAAATTTGGCGGATAAAGGGGCGATCTTTGTCAACGAGCTTGACGAAGTGCCCGACGGCGCCGTCGTCGTTTTTTCCGCTCACGGCGTTCCCGTTTCCGTTATCAGAGAGGCCGAACGCAGAGGCTTGACAACCTTGGATGCGACCTGTCCTTTGGTGGAAAAGGTTCATAAGGAAGCCAAAAGGAATTATGCCGAGGGGCGAAAAACGCTTTTGATCGGCCATCCCGGGCATCCCGAGGTTATCGGAACGATGGGGCAGGTGCCCGACGGCGAAATGCTTTTGATTTCGACGGTCGAACAGGTCAACGAAATTCCCGAAAGCTGGGGGGAAAAGCTGGGGTACGTGACGCAAACCACTTTGTCGCTTGATGAGACGGAAGGGCTGTTGAATGCGTTGAGGAAACGGTTCCCCCATATTGTCAAACCCCATCAGAACGACATTTGCTATGCGACGACGAATCGCCAGCGCGCCGTCAAAGCGATCGCGAAGCGGTGCGATTTGCTGATGGTTATCGGCGCGCCGAATTCGTCAAATTCCAAACGTTTGGTCGAAGTTGCCAAGGAAGCGGGATGCGCGCGTTCCGTTTTGGTTCAGCGGGCGGCTGAGATTGACTGGAAAAAGCTGGAAGGCGTTAAAACGCTCGGCATCACGGCGGGGGCGTCCGCGCCCGCGATTCTTGTCGAGGAAGTCATTGCCGAGCTGCGCAATCATTTTGACGTTACCCTGTTCGAACATACGGAAGTGGAGGAAAAAGTCCGTTTCCCGCTTCCTGCCGCACTGGCATAAGGAGATTAAAAAGTAATGGCCGTTTATACCGAAGTGACCGACGACGATTTGGAACCGTTCCTGAATGATTACGATATCGGGGAAATTCATTCTTTGCACGGTATTACGGAAGGGGTCGAAAACACGAATTACCTGCTCCATACGGATAAAGGGCAATATATCCTGACCTTGTATGAAAAACGTTCGAATCCCGCCGAACTTCCGTATTTTTTGGATCTGATGGAGCATTTGTCATCGAAAGGGTTTAATTGTCCTTTGCCCGTTGCGGCGCGCGACGGCGCCGCTTTGCGGGATCTGTGCGGCAAGAAGGCGTGCATCACGACGTTTTTAAAAGGGATGTCCGTGAAAAAAATTACGCCCGACCATTGCGCGGAGCTGGGGCGTTCCATGGCGCTGATGCATTTGGCGGGACAGGATTTCAAAGGGTTCAGAAAAAACGGATTGTCCGTTGACGCATGGGAACCTTTGTTGGAAAGCATCGGAAAGGAAGCCGATAACATTGCGCCCGATATGTACGACGAAATGTACAAAGAGCTGGTCACCGTCCGTTCATATTGGCCTTCGGATTTGCCGCAAGGCGTCATTCATGCCGATCTGTTCCCGGATAATGTGTTTTTCTTGGGCAAGAAGCTGTCGGGCGTGATTGATTTTTACTTTGCCTGTAACGATTTTTTCGCATACGAATTAGCCGTTTGCCTGAATGCCTGGTGTTTCGAGCCCGAAATATGGGAATTCAATACGACGAAGGCGGCACGGATGTTAGAGGCTTATAACGCCGTCCGCCCGTTGTCCGCCGAAGAAAAACATGCTTTGCCCGTTTTGGCTCGGGGAAGCGCCTTGCGTTTTCTGCTGACCAGAACGTAAGACTGGCTCCACCGCCCCGAAGGCGCGCTCGTTCGTCCGAAAAATCCTTTGGAATATTTAAGGAAGCTGCGTTTCCACAGGGGAATTAAATCATACCGCGAATACGGTTATTTTTCCTGACGCCCGTAATTGAAAATGCCCCTCTTGAAAAATAAGGAGGGGCTTCTTACATATAAAGCAAGGCCGTTACCCGTAATTCCGCCAAGAGGCTCAATCTTGTTTCCCGACCCCGGTCAGAAGACAGGAACGGAGAATGCGAAAAAACAGGTAACGATAACCGTTGCTTCCGTTTCTCGTCGGCGCGAATAAAACTAAGGAAGATATAAGCCTGTTGCGCCTCAATTTTTAATTATCCGATACGGGTCAAACAAAGTCAATATCCGCCCGTTGTTCGTTTGATGAAACTTTTGTGACGAAAATCACAAAAGCTAGAAATTGAAATATGTTTGGAACAAAACGGCGTCGCCGTCAAAGTCATGTGATTGTATTTCCTTGGTCGGCTTGAGGTAACGGTACTCTACGGCGACACCGATCGGGGAATAGCGCGGCGACAGTTCAAGGCCGCCGATGAGCATGTAAAACGGAGAATTGCCTTCATCCGCGAACATGTATCCGAAACCGCCTCCGACATACGGAGAAAACAGCGATCTGGGCATGACGTGGATAAAAGCGTTAAGCGACGCCGTCGTAAAGGATCCCGTAAAACCCTCGCGGCTGCCGTTGTCCCATTGGGACACGTCGAACTCCGCCCTGAGGAAGGATTTCCTGAAACCGACGGCGCCGCGCAAAACCGTCGAAAAGTCGTTAGAGGTATATGTACCGCTTTCGCTTTTTTCCCATCCGCCGATACCAAAGCTGGCATACGTTCCCGACATTCGGGCTTGCGCTTGTGCCGGGCCGGACAGAAGTAAAAAGACGAATATTAATGAAACGAAGCGCATAACCACCCTCTGAAGAATCCGAAAGACTATTTTGTACAGGTATTCATCGGCGTTTCAAGTTTTTTATGTCGCGAAGATTGACAAAGTTCGGGGTGTTTGGCAAAACAAAACAAGCCCTGCTTCGGGCTACAGACAGAGGATTTTTTAATGTTCGCTCCCGAAAATGCCCGTTCTTTCCGAAGGATATTCGCGCTGCTGCTGTTATTGGCGGCGACGGCTTTGCTTTCCGTTGCGGCGGGGCGTTATCCCGTTTCCGTTTCGGAGGTTTTTGACGTGCTGGCGGAAAAAATCTTAGGACGTGATGCAGGCGTGTCGGAACGCTCTGTCTCCGTCATTTGGAACGTCAGAATGCCCCGCGTCATTCTTGCCTGTTTGATCGGATGCTCTCTTTCCGCGGCGGGGGCGGCATATCAGGGCGTGTTCCAAAATCCTTTGGCGTCTCCCGACATATTGGGCGCATCGTCCGGCGCGGCGTTCGGAGCGGCTTTGGCTCTGCTGGCGGGAACGGACGGTTTCGGCGTCGCCGTATCGTCTTTTTCTTTCAGCCTTGTTGCGGTCGGTACGGTTTGTTTGATCAGCCGCGCGTCGGGAGGGAAGCGCGCTTTGACGATGATTCTGGCGGGCATTGTCGTCGGCGCTTTATTTACGGCGGGGATTTCCTTCGTCAAGCTGGTTTCCGATCCGACGGATCAGTTGCCCGCCATAACGTATTGGCTGATGGGCAGTTTGTCGGGCGGAGGACGGGAAGGTTTGGCTTTTGCTTTCATTCCCGCGTTTTCGGGATGCCTTTTGCTGTTCGCTTTGCGTTGGCGGATTAATGTGCTGACCTTGGGCGACGATGAAGCAAGGTCGGTCGGCGTGAACGTTTCCGCCGTACGTTCGGCGGTCATTTCGGGGGCGTCTTTGGTTACTGCGGCAAGCGTCGCCGTCGGGGGCATTATCGGATGGGTCGGCTTGGTCGTGCCGCATTTGGCGCGGCGCGTCGTCGGAAACGACTACAGAGTCTTAATGCCGGCATCTATGGTCTTCGGCGCTTTGTTTCTGTTGCTTATTGACGATGCCGCCCGCTGTTTGTCAACGCGCGAGATTCCCATCGGAATATTGACTTCCTTTGTCGGCGCGCCGTTTTTTATTTGGCTGATCATGCGGACGGAGACGGAACGGTGATGTTGAACGTTTCGGGGTTCGGGTTTTCATACGGCCGCAATCGGGTGCTGGAAAACGTTTCCTTTCATGTCGGGGAAGGCGAACTTTTAGTGGTTTTGGGCCCGAACGGCGCAGGAAAAAGCACGTTGTTCAGGTGCATTTTGGGTTTTGAAAACGGCTTCGAGGGAACGATTGAGCTTGGCGGGACGGATCGGAAACGGATGTCGGTTGCCGAAGGGGCGGCTTTTGCGGCGTATGTGCCTCAGTTCTGCGAGGCGGGGTTCGATTACGGCGTTTTCGATATGGTTTTGATGGGGACAACGGCGCGCACGGGTATTTTTTCCGTCCCCGGAGCATCGGAACGCAAAAAGGCAGAGGAAGCCATGGAGCGGATCGGCATTTCCCGTTTAAAAAACAGAAACTTTATGCGCATTAGCGGCGGAGAACGCCAGATGGTGCTGATCGCGCGCGCTTTGGCTCAGGATGCGCGGTTGTTGGTTATGGATGAACCCGTTTCGAATTTGGATTATGGGAATCGGACAAAAGGTTTGGAATGCGTTAAAAAGCTAACGCGGAAAGGGTATGCCGTATTGTTGTCGGCTCACGATCCGAATTTGGCGTTCGGATATGCCGATAAAGTTTTGGCGCTCGGCGGCGGTACCGTTCGGGCTTTCGGTACGCCCGACGCGGTTGTCGTTCCCGATCTGATCCGCGGGCTTTACGGCGTCGGCGCCCGTATCGTTTCCGTTGACGGCGTAAAATGTTGTTTGCCGAATGCAGGGAAAGACGATGCTTAGAGCGATTCTTTTTTGTTTCCTGTTTTTTCAAAGTGCGGCATGTCTTGCCGCTTCCGACAGGATTGTGCCTTCGGGGCCGGCGGCTCAGGCAATTTTGTTGGCGTTTGCGCCCGAAAAAGTCGTCGCTTTGTCGAACGCTCTGCCACATGAAGCGGCGCGTTTTTTCCCTCAAAGGATACGGGATTTGCCCGTCATCGGCCAGTTTTACGGCGCGGCGGATCTGAATCTTGAGGAACTTGCAAAAACGTTGCCCGATATGATGATTGACTTGGGCGAGAGCAAGGGAACGGTTTTTCGGGATATGGAGCGCCTGTCCGCAAAAGTCGGCATCCCCGCCGTTCATATTGATGCGGGGTTGAAGCAAACGCCCGATATGTTCCGCCGTTTGGGAAAGCTGTTGGGAAAGGAAACGGAAGGAGAAGCCTTTGCCCGCCGTGCCGAAAAAATCTATGCCCGCGCGGAAAACATTTTTCGGAAGGCAAAAGCGGATAAGCCGAAACGCCTGCTTTACCTGTTGGGACAAAAAGGGATGAACGCCGCGGCCAAAGGCGGCTTTCACGCGCAAACGGTCGATATGGCGGGAGAAAACGTCGCCGTTATGTCGGATATGTCGCCGCGCGGGTTCGGCGATCCCGTCGATTTTGAACGGATATTGCTGTGGGATCCCGACGTCGTTTTGTTCGCGCCGCACAGCGCTTACGATGAAGTCAAAGACTCGGACGTTTGGCGGCAACTGAGCGCGGTAAGAAACGGGAAATATTATGAAATTCCGTCGGCTCCATATAATTGGATCAGCTTTCCGCCTTCCGTCAACCGTTATTTGGGGCTGATATGGCTGCCGAAACTGCTTTATCCCGAGTATGCGGATTATGACCTGTATGCGGAAGTCAAAGAATTCTATAAAACGTTTTACCGTTATGATCTGAGCCGCGCCGAATTTGACGCGATGATGAAAAAAGCGATGTAACGGGGTTTATAAAAGCTGCTTTAGAACGCTCATTATGTATTCCAGATCTTTGTCGTCGGAAACGGACGCCCTGTAATCTCCGTTTCCCCAATGCCCCGTATCCGACACGTTTTTAAACAGTTTTTTCGGATCGTCCAAAGTCCCCCATTTGGCGTTCAGGTAAATTTTTAAAGAGTTTTTTTGAATCTCGATATCGCAAACGTTGCTTTTCTTTTTAAAACTGACATACAGTTTTCTCGGCCTGACTTCGAGGGAGGCATCCAGACTTAGGATAAAATTCCTGAACGAAGCGTACAATTCCCGAATTTCGGGAGAGGCCTTTTCAACGAGTTCTTCCTCCGTGTAAACTTTTATTTCTTTTTGCACTTTTTTGTAAACGGACGCTTTGTCCGCTAAGGCTTTTATGCTTTCGGCGCTTTTGGATTTTTTGATCGGTGATACGATGAAAAAGCCGTCTTCAAAAAGTTTCGCTTCCCAAAGCTCTATGGCGGCGTCCTTAAAATCAACGGCTTGCTTTTGGTAATCGCTGAAAGAAGACGCAACGAAAACGACCCGTACCTGAGACCAGTCAATATCGTTTCTTTTTAAATTTCTTCCCAAGCCTTCGTTTATTTCCAAAACGAATTCGGCTTTGTTGTTGAGCATTGTGTTTAAGTATGTGAAACCTTGGTCAACGACGCTGAAATTTTTGTCCCTTTTATACTCAATGATGACGAATGCTTTTGCCTGTTCGTCATAAGCTAAAGTGTCAAATCGATTGCCTTTGACAGAAAACTCGCTTTTTACTAAGGTCAGATCCATGACCTCGGGCAGATTTGCTTCAATAAGGTTTTGCAGATCCTTTTCCAATTTGAACGGGATTTCTTTAACGGCTTTGAGTTTGCCTGCGGTTCTTTTGTACAGAATCATCTTGTTTTCTCATTTTTTTTAATGTTTGAACATCTTATACGGCCCGTTACGCTTTTGCAAGCGGAGCGATAAAAAAGAAAAGCTCCCGAAAGGGAGCTTTTCGTTATTTTTCAGAGTCTTGGATTTCCTTGTATCGCGCCAGAATGTCCTTAATCGCCGTTCTGGTTCTTTCGGGCGTGCAGGGAATATCCAAATTCGGGAACAAACGGTAATCCGCAAGGCTTGCAACGGCATCGCGCGCCGCCAGCCAAACGGCGATTGCCAGCATCAAAGGCGGTTCCGCCGTCGGTTTGGAATTGAAAATCGTCGGTTCCTTGTTCGGCTTTTCCAACAGCTTGACGTTAAATATCGGCGGCAGGTCGCGCCCCGTCGGGATCTTGTACGTCGTCGGGGAATGCGTCGTCAGGTTGCCGTTTTTATCCCATTTCAGGTCTTCCAGCAAAGCCCATCCCAATCCTTGGACGAACGCGCCTTCAACCTGTCCGATGTCGATGGCGGGGTTTAAGGATTTTCCCGCGTCATAGATCATGTCGGCGCGCAGGACGTGAGATTCTCCCGTCAGAATATCGACGGCCACTTCGGCCATACAGACGCCGTAACAGCTGTACAGGAAAGGCCGCCCCGTCATCGTTTCGGCATCAAAGTGGATTTTCGGCGTTTTGTAAAAACCCGACGAGAACAGGCAAACGCGGTTCAGATTGGCTTCTTTGACAAAGTCGGCGAAAGAAAATTTCTTTTTGTTGCCGATGTAAACGAAGTTGGATTCAAAGCGGACGTCTTCCGCGGGAACGTCATAAAAAGCGGACGCCCAATCCGTCAGGGTCTTTTTAATGTTGTCAACGGCGTTTTTGACCGCCATGCCGTTCATGTCGGAATCCGTCGAAGCCGCCGTTGCCGACGTGTTCGGCACTTTATCCGTCGTCGTTGCCGTGACGCGGACGTTGTCGATGTCAATGGAAAAGACTTCCGCGGCGACCTGGCACATTTTTGTGTTCACGCCCTGGCCCATTTCCGTGCCGCCGTGATTGATCAGCACGCTGCCGTCCGTGTAGACGCAAACCAAAGCTCCCGCCTGATTCAGATTCACCTTGTTGAAAGATATTCCGAATTTCAGCGGGGAAATGGAAATGCCCTTTTTGACGTAAGGGGATTTTTTATTGTATTCCAAGATTTCCGCGCGGCGACGGTCGTATTCTCCTTCGCGTTCAACGCGGTCGAATATTTCTTGAATAACGTTGTCTTCGATCGTTTGGTGATAAGGCGTGACGTTACGGTCTTCCGTGCCGTAGAAATTGACGCGGCGCACTTCGCGCGGGTCTTTTTTCAGGTAATGGGCGATCCGCTCAATAATGCCTTCCATGCCGACCATGCCTTGAGGCGCGCCGAATCCGCGCATGGCGGTGTTCGGGACGGTGTTCGTCTTGCACAAATGCCCGCGAATGACGCAGTTCGGGATGTAATAGCAGTTTTCGCCGTGGCAGACCGTCCTTTGGACGACGGGAAGCGACATATCAATGACGGAACCGCATCCGCCCTTATAATCAACGTCCATGGCGCTGATCCGCCCGTCGTCGTCAAAGCCGACTTCGTAAGAAACGATGTAATGGTGGCGCTTGCCCGTGATGATCATATCGTCGTCGCGGTCAAGGCGCAGCTTGACGGGGCGTTTCGTTTTCCACGCGCCCAAAGCGGCAATGCCCGCGAAAATCGAGGGCTGGCTTTCCTTGCCGCCGAACGCGCCGCCCATGCGGCGGTTTTCCGTCCTGACCATATTGAACGGGATGCCCAACAGGTCGGCGACGCCGCGCTGGACTTCGGAGGGGTTCTGCGTCGAACTGTAAACCAGATATTGGTTGTCTTCCTTGGGGATGACATAGGCTGCCTGAGTTTCCAGATACATATGCTCCTGTCCGCCGATGGTGAATTCGTCCTTAATGCGGTGAGGAGCCTTTTTCATGGCGCCTTCGGGATCGCCCAAGGTCGCGATTAAAGGTTTCGTCAGGAAACTTTTTTGTTCCCAAGCTTCTTCAATCGTCAGGATCGCCGGCAGATCTTCGTATTCAACTTCAATCAGTTCCGCCGCCTTGCGCGCCGTATAGATGTCTTCGGCATAGACGGCGGCGACGGGTTCTCCCGCATAGTTGACTTCTCCCGGCGCCAAACACGGTTCGGGATGGATGATCGGCGCGATGTCGTTGTGCCCCGGAATGTCCGAAGCATCCAAAACGGCATGAACGCCGCGAACGGCGAGAGCTTTTGTTTTATCGATCTTTTTTATTTTCGCATGTGCTTTCGGGCTTTTAAGAATATAGGCGTGCAGAGTGCCCGGAAGCTCTTTAATGTCGTCGACGTATTCGGCTTCGCCCGTAACGTGCAGGCGCGCGCTTTCATGCGGAACGGATTGGCGGACGCCGCCTTTAATCAAATCGCTCATAATTTCCATACCTCCAAGTCCGTTTCAGGGGACGTCGTTTCGACGTACACGCGTTTCAACAGGTTCAGTGCGATATCCGAACGGTAGTCGCCCTTCGGACGGCGTTTGATGAAGTCTTGAACCATGGCTTCCATGGCTTCTTCGACGCAGGCTTCCGTCCACGGTTTTCCGAGTATGGCATTCTGCGCGTTGGTCGCCAGCTGCGGGATTGCGCCGCCGCCGCCGTAGCCGAAACGGGCATAGGTGACGATTCCCTTGTCGTCAATTTTCAAATTGAAGGCGCCCGTAATGGAAGTGACGTCCAGATCGCGCCTTCTGGCCAGTTTATACGCCTTAAAAATGTGATCTTCCGGCAACTTCGGAATAATGATCTTTTCCAAGACTTCGCCGTTTTTTAAGGCGGTTTTGTGATAGCCGAGGTAAAAGTCTTCAACGGGCATTTCTCTCAGCCCTTCCTTAGAGCGCAGAATGATTTTCGCTTCCAGCGCCATCAAAGACGGAATGGAATCGGCGATCGGCGCGCCGTTGCAAATGTTGCCGCCAACCGTGCCGACCGTCCTGATCTGGTTAGATCCGATGCGGCGAACGACCTTTTCAAACGGGGGAAACAGTTTTTTCAAACTTTTCAGCAAAGAGGCGTAAGGAACCGCCGCGCCGACGGTTAAGGCATCTTCCGTTTCCTCCAAAACGTTCAGTTCGGGAACGCGGTCAAGCCCGATGACGGCGCGGAAGCGTTCAAAGCCTTTGCTGACTTCCAAGCCCAAATCCGTCCCGCCCGCCATAAAATGCGCGTCGGGATATTCGTCTTTCAAATCCAACAACTGCGTTATTGAGCGCGGGGCGAAATATTTTTGGCCGTCGTATTCATAGTTCAAAGCCGTAACACGCTGAATCGACTTTAAATCCTCAACGATTTTGTCTTCATTTTCGCTGAATCGGTCGCTTTTTTTGCAAGCGATTTTTCGTGCGACGTCGATAATGGGGCGGTATCCCGTACAGCGGCACAGGTTGCCTGCCAGAATATCGAAAATATCTTCGTCGGTCGCGGGTTCTTCGCCTTCCCAATGGTAAAGGGCGAACAGGCTCATGATAAAACCGGGAGAACAAAATCCGCATTGCGTGCCGTGCATGTCGACCATCGCCTGCTGTACGGGATGGAGCGTGCCGTCAGGGTTTTTGACGCCTTCGACGGAGATCAGATACTTGCCGTCAATACGCGGCAACAGCAGGATACAGCTGTTGACGGCGCGATAACGCATCCTGTCGTTCACGACTTCGCCGATAATGACGGTACACGCTCCGCAATCGCCTTCCGCGCATCCTTCCTTCGTTCCCGTCAGTCCTTCAACGGTACGCAGGTATTGCAAAACGGTCATGGTCGGAGAAACGTTCCTGATTTCGCGTTTTTGTCCGTTCAGATAAAAACAAATCGCATCTGACATTAAAGTCTGCCTCTTCCTTAAAATTAAGTTGCCCTACAGGATAAAATCTTTCTCGCCCCTTTGCCAGTAAAAAAGCAAAAACGGCGGAACCGCAAAGATTCCGCCGCTCGTTCGAAAAGGACGAATTTAACGTCCGTTAAATTTTTTGTTCGCTGCAAGCCGTGCCGCGTCAAGAGAAGAGGGCGCCGTTCCTTCCGCGGCGCGCGTCTGTTCCTTATAGGCTTCGATGGCTTTCTTCTTGGCTTCGCGTTCGGCCAGCTTGTCAACGCCGTCGCCCCACAGGTTTTCGCGCACTTTTTTGCGCAGGGCGATCGCGTCTTCAATCTTGTCGGCCGCGTCCTGCCTGACGGCGCGGATGTCGTCAACCTCGCTTTGCGCGGCGGGAAGAGCCTTTTTCGAGTCTTTTGTCAATTCGGCGGCCAGTCTTTGCTGATACAGATCGTGGCCGAGCTGGGTTTGATAATCCTTTTCAACATTTGCGCCGCCTTTGACCAGATTATCAAGCGTCAGCCCGCCGACTTTTTGCGCCGCGCGGTAAAAATCAAGGCCTACGCGCGTTTCGGCATTGGCTTTGACGACTTCTTTCAAAGCGGCGTTCAATTCCTTTTTCGGGTTGTTCGGATTAAAAACGTTATTCGCCGCGTCCTTGAACTTTTTCCAAAAACCTTTTTTACCGCCGTCGGCTTCGTCAATGTCCGAAACAAAACCCGACAGATACGGCCCCCTGTGCAACATATTGCCGATCTTGCGTTCGACGTTTTCCTGCGGGTGCGCCGCGGCATAAGCCTTGACGGCCCGGGCAAGCCGTGCAAAAGCGGAGGTCATACGGCGGGTTTCTTCAATATCCTTGCGGTTGGATTTTTCCATGCGCGTCCAATATTCCGTGCGGTATTCGCCCAACGCGACGCTTTTATTGACGGCTTCAAGGCCTTGTTCGGCGTATTTCGCCGTGTTGATGAAAAAAGCGGGGCCTCCGTCCCCGAACAGAGCCCGTTCGGTAAATTCGGCGTTGCGTTTTTCACTGACTTCGATATCGTTTTTGTGATACTTGTTTTCTTCAGCCATTGCGACAGCTCCCGTGTCCTAAAATGGAAACAATGCAATCTTAGGCTTTTTTCAGCCTTTTGTCCAGAATTTTCGGAAAAGGACGGATCATGAAAACATATTTGGTGAAAAACGGCAATTCTGCGGATCTGTTGATCTTTTTGCTGGGGTGGGGAATGGATCACCTGCCGATGATGCCGATCGTCGGCGAACGCAACGTTTTGTTTGTTTATGATTATTCGGATCTTCAATTCGATTTCGATTTTTCAAAGTATAAAAATTTTACGCTGGCGGCTTTTTCATGCGGCGTGTTTATGGCGCCTTTGCTGAAAGACAAACTGCCGCACGTTTCCGGGGCGACTGCTTTTTCGGGCGTTTTCGACCTGTTTGATCCCGACCGCGGTCTGACTCCCGAAATCATCGGCGTGTTCAGAGGCATTACTTTAGATAATTACATGGATTTTCGGCGCGATTACCTGCTGGATACGCCGGAGGCTCTGGAAAAATTCAATAAACATGCTCCCTTGCGCACGATCGAATCCTCAATCGCCGAATTGGATGCTTTGGAAAAATACGATAAATCCGCGCCGAAAGGAAAATATTCGTTCAACCGCGTATTTTTCGGCAAAAACGACCGTATTATTCCTGCGGAAAAACAAATGAAAGCCTGGGACACCCCGATTCCGGAAGTCGTGGAAGGCGGACATTTCCTTTTTTATAATCACGGCAATCTGGATTTCTTTTTTAAATAAGGGGACGGGGCGAATGATTTTGACGGTCGGCGTGATGACGGGCAATTCTTTGGATGCGGCGGACGCCGTGCTCACCTCGTTCGATAACGGCAGGATGCGGGACGTCGCGCGGCATACATTGGGGTTTCCGCAAAAGCTGGCGGAGGATTTGCTGTCCGTCCGCCGTTTGATATTACGGCATAACGCCGATATGAAGTCCGTTTCCGCCGATCCGTTTTTCGTTAAAACCGTCGAGGGGTATACGGAACTGGTATCGCGCGCGTCAAACGCTTTGATTGAAAAAAGCGGCGTGCCGAAAGAAGAAATCGCCGCGATCGGGTTTCACGGTCAAACGTGCGACCATTTTCCGCCGTCGGTGGCGAAAGGCGAGCCGTCCTATACCGTGCAGGTCGGCGACGCGAAGCTGTTGGCGGATCTGACGGGGATTCCCGTTATTTACGACTTTCGTTCCGACGACATTATGAACGGCGGGGAGGGAGCGCCTTTGGCTCCCGTCCACAACATGCATATTTCGGCGGATCTGAAAGCCGAAGGAATGTTTCCCGCGGCATTTTGCAACGGGGGCAACACGGGCAATATCGCCGTCGTTTCGGAACGCGGCGGCAAGACGGTCGTGTCGGGATGGGACGCGGGGCCTTTCAATCATTTCCCCGATTATCTGATGCGGAGCGTGTGCAAAGAACCTTTTGATCCCGACGGTTTTTACGGTTCATCGGGGCGGGTGATTCCCGATCTGCTTTCCGATATGTTCGATTCGGGCGCCGTGACCCGCGACGGCGGGAATTTTTATCTGCAAAAACCGCCGAAATCTTCGGATCCTGCGTGGTACCGCCTGCCCGATGCGTGGAAGGCGTATTCTTTTGAAGACGCCTTGCGCACGGCCGAATATCTGAGCGCTTACGGATTCGTTCATACGCTGTCTTACATTCCCGAAGATATTCCGATGCCGCGGGCTTTTCTGCTGTTCGGCGGCGGATGGAAGAATCCGTTGATACGCGGAGATTTCAAAAAATTGCTGTCGGGGGAGGGGATCGTTTTACCCCGTCACGAATCGCTTTTTAAACGTATCTTGGAACGTTTTGAAAAAGCGCCCGTCATCGCGGATTCGGATGCGTTCGGGTACGGCGGGACGTATATGGAGGCGCGGATATTTGCGGATATGGCGTATTGCCGCATTACGGGCGAGCCGTTTTCCTATCCCGAAGGGACGGGGTGCGCGTCGCCGACCGTTGCGGGATTGTGCGTTTTTCCCGAAAACGGCGGGGGGTTATTGAAACGCCTGTTGAAAGAATACGGTACTGAAACGATAAAGGGACAAAAACTGGCGAATGATCCGCCCCGTTTATACAACCGCGCCGTTAAGGGATGGCGTGAAAAACTTTAATCAGTGATGAGCCTCACGCTTTTTTCAAAAATACCGCACCTTATAACCCTTGGGGTTTATTGACACGGCAGCCTTCCGCCTGTCATCATTGTCATATGATGATGAAAGGGTGTGCCGATGATGCAGTCTTTTCTGAATGCGAAGAAAGTTACGGCTTTCCCCTGCGGCGCTTTCGCAGGGACGCGGGAAAGGCTCGGCCCCGTTGAAAAGTTTATTTCCTCTCTTCCTTTTATAGAAAGAAAACCGCTTGACCGTCCCGATTTTGTGCGGGCGCTGGGCGATATGACCGTAGAGCCCGTCTTAAGCCGCGCGGCGGTTCTTTTGGCGAAAAAAAGAGCGGAACTTGCGGGACGGAACGATATTTCCGCCGCCGAGTTGCGTCACGCGGCGCGCGACATTCCCGTCAATCCGCCGTGGAGCACGGCTGCCGTTATTCTGGCGGGTTTTGACGCGGAAAAAGCGGGTAAGAAATACGTTTCCTCCTCTGACATCAGCAAAGCGGCGGAAAAGATTTCGTATCCGTTGAAGGATGCGGCGCCGACGGTGCTTCTGGCCGTCGTTCGGGCGGAGCTTTCGGGGGCGAAGTCGGCGAATCTTGACAAAGCTTTTGAAGACGTGCCCAAAGACGATCCGAACGCGGCCGCCGCAGTTTTGCTGGCGGTCGAACGGGCCAGAGTTCGCAGGGCTCCTTTTGTCGAAAAAGGCGATATTGACGCCGCGTTGAAGGATATGCCGGGAAATCCCCGTTGGAACGAAGCCGCCGTCATGATCGCCGCCCATGACGTTTATGCGCGCGGCGGAACGGAGATTAAGCCGTCCGATTTAAAAACGGGGCTTCATAAAATCGTCGGAGAATCCTCCGTCGCGCCCGCCGTATGCCTGTTGGCCGTCATGCGGGCGGAACGCCGTTCAGCTGCGGGCCAAAAACGCGAAAACGAACGGGGAAACGGGATCTCTCCCGCCGTGTCGGCCGTTCTGGCTTCGCATCAAAGAAGTTGAGGCGTTTCCGCCTTTTTCAGGACTTTTTTCATCAGCGTTGAAATCGGATATTCGGAAATTCGGCCGCGGGGGACGAAAAATCCGTCGGGAATTTTGTCCGCGTTTTCCGTTTTGCCGAAAACAAGCGTGAGAATCAGGCGAAAATGGGTGAACGCGTGCGATACCTTCATGTTTGTCTTTTCCCATTCGTTTTCAAACGGGAACGTTTCGTCCGTATTCCACGGAAATTCCGTCAATCCCGACAGCAATCCCTTTT
>CALXYE010000066.1 GCA_944392845.1 uncultured Alphaproteobacteria bacterium
CCCGGAGGAACGGGAATCCCGATAGAGCTCATTTCAGCCAGGTTCGCACCCTTGCCGCCCAACAGATTCCTGTCGGAAGCATGGCCTTCGGCTTTGCCGTCGCCGAATTTATAGACCCATTTCGTCATGGTTTTTAAATATCTCCTTAACCTTCGATTGCAGAAAAATCAGCGACCCCGCCCATCGCGCCGACTATCTCGGACAGCAGGCGCAAACGGTTGGAACGACGCTGAACGTCTTCACAGTTTACCTGGACTTTTTCGAAAAACGCGTCAACGGGAGCCCGCAGCCTTGCCAGCACTTCCATCGCGCCTTCGAAATCGTCTTCGGCAATCTTCTTTGAACTGTTTAACACAACATCATCCAGCGCGTCAAACAAAGCTCCTTCTTCCGGCTGAACGAAAAGAGCCCTGTCCGCCCGTTCGGCATAGGACGTTTTGTCCTTGGCCTCTTCAATGCGGACGATGTTCGCCGCGCGGCGGTACGCCGTCAGCAGATTCGCTCCGTCGTCCGTTCCGATAAAGTTCATCAAAGCGCGGACGCGGGCGATCATCAGCACCAGATCCACCGCTTCAATGTTGCGGTCGCGGGACAAGTTGTAAACAGCATTGATATAATCGTGGCGGACGCCCCGATCCTTCAGATAAACCTTCAAACGATCGGCGATAAAGCCCATCAAAAGATTCATCTGCAGCAAAGACCAATTCGTTAAAACGTTCGGTTCTTCGCCGTTTTTCCTTTTTTCCGATTCCGTCATCGCTTCGCGGATACCGTCCGTGATGCCGTCGCCGTAGGCGGTGCGCGCCGCGTAAAAGACCTGCAGAATCGGCATTTTAATTCCGTTTTCCAAAATCAGGCGGACAACGCCCAAAGCCGCGCGGCGCAACGCGAACGGATCCTTTGATCCCGTCGGCTTTTGATTGATCAGCCAAAAGCCCGCCAGCGTATCGATTTTATCCGCCAGAGCCGTCGCGATGCTGACGGGGGAGGACGGACAAACGTCCTTCGGCCCCTGCGGCGCGTAATGTTCGGCAATCGCTTCGCATACGGCTTCGCTTTCGCCGTCGTGACGGGCGTAATAGCGCCCCATAATCCCCTGCAGTTCGGGAAATTCCCCGACCATGCCCGTTGACAAATCCGCCTTGCACAAAAATGCGGCGCGGTCCGCGTCCGTCGCATCCGCGGGGACGTATTTCAAAATTTCGGGCAACAGAGCCCGCATGCGGCATACCTTGTCATAAACGGAGCCGAGCTTGGCGTGAAATACGCGCGCTTTCAATTTTTCGACCTTGGAATCCAACGTTTCCTTACGATCCGCATCCCAGAAAAACTTGGCATCCGACAAGCGGGCGCGCAAAACGCGTTCGTTTCCCGCAACGATTTCGGCGCCGCCGTCCGCCGTGTCCATGTTCGCAACGACAATAAAGCGCGGCGCAAGCGTACCGTCTTCGTTCAGCAAAGAAAAATATTTTTGATGCTCGCGCATTGACGTCATCAGGACTTCTTTGGGAACGCTCATAAATTCGTCGTCAATCTTTCCCATCAGGGGAACGGGCCATTCCGCCAGCCCCGCGACTTCGTTTAAAAGGCCTTCGTCTTCATGCAGAATCAATCCCGCCTTTTTCGCCAGAGCGTGCGCGTCTTCGGCAATAATCCGCTTGCGTTCTTCACGATCGATAATAACGTAAGCGGCGCGCAATTTTCGCTCGTAATCGGCAAAATCCCTGACTTCAAATTCGGCGGGCGCCAAAAAACGATGACCGCGCGTCTTGTTTCCCGCTTTCAGCCCCGCGAATTCAACGGGCACGACTTCTCCGCCGAACAGACACAAAATACCGTGCATCGGGCGCACCCAGCGTTCGGGATGCGCCGCCCAACGCATTGATTTCGGCCACGGAAAAGAATGAAGCAGGTTTTCGACGGCTTCTTTCAGGACTTCCGCCGTCGGACGCCCTTTTTTGGACAGCGTCGCGAAATAAAACGAACCTTTCGGCGTTTCGCGGACTTCCAGCTGATCCTTCGTCATGCCGACGGAGCGCAAAAAGCCGTTCAAAGCCTGCTCCGGCGCGGAAACCGCGGGGCCTTTGCGTTCTTCGGATATGTCGGCCTGAGCGTCGGGCAACCCCGCCACCGCCAGCGCCAAACGGCGCGACGTAACGAAAGAACGCGCCTTTTCATACGTCAATTCGTTTTTTTTCAGCGTTTCCGTAATGCTGCGTTCCAGTTCCGCCGCCGCATCAGCCTGCATTCCCGCAGGGATTTCTTCGGAAAAAAGCTCCAACAAAAACTCGCTCATCTCTCTTAAGCCTCCTGCGCAAAGTGTCCGCGGCTTTTCAGCCTGCCCTCGCAACACCCCTTCGCCAAAGCGCGCACGCGGCCGATATAGGCGGCGCGTTCCGTAACGCTGATCACCCCTCTGGCATCCAAGAGGTTGAACAGGTGGGACGCCTTGATGCACTGATCATACGCGGGAAGCGGAATGCCCGCATCCAAAAGCCTGCGGCATTCGCGTTCGGCGTCGTTGAAATGGCGCAACAGCATTTCCGTGTCGGCGCATTCAAAATTATATTTGGAATATTCGACTTCGTTTTGATGAAAAACCTCGCGGTATTTGACGCCTTCGGCATTAAAATCGAGATCGTAAACGTTTTCGACGCCCTGAATATACATCGCCAAACGTTCCAAACCGTACGTCAGCTCCGAACAAACGGGAGAACATTCAAACCCGCCGACCTGCTGAAAATAAGTGAACTGGGAAACTTCCATGCCGTCGCACCAGACTTCCCATCCCAGCCCCCACGCGCCCAGAGTCGGGCTTTCCCAATCGTCCTCGACGAAACGGATGTCATGGCGCATCGGGTCAATTCCCAAGGCGCGCAGGCTGTCCAAATACAGATCCTGCACGTTTTCGGGCGACGGTTTCATAATGACCTGAAATTGATAATAATGCTGCAAACGGTTCGGATTATCGCCGTAACGGCCGTCAACGGGACGGCGGGAAGGCTGTACGTAAGCGGCCTTCCAATGTTCGGGGCCGAGAGCCCTTAAAATCGTCGCCGGGTGAAAGGTACCCGCGCCGACTTCCATATCGTAAGGCTGGAGGATAAGACATCCCTTGTCCGCCCAAAAGGTCTGGAGCTTCAGGATCAATGACTGAAAGTCGCTTCCCGTTCTTCTTTCCATTTTCTTCCCAAAAAATACCGTGGAAAACTTACTGAAAATTAGCCTTATCCGCGCCGTCGGTCAAGGCGAATCTTGAGGAAACGCCAAATTATAAAAACAGCTCTTCGGGAGCGTATCCGACGGGAGCACCGCCGCCGCCGTTCACCACCGTCATGTACAGGCGGTAGAGCCTGTCCGCCTTTTGAAGGGCGAAGGACACGGCGTCTTTTTGCCCGTCAAAAGGCTGTTGAGGGTCGGCGGGCGGCACGGAAACGCGGATGACGGCCGCTTTGCCGCTGTCCTTAAAGGTCATGTCTTGGTCCATATACGGCTGATACGGCGCCTGTATCATCGCCAAAGGCGACATTGCGAAAGACAAATCCATAAAGCCTTGCGGCATTTTGTGGATGATCTTTATGTCGCGGGGAAAATCTTCGGGGCAAAATTCAACCCAGCCCGCCTCGCTCGCGCTGCCCGTCGGCTTTTTCATTTTCAAATGCGGATAAGCCGCATTCGCAAAAGCCAGATAATCGTTCCAAAACTTGCCCAATATCGTGTCTTCGGCTTCGCGGTACCCCTTCGGCAGGTTGAACACGCCGCCCGGAAAAACGCGGTAGTCCGTCGACATCGCCCGTTTCGGCGCCTGAGCCGCCGCGCGGAATTCTCCCGTCCCCTGACGGATGGCGGAGCGAATCAGCATCCTTTTATAAACGCCGCGTTCGACGACGATGCCGTGTTCCGCTTCGTTCGCGCGGGCGAACCAGCCTTCCAGCTCTTCATAGCTCAAGTAGCTGGAAAAATACTCCGACGGTTCAAGTTTCGAAAAGTACGCCTGGGGCGAAAACAAACACGTCAGATATTCGTCCCAAGCCTTTTCTTCGACTCCTTTTTCGCCGAATTCGAAATAGCGCTGCGCCTGTAAATCCTGTTTCGGCTGGTCAATTTTGTTTTCTATCAAAATCGCGCATTTGCGCCCCGCCGAAGCCTCTTCAAACAAAAAAAGAATATCAACGCTGCCCAAAGCCCCGTTCGACGGCGTATGCCAAGCTCCTAAAAAACGGCGGATCTGACGGGAACCGCCGTACAGCTTCCCGACCAACCAGTTGCGAAACGGCGCCGAAGCGTGCATTTCCTCCAATACCAGCAAATCCATATCGCGTTCGGCCAACAGGCGGAACGGCGTTTTTTGCGTGATCAGGTCTATCATTTGCGTTTCCCGAATGCGTTTCCTTATTCCTTTATATCCTTAACGGGTTCCTTTATCAAATAAAGATTCCCCGAAACGCATGATTGATTCGGCTTTCGGACTCCGCGTCCCGTCCGCCAGAGTCAAAACGACGCCGCCCTCCAGCACGGCGGGAGACCTGCTCCCCTTTTGCCCGAGAATCAGAACCCTTTTGGCGGGGCGGCCTTCCTTCGTCCAAACGGGAACGATCCTGATGCCGCCAAGCCTGCCGTACAACAAAGACAATATTTCGGGCAGCCTGTCGGCGCGGTTGATCATGGCGAAGCGTCCCTTCGGCCCGGCGTAACGCAAGCAGGACGTGATCCATTCCTTTAGGGAACAGCCGTTTTCACGGTGCGCGACGTCCCGAACCTTATAAGGAGACGCCTGGTCTTCCAAAATGAAGGGCGGATTCGTTACCACCCAGTCAAAACGCCCCGTCGGATACGGCGAAGGAAACGAACGCACGTCCGCGCATACGACGGACACTCTGTCTTCCATCGCGTTTAAACGGACGTTTTCCGCAGCCAACGCGGCCATTTCTGGCTGAAGTTCAATTCCCGACACAACGGCTTCGGCACATCTGGCGGCGACGCATAAAGCCACCGCTCCCGTTCCCGCGCCGACGTCCAAAACGCGTTGCCCCGCCTTGGCGTCAACGCACGAAGCCAACAAAACGGCGTCGCTCGTCGCCCTGTAGCCGTTAAGAAACTGCTTCAGCCTGACTTTTCCCCCCAAGAAATCATCCGTCGTAAAATCCGCCATCTTTTTTCTCCGCAAGAAGTGTACTTTTTTTTCGCTCCGTTGGACAGCCGAAACGTCATGAAACGGATTTTAATAAACCGAAGAACACGCTCCGCCCGCCCGAAAGCGTGAAAATTCCGCGTAAAAACGAAAATGCTTCGGCTGAATTGATTTTTTTGTTGCAGAGGGAAAATTTTGTGTTATTCTCTGCACGTCTTTTGAACGCGTGGGGTTGTAGCTCAGTTGGGAGAGCGCTTGAATGGCATTCAAGAGGTCAGGGGTTCGATTCCCCTCAGCTCCACCATTAACATCCGCCTTTGTGCGGATT
>CALXYE010000067.1 GCA_944392845.1 uncultured Alphaproteobacteria bacterium
ATCGCCGCGGGCAACCATGATTCCGTCGGACAGGCGGATGATTTCGTCCAAATGTTCCAAAGCCGCGGGCTTTTCGATTTTTGAAATGATCCACGCCCTGTTTTGAATCAGCGAACGCGCCAAAAGCAGATCTTCGGGGCGTTGGACGAACGACAGCCCGATCATGTCCGCCCCCATGTCCAGAGCGGCTTCCAGATCGCGTTTGTCCTTTTCCGTCAACGCGTCAATCGGCAGGGGAACGCCGGGAATGTTAACGCCTTTTTTGTTCGACAGGATGCCGCCGCTGACGACCGTCGTATCGGCGAAATCAGGGCCGAAATCGTCAACGTGCAAACGGACGATGCCGTCGTTCAACAATAAATCCATGCCGGGAACCATCGCCTGAAAAATTTCGGGATGGGGCAGGCATACCCTGTTTTGATCTCCGGGTTCGGGAGACATGTCCAAGCGGAACTTATCGCCGACGTTCAACGTGATCGAATCGCATCCGAACGTGCCGATGCGCAGTTTAGGCCCCTGCATGTCGCACAGGATGCCGATCGGGCGTTTGATTTCTTTTTCGATTTGACGGATGTATTCGACGTTTTTTCTGTGGTCGTCATGGGTGCCGTGGCTGAAATTCAGGCGAAAAACACTGACTCCCGCCAAAGCCAGGTCGCGAATGGTTTCTTTCGTGCAGGATGCGGGACCCAGAGTCGAAACGATTTTTGTAAAGCTGGCGTGTTTCATGTCGGTTCCTGAAGATTAAAGAGGTGAAACGGAGAAAGAAACGGTTTCCGTCAGGCTTTCTTCGGGAGCCAGGGTCTTGATGCCCGTGCCCGCGACGCCTCTGGAAGCCAGATTGAACGCGTCGTTCGCATTCGTTACGGGTTCGACGCAGAAAAAGTTTTCGCCTTCGGGACTCCAAACCACGACATGGTTAAAGTCGCTTCCGGCTTCGATATTGATTTTTCTGTTTCGGGACGGATAAGCGATTTCCGCGTTTCCGTCAAAACCGCCGAAACAGGTGTCCAGTTCCAGCCCGGATATTTTCAACCCTTTTTCAAACTGCCATTCGGGCGGAGTCTTGATCGGGCGTTCGCGGGGAGGAGCGCTTTCGTGCGCCCAAACGTTTTTGGTCTTGAACGTTACGACGGTGTCGTCGTCCTTGGGGAAAAACGGATGGAGACCCAGGCCGCAGGGCATCGGAATACCGCCTTTGTTCGTCAGTTCCAGCGTAACGGTCAGGCGACCGTTTCCGTTCAGTTCGAAAATTTCCGCGGCGGCGTAGGCGAACGGAAATCCCGTTTTGCCGTTATGAGAAAACGACAGGGCGACGCGGTTTTCCGATACTTCGTCCGCGTTCCAAGCCGTTTGCCAGCCTTCGCCGTGAAGCGGGTCGGGAACGACGGGATGGTTCGGGGGAACGGTTCGGCGGATACCCCAATAAATGAAAAAACCGCCCCGAATCCTGTTGGAATAGGGAACCAGCGGGAACATCGCGGTCTTGTCCGCCGCTTTTTCGGCAACGGCTTCGGGCAGCGCTTCGCGCATCAGATCGGTTTCGCCTTGGCGCCAATACATCAGAGATCCCCCCGTCGAAGGGGATACTGCCGCTGAAAAATCGCCGTTTTTCAATATGATAAGGTCTGTATCCTGCATATCGTTCCTGTTTGTTTTGAAAAAGACTCCGTTTTCTGCGGGGATTTTAGAAGCCTTTTCCCCGAAACACAATCTCTTTATTCGGTCAGCAGTTTTTTCAGTTCCGCTTCCGTCGCCGCCGTTTTCCCGTTAACCGAGGCGGAATCGAACGAGATTCCCTTTTCTCCCGACAGGCGGATCGAAAAACCGCGGAATAGCAGTTTTTGCGCGGCAAAACGTTCTTTCGTCAGGGGCAGGTACAATTTGCCGTTTGAAATTTCCGCCGTTTTCAGGACAAGGACGTCCTCCGTAACGATTCTGTCGGCCGTATTCAGCTGTTCCGTAAGTTGGTCAATCTTTACGGCATCCGCCGCCGCCAGTACGGATTTCCGTTTTTGGCCGCTTTCATAAACGTCCAGGCTGATTTTAACGTCGGAAGCGTCAATGCCCGCAACCGTCGCGACGCCCGTATCCAAAAAACCGAGCAGGTCGTTCAAATCCAGTTTTACCAGCCCCAAGCGTATCACGCCGCTGACGTCGGGGCGTTCGGGGCGGATTGTCAGGTTTCTGAAGGCGACGGTCTTGTCGCTGAAAGAGGATTCGACGAAA
Organism: uncultured Alphaproteobacteria bacterium; assembly: GCA_944392845.1. Classification (GTDB taxonomy): domain Bacteria; phylum Pseudomonadota; class Alphaproteobacteria; order CAAGCB01; family CAG-977; genus CAG-977. Next base: position 2,230 of record CALXYE010000067.1, read on the forward strand.
TCGTAGGTGATCTTTACGTTTTTTTGTTTGGCAAACAGCTTTGTCAGCAAAAAGTCCAAAGCGATGTCGGACAGGTTTCCCTTCGTTCGCGACGAATGCGGAATTTCGATCGCGGGATCGGCCGCGGCAGGGGGCGTTTGCCCTTCGGCGCGGGCGGACAGGCAAAGCAGAATTGCAAGAACGGACAAAATCGGCGTTTTCATATTTTTTGACCTTTGGCGGGCAATGTCATAAAGTAAGTCGAGTATAACACGCTTTTTTACAAAGAACACTTCTTAATGGATTTTGATTCGCCGCTGTACAGGGCTTCTTTTATGGAACGGCACGCTTTGGTGCTGGCGGACGTGTGCTTGGAAAACGGCGAGGTCGTAACGGTTTATTGCCCGAACGTGTCCCAGATGAAAACCTTGTGCATTCCGGGAACGGAGGTCTTTGTTTCTTTTAACCGAAAGCCCGGACGGCGTTTGCTTTATACTTGGGAAACGGCGTCGGCGAACGGGACGTTGGTCGGCGTCAACGAAAGCCGCCGCTACGGCCTTGTCGTTGAAGGGATGAGAAACGGCGTTTTGAGCGAACTGGCGGGTTATAAGGAAATCCGCCGCGTTTTGCCGTCAAGGGGCGGGTCGGTTGCCGATATGATCTTGGTTCCCGGGGACGAACGCTTTCCCGCTTGCCGGGCGGCGATCTCTTCGGTTTATTTGAAAAAAGACGCGGATTTTCTGTACCCCGACGGCGTATATGTATGGAACCGAAAAGTTGCCGCCGAGCTGGGCGCGGCGCTGGAAGCGGGCGAACGCGCCGTTTTGATTCTGTTGGCGCAAAGGATTGACGGTATCGGCGTGCGGGCGGATCGCACGGCGGATGCGTCGTATGTCGCCGCGCTGGAAGATTTGTGCGATAAGGGCTTGGAAATTTTGTGCTACGGCTGTACTGTATCGACACGGGGAATATGGGCGTCCGCCAGGTTGCCCTTTATGTTTTGAAGGCAGAAAACTATGTCGAAGGAAGAAATAATTATTCATTCCGCCGAAGATTTTGAAGGAATGAGAAAGGCGGGGCGTTTGGCCGCCGAGGTTTTGGATATGATCACGCCTTACGTTCGGGCGGGCATCACGACGGGGGAACTGGACCGCATTTGCCACGATTATATCGTTGATCACGGCGCCGTTCCCGCCTGCCTGGGGTACAGGGGCTATCCCAAATCGGTCTGCATTTCCTTGAATCATGTGATCTGCCACGGTATTCCCGGCGACAGAAAGCTGGTTAACGGCGATATTTTAAATATTGACGTTACGGTCATTTTGGACGGCTGGCACGGCGATACCAGCCGCATGTACGGCGTCGGAAAGCTGCCGATCAAGGCGAAGCGGCTGTTGGATATTACGTATGAAACGATGATGCGCGGCATTGAAGCCGTCAAGCCGGGCGCGACGCTGGGCGACGTCGGGCATGCGATGCAGGCATACGCGGAATCGCAACGCTGTTCCGTCGTCAAGGATTTTTGCGGACACGGCGTCGGCCGCGTTTTTCACTGCGCGCCGAACGTATTGAACTACGGCCGTCCGCATGAAGGCCTGATCTTGGAAGAAGGTATGTTCTTTACGATTGAACCGATGGTCAATCTGGGTGGCGACGATTTAAAAATCCTGTCCGACGGATGGACGGCGGTGACCCGCGACATGTCTTTGTCGGCGCAGTACGAGCATTCCCTGGCCGTGACGGCGAACGGATACCAGCTGTTCACCGCGTCGCCCAAAGGATGGGACCGTTACCCTTATCTTTAAGGATGACCGCGTGGCTGAAAAACATTCCGAACAAGAAGGATTGCCCGAACTGTTTCCTTCTCCCGAAGCCGAAGGGAAGAAGGAAGAGCCGCATTATTTGGGACACCGCGGGCGTTTGAGGAAAAAGCTGTTGGAAGCGGGCGGGGACGCTTTGGCGGATTACGAACTTGTCGAACTTGTTTTGATGCAGGCGATTCCCCGAAAGGACGTCAAACCTTTGGCCAAAGAGATATTAAAGGTCTTCGGTTCCTTTGCCGAAGCGGTGTCCGCCCCGCCCGAAGAGCTGATGAAAATCGGCGGCGTGAAGGAAGCGACGGCGGCTTTGTTCGCCGTTATTCGCGAAGCTTCCGTCCGAATGTTGCGGAACAGGGTGTCGGAAGCGCCCGTTCTGTCGAATTGGAACGGGATGATCGCTTATTGCCGCGCCGCTCAGGGGCGTAAAAAGGTCGAGGTCTTCCGCGTGTTGTTTCTGGATACGGGCAACCGCCTGATTCGGGATGAAGTTCTTCAGGAAGGCACCGTCAACCAGGCGATGATCTATCCCCGCGAAATCGCCAAAAGGGCTTTGGAACTTTCCGCCGTTTCCCTTGTCATGGTTCATAACCATCCCGCGGGAAATCTGAAACCTTCGAAAAACGACGTCATCATGACCAAAGCCGTTGAAGACGCCTTAAAAACGTTGGGCATCTCGTTATTGGATCATGTGATCGTGGCAAAGTCGGGATACGTTTCTTTCAGAGAGCTCGGGTATCTGAAGTAGCCGCTTTTTTCGCCGCTTTCGGCGTTACGGTTGCCCCCAACCGTGAAATGCCCGCGCCCAAAACGTTGACGACCGTGCATATGTTCCAAATCTTGACCTGCGCGCCGTCCATATGGCTGAACAGACCTTGCCCGACAATCCAGGCGACGATGGTGAACGACAGCATGACGTCCAGCGCTTCGCCCGCGTCATCCCACTTTGACAGGATCGGATGCCGTCTGGCAATGACGGAAAACAGGCAGAAAGGATAATGCGTGTGTCCCCTCCAGCAAACGGCATGGAAACAAATGGCATTCAGGATCAGGTCAATCAGCCCCCATACGATGAAGACTAAAGCGAGGATGTCGGCCGCAGGGTTTTCATAAAGCCTGTGGATGACGACTCCCGCCAGTATTTTGTACCCGACGAAGGGAAAGCCGATCGTAAGGACGGCCAGTATCTGAAAAAGGTGTTCTTTTATGTATTTAAACTTGGGCATCGGCGGAAAGTGTGGCATCTTATACAAAGCGAAAACATCGTGCACTATCGGTTAATATCCTTTTAAAGTAAAGATGATATTTTAAACAAAAAACGTTAGGAAAAAGGCTTTCGGCGATGAACCTCTTTAAGTTCCTGTTCAGCAAAGAAGACGAAGAAACAAACGATAAACTGGGCGCGTATCCCGAAAAAGTTCATGTCGCCGCCATGCCCGAACGCCGTTATTTGAAAACGTCGCGCGTGATGACGCTGACTTCGGTCGGGCTGTTGTGCGGGACGATCGTTTTGGCTTTGACGCTTTATATGTTGGCACCGCAGCTTAGGGCCGTGCCGGGGCTGTACTACATCAACAAGCAATTCTACAAGCTGACGCCCGTTCAACGTTCCGTCGTCGTTCGTCCCGTGAATGCTCTTATTTTGGAAATGTACATCCGCGAATACATTATGCTTCGCTATACGATTCTGGCCGACGTTGACGAGATGAACCGCCGTTGGAGCAAGGGAAGCGACCTGTTTTGGTATTCTTCCGAGGAAACTTACAAAGGTTTCCAGCCCGAACAGGCGTCAATGTCCGCCCGCATGATGGAAGGGTTGACCAGAGAAGTCAGAATCCGTTTCGTTACTTACGTTTGGGACGGTTTATGGCTGGCCGAATTCGATACGATCGACAAAATGCCCGAAGAAGAACGCCCCCGAATCCGCCGTTGGCGCGCTCAAATACGGGCGGGATTTAGGGTGCGGGGCTATCCCAACCCCGACGAACGTATGAAAAACCCGTTGAATTTCATGGTGTTTCAGTTCGATATTTCTTCTCGCGGCATTAACGAACCGAAAACGAACGCCAAATTCGTCGATTAAGACTTACGTTCGCGCGGCGGCGCGGCCCGCCGCCGTTCCCGACGCCCAAGCCCAGTGCAGATTATATCCGCCCAGCTCGCCCGTGACGTCCAAGACTTCGCCCGAAAAATACAGACCGGGGATACGGCGGCATTCCATCGTTGCGGAATCGATTTCGCGCGTGTCGATTCCGCCTTTGGCGACCTCCGCTTTGGCGTATCCGTCCGTTCCCGAAGGAATAAAGGCGCACCGTTTCAAGCCGTCTTCCAAAACCGAAAACAGCTTGTCGGGAAGCTCCGTCAGCGGCTTTTCTCGCTTGTCTTTGGGCAGCAGGGCGGCAAAGCGGGCGGCCAAACGTTGCGGCATCAATTCGGACAGGGCGCTTGCCGTTTTGCGTTTGTCTTTTCGGGCTTTGAGCTTTTTCAGAAAATCGGCGGGCGAGTCGTCGGGCAAAAAGTCGATGACGATTTTTTCGCCGGCATTCCAATATAAGGAAGCCGTCAGAACGGCGGGGCCGCTCAATCCTTTGTGCGTGAAAAGCAAACGTCCTTTGACGCGTTTGCCCGCCGTTTTGATACAGACGGGCAAAGCGATTCCCGACAGATCGGAAAAATCGACGGGAGCCGTTTCGGCAAAACGGAACGGTACCAAAGCCGGCGCGGAAGGAATGACGCCGAGCCCGAACTTTTCGGCAAGTTTTATGCCGAAATCGTTTCCTCCCGCGGCGGGACAGGCGGGACTGCCCGTTGCGACCAGCAAGCACCTGCAACGGATGTTTCCTCCTTTGCAGGAAACAAGAAAGCCGTTTTCATCGCGCTCGACGTCGTATGCGGCTTTTCCGAAATGAAAAACGCTTCCCGCTTCTTTTGCCCGGCCGATTAAAAACTTGCAGATATCGGAAGCGGAAAAGGCAAAGATTTTTCCGTCTTCGCGTTCTTCCCAACGGATGCCGCCCCGTTCGAAGGAAGAAATGACGTCTTGGGGCGGCAACTTGGCCAAAGCCGATTTGCAAAAATGCGGATTCGCGGACAGATAATGTTCGGATGAAGCGTTGCGATTCGTGAAATTGCATTTTCCGCCGCCCGAAATCAGGACTTTTGCGGCGGGCGGGTCAAGGTTGTCGATAACGACGGCCGAAACCCCGCGTTTTGCGGCTTCCGCCGCGGCGGTCAACCCTGATGCGCCGGCGCCGATGACGGCAAAATGAAAGAAACTTTCCATAAAAAACTCCGCGAACGTTCGGGAAAGGTAACAGGCGAAAACGTAAATTTAAATAAAAAAAACGCAAAAGATGACGACCGTCACATTTTTGCGGGACCGTTTTCGATAATATAAACTTATCAGACGGCGTGGAGTTCGAAAGATAGGGGTGTCTTTAAAGGGGGGCTCCGTGTCGTCGGTTTTTTCTAGTGGCTCCTTTTGATAACAGCTCTCCTGTTTAACTAAGGGATAAACTAAGGGATAAAGACGATTCAACGAGGATGAGGGGTTCCTTTTTGATGATGTCTTTATCCTCTTTTTTTTTGCGCAGAAAGAGCCCTTGACGGAGAAGCGATAAAATCATATAAGGGATTTGACCTTTTATCGGGCGCATAGCTCAGCGGTAGAGCATTACCTTCACACGGTAGGGGTCGCAGGTTCGATCCCTGCTGCGCCCACCAGAAAAAAGCTCCCGCGAGGGGGCTTTTTTATGTATCGGGGGCGGGATCGAACCGAGAGGGCGGCTAAGAAAAAACAGGCCGTAATGCCTGTTTTTTTCTGCAACGCCATGATTTTGTTAATGAGAGGCGCGTTTGTTATTTTTAAACGTTTTTATATGCTTTCACGCGTTAAAAGCCATAAAGTTGTTGCCCCTTATGATCTCCTGACAAAATAATATACTCATAAGTTAAGTTTGGTCCGATTTCGCCATAACGGAGCTTTGTTCCACTTTTTATGCGGAGACATTTACCAGTGTCTTCATAAAAATCCATTTTATCATTCATGAAGCCATCAAGAAAAATTTTCCTACTTTTGCAAAGCAATCTTCCCATATCAAAGGATATTTCTTTACCTTTTTTTGTTCTATTGTATTTATCTATAATATTCTTATATCTAGTATAGGTAGAGCTTGAAGGCCTTTTTATACTTAAGATGTTTTCTGAAGGTTTGATGTCTGTAAAATATCTTATTTCATTTCCAAAGAAATCCTCTTGAATAATTTGTGAGACTCTAGTCTTCTCTTTATTCAGGGCAGAAATTTTAATAAAATATTCAGACTTTGGATGATTGTTTAAGAGAACGCAATTACCATTAGCGACTAATCCCTTGATATGATTTACTCTTGTGTCCCCACGGAACGTTTCCATATATTTTGAAAAGTTTTCTTCGGTATCACAAGCGGTAAAATCCATTTTTTCTTCACTGAACTTTAGGTACATTCCTTCTTTCAAAGGCAGATGTTTCGAATTACCTAAGTTTTTTTGAGACTGCACTTTCCATAAAGCTCTTCGAATTTCTTCGTCTTTATTGAATTCTTCAGAATTTATAGATAAAAGACCAATATAAAATGAGATGCCTAAAATTATCCATAGATGTTTCTTTTGTTTTTTTACGGGGGGGGGGGGGGGGA
>CALXYE010000068.1 GCA_944392845.1 uncultured Alphaproteobacteria bacterium
CAAGGCCGACGGAATCGGCGTATTTAAAAATTTTGTCTATATCTTCCTTATTTTTCGCCAAAAGAACGCTCGATTCGTACCGGTCGAGCGGTTTTTGTCCCGAATAGCCGTACGCTTCGCCCTTGTCGGTAATCAGAACGCCGACGGAATCGTTTCCGAAGCCCGTTTCCCAGCATTTCGCCAAAAGCTTCGTTTCGGGGACGGGCGGCTTGTAATCCGAAGGTTCCTGATGGATGACGTTCAATTCCTGCACATAATAGGAAGCGTCCCTGACGGGTTTTTCCCCAAGCGCCGAAGCCGTGCCGAAGGGCAGGATCAGCACGGCGGCCGCAGAAAAGAATATCCGTTTGATGTTTAACATTTTCTTTCCTTAATAACGGGAAGGACGTTTGATGTTTTTCCAAAAATTTTCCGAAAAAAAATATTTTTCGGAAAAAATATCTGGAAAGAACGGGCGAAGTGTCATATATTGAAAATAAGTTTAGCATTTTATCGGAACACTTCAATATTAAAGGGTGACGTAATGGCGATTTTGAATGAATACGAACTGCATCAGCTGGCCGTCATGTCGGGCATTGCCGAGCATGCGACGATTGATAATAAACAGGCGTTGCTGGTGGCGTTGGACGTTTTGCCGGAACAGGGCGGAATGTCGGATCAGGAGTATGCCGGCATCGTCAACAAAACGTTGAATAAAACCTTGGACGATCAGTACAGGAATCCCCTGCCGCCGATTTGCGTGTTGCGTAAGGATCGCCAGCGCAAGGTTGAATTCGTCGTTCCCGTCGGCAAGGAAAACGACGAGGTCGCTTGGAAGGTGTCCGAGGAAAACGGAAACGTCCATAACGGCCGTATCCGCGTTTCCGATACGCAACCCGTGTACGATCATTTCGGAAATCTGATGCGCCGCGAGGTTGACGGCGTTATGTATGAAAAGCGTTCCTTTGATATGCCCGCCGATATGGATATCGGTTATCACACTCTTGAAATGGCCATTCCGGGGCAACCTCTTGCCAAGACGGAAATGGTCTTCGCGCCGACGAAATGCTATGATCCGATTGATATCGCCCACGGCGGAAAGGCTTGGGGCGTTCCCGTCCAGCTGTACGAACAGCGTTCCGACGAAAATCAGGGAATCGGCGATTTGTCCGACTTGGCCGAGATCGCGGACACGATCGGAAAACACGGCGCGGGCATTTTGGGCGTCAATCCGCTGCACGCCATGTTCCAAAACGCCGCGGAGGAAGCCAGTCCGTATTCTCCGGCCAGCCGCACTTACTTCAATCATCTGTATTTGGACGTTACGGCCGTTCCCGATTTCGCCGAAAGCGAGAACGCTCAACTGATCTACGATGCTCCCGAGTATCAGGCGAAACGCCGCAAGGCTCAGGATTCGAACGATGTTGATTATACTGCGGCGTTTGATCTGAAAATGCCGATTTTGGAGGAATGTTACGCCTCGTTCGTCAAAAACGGCGACAAGGAACGGCACGACAGCTTTAAGCGCTTTATGGCGAAGGGCGGAGAGCGTTTAAAGAATTTCGCTCTTTGGCAGGCTTTGTCCGAACATTTCTGCAAGGACGACCCGAAAATGCCCGATTGGCGCGATTGGCCTAAGGAATATCAGGATCCCGATACGCCCGAGGTCAAAGCCTTTGCCGAAACGCATAAGCAAAGAATCGGCTTTTATGCCTATTTGCAGTGGGAAACGTTGCGCCAGATGGAAAACGTCCAGGAGGTTTGCCATCAAAACGGCATGAAGATCGGCATGTATACCGATATCGCCGTCGGCAGCGCTCCTTACGGATATGAAGGATGGGGCTGTAAGGATTTGTTTATGAAGGCGTCTGCGGGCGCTCCTGCGGACGTGTTAAGCCCGAACGGCCAGAATTGGGAAGTGATGGGTTATAAACCGAAGGCGCTGAAAGATCATAAATACGAACCCTTTATTGAAATGTTGAGAAGCAATATGCAGACGGCGGGATGCACGCGTCTTGACCATGTTCTGCAGTTGCAGCGCCTGTACATGATTCCTCACGGGAAAACGGCCAAGGAAGGGGCTTTCGTTTATTATCCCGTTGATGACCTGATGGCGATTGCCGCGTTGGAAAGCCACAGAAACAAATGTATGCTGATCGGCGAGGATTTAGGACAGCTTCCTCCGGGATTCCAGGATAAACTGATGGATCACGGCATTCTGTCTTATCGCGTGTTGCCGTTTGAACGCGAATGGGGGTATTTGAACGGCGGCGACAACAACGCTTTCCGCCATCCCGAAGAGTATCCGCAATATTCGACGGCGGCGCCGTCAACGCACGATACGCCTTCGCTGGCCAGCCAGTGGACGGCGCGCGACGTCCATCTGAAAGATTATTTGGGCTATTACGAAAACGACGAACAGCGCAACAAGGATTTTCGTCAGTTCGAAACGGAACGCATGTCGCTGAACTACGCTTTGCACGAAAAGGGCAGCTGGCAGCGCGTCGGAGCGCAGGCCGTATGGGATCCCGCTCATGATACGAAGTCCGTCCCGCCGAAACTGGAACAGGCCGTCGCCGATTATTTGGGGCAGTCCAGATCCGCTATGTTGCTGTTCCCGTTCGGGGATATGTTCCGTACGAATTACATGGGCAATATTCCCGGTACGCGCCAGCGGCACGCGTCTAAGACGGCCGGCGCGGAAAAAGTGTTCGAACCGGACGGCGCCAGCCGTATTCCTTGGAAAAACTGGCGTCCCAAGATGCACGTTAAGGTCAATGAAATCAAAGAAATTCCCGTGTTCAAGGAAATTTCAGAGATTTTGAACGGCTACCGCAAAGCCGGCAACGAAAATTCCAACGTCAAGAATCCCGAGGTGCCCGAATTTAAGCGTCCCGGCCGTACGGAGGAAAAGCAGCGCGATCCGAAACGCATCGTTGCTTTGTACGAAGCGATGGCGAACAACGGTTATTTCAAGGAACACGCCTATGACATTATTGCGGCGAAGTTCTCTGAAAAGCATAAGCAGCGCGATATTCAAAAGACGGAAGAATTCAGAAAAACGTATGAGGAACGCCGTCAGAGGATTGAAGAGCGCAAGCGCCGTTATCAATCCGAAAAAAAGGATCAGACCGCTGCGCCGCATAAGGTTCAGCCCCGCCTGTCAACGGAAGAGTTGTTGTCCGTCAAATCAAATATGGCGGCCAGGCGCTGAGTTATAACGAAAAGCCGCTCGAAAGGGCGGCTTTTTCATATTCGGAACGCGCTTTCAACGCGAGAAAAAAAGAACAATGCCGAAGCGGCGGGGCGCGTTAAAAAGCGGAATGAATTTTTTCGTTTAATCAATACGATACGCGCCGATTCCGTGTTATGCGGATACGGCTATTCGTCCGTCGCGGCTTTTTTTAAAAGGTCGGAAACGCTTTCTGTCGATCCCGTGACCAAATATTGCAACAATAACAGATCGCATGCCGTCCCGTCGCATCCGACCTTGTCCTTCCCGCGTATGACGCCGTTCGGAGACAAAGTTTTTCCGTCAATTTTGAAAATAAGCCCCGTTTGCGTCCCGTTCGGCAGCGCATAAGAAAATGCGACGCTGTTTTTGAAGCCTGAAACTTCGGAAAGGCACGAAAATGCGGCTTTGGCGTTTGTTTTGCGCGCATATTCGTACTGAGCCGCCAAAAAGCGGCCGTAACCGATCGGGAAGGAAATATCCTTGTCAAGCACGCTCAAAACGTTTCGGATGACGGATGAATCTTTAATATTTACTTCCGCGTCAAGCTCGGAACAGCCCTTTTTTCGCAATACGGCGCGTATCGTTTCGGCTTCTTTCGCGGACAACTTTACGTCGGCGGGAGAATATTTTTTTCCCGCTTTTAAAAGACGGGCGACAAATTTCGCCGTATCGAAGGCTGATGCTTCGCTTGCGGAAGAAGTTGCCGTTTGGGCGGCAAAATTACTGCCTTCGTACCAGGATTGAGGGCCGAAATTAAAGGTTATCGAGCATCCCGCGAGGGCAAAAAACGACAGAGCGGCTATACTTTTGTTCATACGGTTCATTCCCTGCGGCCAAACAGCTTTTCAATGTCTTTAAGCTTTAATTCAATGTACGTCGGGCGCCCGTGGATGCACTGTCCCGAAAAGGGAACGGCTTCCATTCGGCGGAGCAGGGCATTCATTTCCGATATGTCCAATCGCCGTCCCGCGCGGACGGAGCCGTGACAGGCCATCGTTGCGCAAACGTCTTTGATGCGGTCTTTTAACGAAACGGCTTCCCCCCACTCCGCCAGCGAATCCGCCAGGTCGGTTACCAGTTCGCGAACGTTTGCGTCACCCAGTATGGCGGGAATGCCCCGCACCAAAACGGCGCCGTCGCCGAAAGATTCCAGCAACAATCCCGTTTTTTGAAATTCGTCAGCCCTTTTGACCAGCGCGGAGGCTTTTTCGTTTCCGATTTCGACGACTTCGGGGAGCAAAAGGTATTGGGACGGCGCGTTTCCCGTTTGATAGTTTCGGCTGATCTGTTCATAGGTCAGACGTTCGTGGGCGGCGTGTTGGTCAACGATGACGATGCCGTCTTCCGTTTGGGAAACGATGTAGGTTTTGTGAAGCTGCGCCCGCGCCAATCCCAACGGCGGAAAAACTTCTTCGTTTCCTTCGGAAGCGGGCGGGAGAGTTTCCGTTTGTTCGTCCGTCCTCGGTGCGGGAGCCGAGAACGTTTCCCGTTGTTTGAACAATCCGTAATTGGCATACGTTCTCGGTTCGCGCAAAGCGCCGCCGAAGGAAGATTTCGGCGTCGAAAAACCGTAGGAACGGCTGAAAGACGGCATCGGTTGCGGCGGCGGCGGCAAGTCGCCGACCTCTGCGACGGAAAGCGCTTCCGCGGCCAAAGAAGAGGAAGCCCTGTGTCCCGCTTCGGTCAGGGCTTGGCGGATCGCCGTGATGACCAGGCTCCGCACGGTCTGCGCGGAACGAAAGCGTACTTCGGCCTTGGCGGGATGGACGTTGACGTCAACGTCCGTTGCGGGAAGATCTAAAAACAACAGCAGGGCAGGGTATCTGTCCGATGCCAGCAACCCCTGATATGCGGCTTTGACGGCGCCGTTCAGCTGTTTGTCGCGTACGGGACGCCCGTTAACGTAAAAATACTGATCGCCGGAAGTTGCTTTGTTCAGCGTCGGCAGTCCGACGTACCCGCGCAGACGGATGCCGTCGCGGTCGGCTTGCAAATACAGGGAATTGTCGGCAAATTCGCCGCCCAGCACTTGGCGCACGCGCTCTATTTCGTTTTCGGGGGCGACGGCTTTGAAATCCAAACGCTTTTTCTTTTCGTCCGACAGGGAAAAGGAAACGGAAGGATGAGCCAAAGCCAGCTTTTTAATGATGTCCGCAATGTAATTCGTTTCGGTTTGCGCCGTTTTTAAAAATTTCAAGCGGGCGGGAACGGCATAGAACAGATCGCGTACCTCGACCTTTGTGCCGACGGGGGCTGAGGCGGGCTCCGCTTCGTGCTTTTTTCCCCCTTCGACGAACAAAGACCACGCCGTATCGGCATCCGCCGTCCTGGAGGTGATCGTCATTCTGGAAACCGAAGCGACGGAAGGCAGCGCCTCTCCGCGAAAGCCGAAGAAATCTATGTTAAACAAGTCGTCCGTCGGCAATTTTGAAGTCGCGTGGCGCTCGACGGCCAAAGAAAGTTCTTCGGCGCTCATGCCCCGTCCGTCATCCGCGACGCTCAGGAGGGCTTTTCCCCCTTCGCCTATCACGGTGTCAATTCTTGACGCGCCTGCGTCCAGGGCGTTTTCGACCAATTCTTTTACCGCCGCGGAGGGTCTTTCGACCACTTCGCCCGCCGCGATGCGGTTGACTAAAGTCGGCGGTAAAAGACGTATTGCCATACGTTCAGAGGCCTTCCCTCAAAGCGCGTGCGGCATTGATCAGGCCGTTGGTCGAGGAATCGTGAGCCGTGACCGTTTTCGCGCCCTGAATCTCGGGCAGAATCTTTTTGGCCAGCTGTTTGCCCAGTTCGACGCCCCATTGGTCATAGCTGTTGACGTTCCAAATGACGCCCTGGACGAAGATTTTGTGCTCGTACATGGCGATCAGCCTGCCCAACGTGCGCGGATCGAAACGGGTAACGACAATCGTATTTGACGGGCGGTTGCCCTGAAAGATCTTGTGGCTCAGCAAGGCTTCGATCTTATCCGCGGGCAACCCCTGAGCTTCCAATTCGGCGCGAACTTCGGAAGCGGTCTTGCCTTTCATCAGCGCTTCGGCCTGCGCGAAAACGTTGGAAAGCAGGATCGGGTGATGGTCGCCGCTTTCGTTCAGGGAAACCGCGGGGACGATGAAATCGCACGGGATAAGATGCGTGCCTTGGTGAATCAGCTGATAGAACGAATGCTGTCCGTTCGTTCCCGGTTCTCCGAACAGGATCGGCCCCGTCGTGTAGCAAACGGGTTTT
>CALXYE010000069.1 GCA_944392845.1 uncultured Alphaproteobacteria bacterium
GTTATAAAACCTCCCGCCTTTTCGGCGAACAGAATCGCCGTACGCGACTGCGTTTTTTCGGAACAAAACCTGCGGAGCTTTATCGGCGGACTGCGCGAAACGGGAGCCGTTACTCTGGAGATTGAAAACACGCCCTGCACGGGATGCTTTGACTCTTTGAAAGCTCCCGAAGGCTTATCCGACCTGTCGGTCAAAAACGTCCGAACAAACGCGTCGGATATGGCGGCTCTGACGGCGAAGATTCCGCATCTGCCTTTAAAGCGCCTGGTCTTGCGCGAAGAAACGCCCGACACTGCGGGATTGGAAGCGATGATTAAGGCGATCCCCGCTTCCGTATCCGTCCTTAACCTGTCGGGATGCCCGTTGAACGGCGGAAGCGTCGATGCCCTGGCATCAAAGATGGCCGACCTGAAAAAAGCGGAAATTATCGATCTGTCGGAATGCGGATTAAATGCGGACAACGTTGAAAAATTGGCGAACGCCCTGCCCCCTTCCGTCAGAAAATTCAATCTGGACGGCGCGGACATATCCGACGGCGCATTGAGGGCTTTGCTGAAATCGGCCCGACGCCCCGACAGCATGCTTTGCGAAACGAATATCGTCCCCCGCGTCACCTCCGTCGCGGATCCCGACCCGAGATATACCCAATCTTTGGGAGCCGATCTGACGATGGCGGAATGCGATAACAAACACAAATACATCAAGGGCCTTGCCAAAGAAAAAGCGGCGTTGATCGCCGAAAAAACGGCGGCAACCCGAAACAAGACTTTGGCGGCGGACGTTTTGGCCCGCCGAAACGAACGGGAATATTAGGAAAGGGAAAAACAATGGTTGAAATCACGGGACCTCAAAAACGAAAAGACACCTTTTACGCCCTTTGTTCGGCCGCGCACGCCCTGAACAGGAAGTTTTACCGCTATGTCGATTCCGCGACCATTGACGCCAAGGCGACGGCGCTGACGGACCAGATATTGTCCCCCGACGCAACGCCCGTCATAGACACCGATATGTTTGCCGTTGACGAAGCCTTGCCCGTGCTTGCCGAAAACGGCAGAACCTCCGTCGTCGTCGAAGGGGTCAGGCCTGGCTATAAGTTGCAAACGCCCGTTGAAAATGCCCTGTCCGACCCGAAATACGGGCTGACGGATATTCGTTTCAAGGATTCCGCGATGGAATTTACCGACTATCGGAGCGAACCGCGCTACGCGAGCGTCGAAAAAATAGCGTTCGAAAACGTAACAATGGACGGCGTTTTGGCGCGAAACATGCCTTCGGACACGCTGACGGAGTTAAGCCTGGAGCGTTGCCGCATGGACAAGGCGACCTCTTACAACCCGAACCTGCCCGTTTACGCGACGCTTTGTTCAAACGCTTTGGCAATCGCGGAAAAAAATCCCTTGCGCCGCCTGTTCATGAACGAAATGAGCATCACCTCGGGCGAACCGTCCAAGGAATCCGAACCTTTGAACTGGTCGAAGCTGCCCGTTACCTTGGAATATCTGAGCTTGGAAAAAACGGACGTCATGAACGCGAACTTTGACGGGTTGATGGAAGCTCTGCCGAAACTTAAGAATTTGAAAGCCTTGGATATGTCGTCCTGCGGCCTGACGGACGAACACGCGGAGAAACTGGCGGCTGCTTTGCAAAAAACTCAAATAGCGCGCATCAACGTATCGGGAAACCGCTTTTCGGAAGGCGCCCGAAAACGTTTGTCCGCTTTGCCCGACAAACAGGTTGAAGCGGCGGATTACATCCATTGGAACAAAACTTTGATCACGCGGGAAACGGCGAATGACCGTCCGATGGCCGGCTATTTAAAAGACATTAAAACAAAAGAAGACATGTTTGCCGCCGACATGGTTTTTCCCGCAGCGAAAGGCAGCGCTTTCAGAGACGTTCTGGATGCCTTGAAAACGCGCGGCGAATACATGACGCCCGAAGATTATGACCGCAAAGGCGGCGACGGCAAACCTTTGCTGGAAGCGCTGATCAAAACGGAACAGTTGCCCGTCGTATTCGATCCCCAATACTGGAACGACCCGAAAAAGATGCAGGCTCTTTGGGAGAAAGTTCCCGAAAAACACCGTTCACAGCTTGGCGGAAAAGACGGAAAAGTCGCCTTTGTGAAAAGAAAAAATCAAGTAATGAGCAACGCCGTCAAATCCGTTTTATCTCAAAGAACGAAAAGAATGAGGTAAAATAATGGGCATCCTGTCAGCCATATTCGGAAGGACAAAGTCCGAAAACGCCTCAGCCGACCGCCATGAACTTTATAATGCGTTAAAAACTTACGCCCGCATTGAAAGCTCCGTCGCCGAACGCATTTCAAAAAGCATTGCCGAAGGCGGCGACGTCGTTTTTTCCGATGCGGAAAGGGACGTTGATGCTGCGGAAGCTTTCAGAATTTCAAAAGATTTCCTGAACGGAAAGCCGTTAAAGTCTTTAAAGCTGGATTACGTTCATGAAAAAGCCCCGTTACTGGACGGCACGGACGTTCGCGCCGACAAGCTGATCATAAACCGGACTTATTTGGCGGAGGAAGATTGGGAGAAAATCGCAGGCTTTATAGAAAAAGGCAACATCAAAAGCCTGACGGTCAGTGACGTTGACAAAGACGACAAAAATCCTTACCCGC
>CALXYE010000070.1 GCA_944392845.1 uncultured Alphaproteobacteria bacterium
CAGCCCCGCGCAGATGCTTCCGTCCGCATAAATCCAGCGCATCAGCTGGTCGGGGACCTCCTCATAACCGCCTTCGTTCAGCAAACGTAACAGCAGGGAACGCTTGAAATTCCCCGCGCCGACGTTAAAGACAAAGCTGACCAAAGCATCTCTTTGACATTCGGACAAAGGTACCCTGACCGCCCCGTCTACGGCCCGTTCCGCCGTTTTCAAGTCTTTGAGCAGCAATTCTTCGGCGAAAGCCTCGCTTACGCCGGCGGGATAGACCTCGCCGGCCTTCATGCAATGGCCGTACCCGATCGTCCTTTTCCCCGCGACGCACGTATATTCCAGCGGCGCGAACCCTTCGTATTTTTTGATCAGCGCCAATCCTTCTTCGGAAATCATGCCCTTATTCCTCCAACCTGCATCGAAGCATCAGGTCTTTGAGCTCGTCGATTTTGACCTCCAAACGCAACAAATGAGACCCCGAAGCATAATTTTGCGCGACATACACTTTGTAATCGGCCAAATCTCTGCGGCAATTCTGAATTTCGCGTATTAAAAAAGCCGTTATCGGGATGATAACGACTTCTATTAACCTGAATATATCGTTCCAATTCATTTTCCCCTCTAAAGCATTCCGATAATTCCGCCGATCCCGTCCAAAAACAGCTTGCGCGAAGCGGAACGCTTCTTGCGCCGTTCTTCACGGATGCCGTCATAAGCATCGCTGATGCCGCGGCGGGCCCTGTGCCGAATCATTGCCGCTTCGCGTTCCGTTTCCAAAGCCTCCGACAAAAAGGCGTCGTCAAACGAAGACGTTTTTACCCCCGACGCCCCCGCGCGAGCACGCGCTTCGCCTTCTTCGCGCGCAGCGTCGCGACGTATGCCGTCTTCCTCATATTCCGCGTCTTCCCTGATTTCGACGATTTTGCGGCGATGCGCGTTCAAACGGTCGGACGACCGCTTCCCGGCATCAATGAAATTCAATCCGCCGCCAAAAGCGGACAGGCCTTTTTCAAGCGTTTTCCGTTCATTGTCCGTTGCCATGCTTTCCTCCTGAATTTTATAAAGAATTGACCCCGACGATCGGGAACATCCCCAATACGGTCGCGGGCAAAGGCTGGTCCTGCTCCACCCTGATAACGGCGGAATCGTCCCAGCACCCCGAAAAAGATATTTTCCTGTCTCCCGAAAACAATTCGGGCGGACAGTCCGTCCTGTCGCTTGTCCGCCGAAAAACCAGCGGCTCCGTATGACCGTTTCGGCCGACTTTAACGCCCAACGTTTTATAAAAGCGGATCAACAGGGACGATATCCTTTTTTTACCGTTTTCGGACACGCCGTATTCCCCTAACCCCGACAATCCCGAAGGCTGCAAAACGGAAACGTACGGCAATCCGACGTGTACGACTGCGGCGGGAACGTCCAGCTCAATCTTTCCGTCCCGAACGACCCGTTCGGGCTGAACGGCACCGTCAGCCAAAATCGCCACGGTTTCGCCCTCCAAATGCTCCAATCCTCCGACGCTTTTGACTTTTTCCCCCGAATATGACAAGCCGCAATCAACGTAAAAGCATTCCGACGGCGCGTCGTTTTCTTCCGTCATGCCGCGTTCCATCACTTCTATGTAGCGTTTTTCCCCGCCGCCGACCGTTCTTCTGACGGCCAGATACAGCTCGTCGTACCGACCGTTTTCCGCCGGCTGCGTCACGATGCTTTCGACAAAAGCCCCCTTCATCGTATGCGTATGCCACGCCCGAACGGACTCTTCGGCTTCATATGTCATACCGATCAAAGAACCGTTCTTCAAAGCGCACCAAACGACGGGGACGGGCTCTTGCTGCAAAGCCATTTCACGAATGCCGCTTTCCGTGATATGAGAAGCCAAAGTCGTCACGTCCTTTGCGACGTAGCCGTCGGAATTGCTGTCATATACGAAAGCCCTGACCTTTCGCCCGTAACGCTGGACGAACAGCGTCGTGTTGCTGATTTTCAGCGGAGCGACGGGTTCGCTGCCGTAGGTCGAATGCCTGACGACCTTGACCGTCATGGGCAAACTGCCCTCTCCGCCCGACGTCGAGAGCGTAAAGTCGGCTCCGACCGTTCCGATGGCCAAAACGCGCCCCGAAGACAGCCAGCAAATATCGTTGATCTGCTCGGACGAAAGTTCATAGCCGTACCCGTTATCGGCTTTAACCGTTCCGTCGTCCCCGCTCGGAGAAAACACTTCGTATTTTCCGGTTTCGGAACCGTAAACGCCGTTTCCTTTTCCCAGAACCAAACGCTGTTCAAAAAACGCCGCCGTCGAAGCATAGCCGGTCGTTTTCGACAAAGCCCCCAAACGCCAGGCTTTTGAAGCTGCCGTCGACAAAAACGGGCGATCCGAAAAAACGGACGCCTTTACCGAAACGGGAGAAGTATATTCGGTGATTTTCGCCGCGCCCCATTTCACGTTCGGATTGTTCGGATGCATGATCCTGACGTGCCGCCCGACGTCGGTTTGCGCGAAAACGTCCGCGGAAGCGGTAATAACGACGTTTCCCGTCGTACCGGAAGGCTGAAGCGATATTTCTCCCGTATTGACGGGCAGATAAGGGCCGTCCGTCAGCGCCACTTCGCTCAGCCGCCAGTCCGTATTGGAATAGCGCACCAGCTTATGCAACGGATGATCGGGATGCACAATAAACATGACGTCGCCCGACTGGGCAAAGTTCAAGCCGTCCAAATCGTTTTCGCCGTAAGGCGTTTCGATTTCGAAAGAGGATCCGTCCTCTTTGACGATCGGATGACGAAACAAATAGAAACGGACGTACTTGTCGCCGAATTCCGTCAGATAAGGCTGCTCCGACGAAAACTGAAAGGAAAACAGCCTGACCTTTTTATCGGCATATTTCGTTTCGCCGATAAAGCGGGTGCCGCCCCGCCTGATCACGGGGCCTTGAACGGAAGGAATAAAATTGTCCAAAACGGAACAGGCGCCCGCATACTCTTCGGTATCGACGCGCCCCGACATCATCGGAGAAATCACTCCCGTATTAAAACGAACGATAGCTGCGGAACTTTTCATTTACCACCTGCTTTCCAACCAACCCTTTTGAACAAACGCGTCCTGAACGCCTTCCATCGCGGAAGCCGTCTTCGCCGCCTGAACGAAATCTCTGTATTCTTTTGCCAGATTTTCCTTCAAAGTATTCGACGCCGCCAAGGGCACCGCCAATTCCTCCGCCAGCTTCAATGCCAGCGCTTCGACGAACATCGGATCAAACAGGGTCGTGTCCTCAACGCGCGCTATGCCGATAAAACGGAACACATCGGCATCGGCCAGAACACGGTTCCCTTCGACCTGGTACGGCATATCGTTTTCACTTCTCCAAACGCGCAAACATTCGACCGGCAAAACGAACGCCGACGAAAAACCGAACGGAGGTTTTACGGCCGAAGGCGCCAGCTGATAACGCCTCAGCGCGAACCGCCACGGATATGAACGCAGAACCATGTCCCGCGTTTCGGGATACAGCATCTTGCAGTATCTGGCCGGCTTGGAAGCGTCATCCGTCGACAGGATCGTGATTTCATCCCCTATTTTTGACAAAGCTCTGTTGCAAATCGAAACCATAGACGTCATTTTACCCTCCGATGCAAGCGTCCAGCGCCGCTTTCGTTTCCGTCAAAGACGCTCCGCTTTTCCGAAGCGCGGCGAAACGTTCCGCGACCGCTTCGGCAACGGCCGC
The DNA here is from genome assembly GCA_944392845.1 of uncultured Alphaproteobacteria bacterium. Taxonomy (GTDB): domain Bacteria; phylum Pseudomonadota; class Alphaproteobacteria; order CAAGCB01; family CAG-977; genus CAG-977. The sequence goes on from CALXYE010000070.1 coordinate 3,717, forward strand.
CGCATAGTTTTCTTCGGATTTTCCGATTAATTCGCCCAAAACCTTTCTGAAAAAGAAAACGTCGGAAGCCCCGACATCCAGCGAACGCAAAAACGACAAGACTTCAAAACCGCGGCGATCCGCCTTTCCCGTCAGATATGCGGACAGAGCGTCCTTTTCGGAAACCCCCGTTCCTTTTGAAAAAGCATTCAACACGCCCAAAAAGCCTTTCTTTCCGTCGGGGACGCCGACACGCCCGTTTTCGAATGCCGCGCGAATTTCTTCATACAAAGCGGAATCCAAACTTTCCGTTTCTCCCGATATCAAAAGGGCGAAAGCCTCTTCTTCTCCTTTTTCCTCAAACGTTTTTTTGATTTCGGACAAAAGGATCGTCAAACGCTCTTCGGCGAGCATAC
>CALXYE010000071.1 GCA_944392845.1 uncultured Alphaproteobacteria bacterium
TTTGAAATACCACATCTTGCCGACGACTTCGCGCTGTTCGACTTCCAGATCGGAAATCGCCGTCTGCAAATGCGGATCCCAGTTGACCAAACGCTTCGCCCGATAAACCAGACCGTCCTTATATAACGTGACGAACTCCTGACGAACCGCGCGACACAGCCCTTCATCCATCGTAAAGCGTTCGCGCGGCCAATCCAAAGACGCGCCCAAACGGCGAAGCTGTTTCGTAATCTGGCCGCCGGACTTCGCCTTCCATTCCCAAACCTTTTCAATAAACTTTTCCCGACCCAAATCGTGGCGAGAAATGCCGTCCTTGGCCAGCAGGCGTTCAACGACCATCTGAGTCGCAATTCCCGCGTGATCAGTTCCGGGCTGCCACAAAACATCTTTGCCTTTCATGCGCTGATAACGAATCAGCGTATCCTGTAACGTGAAAGTCAAAGCGTGCCCGATGTGCAGGTTTCCCGTTACGTTCGGAGGCGGAATCATAATGCAGTACGGTTCTTTGTCGCTGTTCGGATCGCAGGCAAACGCGCCCGACTTTTCCCATTCCTCATAACAAGACGATTCCACTGCGGCAGGGCTGTAATTCTTATCCAGCATCGCCGTTCCTCCTTTTCATTTCAGTCATATAAAAAGATTTCCTCAAGCCGTTCGACTTGAGGAAACGCGGGGTTGCACATTTTATTTAAAATCAAGTCTGTCGGTAACGCGGGCAATTTCTTTACGCACGACGCGCTCGACGATATCGGGCAGATTCTGATCCAACCATTCTTTCAATAACGGGCGAAGCAGCTCGCGCACAATGCTTTCCAAGGTTACCATCGGCACGCCGACGGCAGTGTTCTTATCCGACGCGAACATCTGAGTCAAATGGCTCAATGACGCGGCGGTTGCCTCAACCGCAGGAGCGGACAACAGCCCCTCCTCTTCGCGGATTTTTTCCCGAACCATTCTCGGGATATCTCTGAAAGCCTCGTCCTGCGTTTCTTCCGTCGCGGGCTTGACGACGGGTTCGGGCGTAAAATCGTCCTCTTCTTCGTCCTTTTGAACGGGAACGATCATGTCTTCCGTCAGGTTTACGACGCTTTCTTCGGACGGTCGGGGAGGCAAAGGCTCCTCCGCTTTTGCGGGAGACGGCGCAGGCTTTGGCGCAGGCGGTTCGGCGACGGGCTCTTCGGGCTTTTTATCCCCGGCCGTGGAAACCGGCGCGGGCTCGCCCTCTCCGTCCGCCAAGATACTGCGGATGGAAGCCAAAATGTCTTCCATTGAAGGTTCGTTCTGATCAGTCATTGTTCGTCCAAATTTGATAAACGGTACGTTTAATATACCATCTGAATCAAAAGGGGCAAGATGAGATTTGCCCTCTTGCCCCAAAAAACCGCATTTTTTATCAACAAGATGGCGTCAGGACGCCGCTGTTTTCGCATCGGGCGTTTCGGCGACCGCCCCGTTTTCCCGATTTTCAACGGGCTCTTGCCCCCGTTCGGGCGAAGCTGCCCCTTTGTTTTCGACGGAACGCGCCTGCTTAGCGTTTTTACGGCGGTATCTGGACAGATCAAGCCCTAAGCCCGAAGGCGACATCATTCCCATTGACGCCAAGAGCTGATAAGCCGCAACGACTTGATTGCGCTTCGCCGTTACAACGCTGACGCGCGCGTCCAACAATTCCTGTTCGGCGTCCAAAACATCCAATATGGTACGGGTTCCCGCCTGTTCTTCCTTCTTGACTCCGTCCAAAGCCAACTCGGAAGCCCTGACCTGTTCTTCCAGCGATTTCAAGGAAGCGACGGAAGACTGATAATCCTCCCAAGACCGGGTCATTGCCTGCGCAACGTCGCGGCGGACGGAATCGACGTTGATTCTGGCCTGCCCCGCCAAATGTTTGCTTTCGCGCACCTTGGAAGCAACGTTGCCCGCCGTGTACAAAGGAATGTTCATGACCAGTTGAACGTCGGAAGCGTCCGTATGCCCCTTATAGATTTCTCCGCTCAGGTTCGTTTTGGATTTCGCGTGATAGAACGTTCCCTGCAAATCCAACGTCGGATAATGCCCCGATTTGGCCACGTCAATCGTACTGAGGGCGCTTTTTGCCGCCTGTTCCGCAGCCTTTAACTGAGGATTGCGCTTTTCGGCGATTTCCAGCGCTTCCGCCAAAGTCTGAGGCAACTTCGCTTCGGGAACGGAGGGCTCGTAAATTTTTTCGGGCATTTTTCCGATGACTTGGCGATACGTCGCATAAGAAATTTTTAAAGCGCCTTCCGCGTCGATTCGCGAAGCGACGGCGCCCGCAAGACGGGCTTCGGATTGAGCGACGTCCGTTTTGGTCAATTCTCCGACGCGAAAACGGTCTTTCGTATAATCCAACTGGCGGCGTAAAACGGCTTCGTTATTTTGATTCAGCTTTAAGACGGCCATATCGCGAATCACGTTCGTATAAGCGGTCACCGCATTCATCAGCGTATTCTGTTCAACCGTTTTCAGGTTTGAGCGCTCCGCCTCAAACTGCGCCTTTGCCGCTTTGACGGAAGCAACCGTCCCGAAGCCCGAAAACAAAGGCTGTACCGCGCTGACGCCGACGTTATACGGATCGTCTTCGGTTTCCGTAAAAACGGGACGCATGCGGTTTCTGTCATAGCTGTAACCGTAGCTGGCTTCGCCCGCGATCGTCGGCTTATATCCCGATTGGCTTTGCGTAATCTTTTCATAGACCGAACGCAGATACGCCCGTTGAGCCAAAACGCCCGGATTTGCCACATAGGTATAAGCCAGCGCTTCTTCCAGAGTTTCCGCCTGAACATACCCGCCGGACAACATCAAGACGGTCAACGAAACCCCCGATAATACCTTCCTTAAACTCAGCATCGAACTCCCTCTCCTGCATTCGGGTCATCCAAAACACCATCCGCATATTTATTCACGGATATAAAAACCAGTTCTCTTTTACAGTCAAAACCGACCGAATATCAACAAATAAGTTTAGGAAACTTCCTCAAAAACGAAATTTTTATACTCGGGCAGGCGGATTTCCGCGTTCAAAGCAATGTCAAAAGCAAACGTGAAGGAAAGAACGCCGTTCTTTTTAACGATCTTTCCCGCTTTTGCGGATAAGGCTCCGGGCTTTGATTCGACATAGACCATGCGCCCGCCGTCGGCCAGCTGAGCGATCAGCGCTTCGGGAGGGCGGGCAACGATTCCGTCGACGAATACGACGTCGTACGGCGCCTGAGAAGGAAAGCCCAAATCGGGATTCCTGTTTAAAACGGCCGCATTATCCGTTTCCGTCCGCATCAGAATGTCTTGAGCCGTTTCGCAAAAAGCCGCGTCGGCCTCAAGGGCGATAACCGCCTTGACAAACCCCGAAAACAAAGCCGCCGTATATCCCGTCCCCGCCTTAGCATTCAAAACAACGTCGTTTTCTCCCGCATCCGCCAGCAAAATCAAGCGCGCGGCGACCAAAGGCTCAAACAAAAAAGTCCCTTCCCTGATAACAACGGGCTCGTCCGCATAGGCCAGACTTTGCAAACGGTCGGGAACGAACAATTCTCTGGGAACGGAAGACATTGCCCTTAATACGGCGGGCGAAGAAACGCGATTCGGAATCAGTTGTCCCAAAACCATATTCCTTCGAGCCGTTTCAAAAGCGGGAGTCGATTGAAAAAAAGGCATGGCATCCTCAAACAAATTTAAGCGGATTGCATTATACAAGCGGGCGGAACGGGAAGAGAACAAAAATTTTTCATTTTTTTATTGACGTTATATGAAATCGTATGTATAAAAACCCTGTCTTGAGCGGATCGCTTGAGGTGAACGGCTGAGGCCGAGTGGCAGAGTGGTTATGCAGAGGACTGCAAATCCTTCTATATCGGTTCGATTCCGGTCTCGGCCTCCAAACGTTCCATTCCGGAGTAGCTCAGCGGTAGAGCAATCGGCTGTTAACCGATTGGCCGGGGGTTCGAATCCCTCCTCCGGAGCCATTAAGAAAGACCTGATAACTTCAGGTCTTTTTTTTGCGCCTTCCCGAAACGCGGACGGAAAGCCTCGTTAGACAAAACGATTGACAAAACGTCCCGTTTTCCCTTATTTTTATATTAGTATCAAGCTCTAATACGGGTGGTCTGAATGTCGAACGATTCTCTGCAATCTTTGTTTTCTTCTCCCCAAGGGCTCCAACAGCAGGTTTCACCGGCTCCAAGCCTTGAAAATGCGCGAACGGAACGCCCCGACGTGCTGTATGCCTTGGACGAAGGAGGAAACCGTTTGTTTCCGTATACGATTGCTCCCGAAATGTCGGAAGAGCTTACCGTCCGTCTGGCAAACATGATCAATCGCGCTTGCAAATCGCCGACGGGACGCGATACGTTGCAGCAAGCTTGCGAAATGGGTCATTCTTTCCGTTTATACGACGAAAACGACAACCGCGGCGGTTTTTATAATCCGTACCGCCGCGAAATTTGTATGAACATGTACCGTTGCAGTGAAGATT
>CALXYE010000072.1 GCA_944392845.1 uncultured Alphaproteobacteria bacterium
ATAGACGTTGTCGGCGGGAAAATGTTTGTGAATGGTGAAAAAAGATAAAGCGGTGGCAGCAAAAATAATTCGCGCCGCGAACAATTTGGCGCACGGGGCGCGCTTCGGCAAACGGCCTTTTTTAAAAACGCGCGCCAAATACCACAGTCCCCAAGTCAAAAACAACGGCACGAAAAAACAAATTACGAATCTAAACATCCCGCCCTCAGCCGCGCTTTGAACATATCGAGAATACCCGCCGTAATTCCCCAAATACAATATTTTTCATAGATCAGGGAATTCGTTTCCAACTCTTGTCCGTCCCGCTCCCGAAAAGAGCGAACCGTCCAGTTCGCCGCGTCGTACAGGTAGTCCAGCGGAACCTCGAAAATCTCATCAACTTCCGAAGGCTGCGGAACAAAATCGAACGGCGGAAGCAAACAGGCAATAACGGGAACGATCCTATACCCCGTCAACGTGACATACGGCGGCAAACACCCCAAAACATCCGCATTTTCGCGCTTCAGCCCGATTTCTTCGCACGTTTCCCGCAACGCCGTATCGCAAAACGAAACGTCCCCCGGTTCTTTATGGCCGCCGGGAAAAGAAACCTGTCCCGCATGTTCAACCAAATTCCGCGCGCGGCGGGTAAACAGGACGTTCAACCCTTTTTCCCGTTCCAGCAAAGGAATCAGAACGGCGGCATCCTTTTTTCCCTGTCGGGCGCCGCCGACGAAACAGGCGGAACAACGCGGCTGCCGCAATATTTTTTCCAAAAACGCCCTGTCAAACACTTGAGCCCGCCTCCGTTTTGGATTTATTTTAATCCGCAATCGGCAGAAAAAGAAGAATTTATAGCATGATCACCCTTTATCCCTGTCAAAATACGCCCGAAGACGCCGAATTGGCTTTTTCATGGCGCAACGACCCCGAAACCGTTGCGGCGGCATATTACCCCCGTCCCAAATCGCGGGATTCCTTTTTGATGGAATTCCGGGAATGTTATTTCCGCATGCCCGAATTCTCCCCCGTCTTCATCCTGAAAGACGGATTGCCCGCGGGATTTATCCGCTTTGAAGCCTCCGAACAACCGGACATGCCCTCCAAAACGGTTATGGAGATTATGATCAACGTCGCTCCCGCGTATCGGCGGACGGGAACGGGAACCGCCGCTTTGGAAGCGTTGAAACCTTATATGAAAACCAAAGGAGCCGACGCGCTGATCGCCGACATCCGCAAGGAAAACGCGGCTTCCCGCCGCCTGTTTGAAAAAGCGGGCTTCGCCCTTTTGCATGAAAGAGAAGAAATAATCGAAAAAATTAACGAAAAATGCCGAATTCTTTGCTATCGTTATCTTTTGTAGAGCTTTTTTAATTTTTTTCATCAATACTAAAAAAAACAAGCACAGGAAAAACATGAATACCGCGACGTACTTTTTGTTCCTTTTCGGCGTTTTTATCGTCGGCATGATCGTTATGACGGCGTATTACCTTATCGCGGAACGCCGCGAATTCATGGAAATAACCGATCAACCGTTCCGATGCCGCCTGAACCGCGGAAGCACGATTCAAAGTCTGATCCTGATCATTGCCTGCCTTTCGTTTTGTTTTTTATGTCCCGATGCGGAATGGATCAAAAACAATAACGCGTATTTCGTTTCCGCTTTACTCGGCGGTTTTGCTCTGATCGGCCTTTTACCCCTGAAAAACGGAGGCTTATCCTGCCTGGCGTTCTGCCTTCAGGCGGCGGGAATCGCCGCGGCGGTTTGGTTTTTACCCGCGAACGCTTCGTTTTTCCCTTTTGAAATGCCCGTCTGGGCGGATAAAGCGACCGCAGGCGTTTTGTGGTTCGCGACTTTCCGTTTGATAATGCGTACGGACGAACTGGATTCTTTCACGGCGCAACAGGGAGTGTCCGTCGGCTTAGCCTGTACCGTCGCTTTATTTCTGACGCATCCTTTATCCGCGGCCTTTTTTCAATTTTCGGGAATCCTTTTCGCCGTATCCGCAGTCTTGAGCGTCTTCTTTGCCTTGGGAACGCAAATTCCCTCCTCGCGCACGTTCAAAAACACGTTTGCCTTTGCTTTGACCTGGACCGCTTTTTATATGGCTTCCCAAGGACGTTGGGGCAGCGGAGCTTTGCTGTTAGCCTATCCTCTTGCGGAAGCCGTTATTTTTGCCTGCCGCGGCGTCAAAGCCGCCTTTTTGAAGACGAAGCCCCTGTTTTTATATGAAACGTTGCAGGAAAGAAATTTTCCCGACCGATATATCGTCCGTTTCATTTTCAGGCGAAACCTGTTGATTGACGGATTGTTCCTGTTGTCCCTGATGGCCGAGCTTCAATACCAGCCCGTCGTTTTGGCGGCACTGTTTATGACGGATTATTATATTCGCGTCGTGTCGCCGAAACGCAACGATTCTCTGAAAACGCTTTTCAAGGACATGGCGCGCGACGCCAAAAAAGGCATTAAAGAAACAAACAAAGCTTGTTCCGACCTGAAAGAAGCTTACAAAAACAAATCGGAAAGCAAACGGAACGATACCGATGACGAATGAAGAAATATTGACCAGACACATTGCCGTAGAAATTTTTTCGGCCGTCCTGCGCCGCGGAAAAGGGCTGGAAGAGGAATTTTCCGCACACATGGCCGAACAGGACAAAAAACGCCCTCTGGAAATCAGGGACAGAACATTCGTGCGTTTGTTGGTCACGACAACCTTGCGCAGATTGGGACAAATCGACAACATTCTGGCGCGGTACTTAAAAAATCCTTTGCCTGACCGTGCCGCTTACGTCCTTGACGCCCTGCGTTTGTCGACGGCGCAGCTGGTCTTTTTGAATACGCCGCCGCATGCTGCCGTTTCAACGGGAGTTTCTTTGGTCAAATCATGGGGAATCGGCGGATTCGCGGGATTGGCGAACGCCGTCCTGCGCCGCATTTCGACCGAAGGCAAAAAAATTGCCGAAACGCAAAACGCCGCGGAAATGAACGTCCCTTCGTGGCTGTTGCGAACTTGGGAAAAAGCATACGGCAAAGAAACGGCCGCCATGATCGCGGAAGCGGGATTACAGGAAGCTCCGCTGGATTTTTCGGTTAAAAGCAATCCCGAAGAGTGGGCGCAAAAGCTGGACGCCGCCGTTATGCCGACGGGAACGCTGCGCCGCGCGAAATCGGCTTCCGTACCGAGCCTGCCGGGTTTTGAGGACGGCGAATGGTGGGTGCAGGATTTGTCCGCGGCTTTGCCGGCAAAACTGTTGAAAGACATTGAAGACAAACGCGTCATCGACATTTGCGCCGCTCCCGGAGGAAAAACGGCGCAGCTGGTTTCGGCGGGAGCCGAAGTAACCGCGTTAGATATTTCCGCAAACCGTTTGAAACGCCTAACGGACAATATGAACCGCTTGAAAATGTCCGTTGACATCATCGCGGCGGACGCGCGCGCGTGGTGGGCGGAAGAAGGCGGAGATTCGGAACGTTTCGACGCGGTTTTGCTGGACGCCCCGTGCTCGGCGACGGGAACTTTGCGGCGGCATCCCGACGTTGTTTGGCATCGGACGCCCGAAGACGTTCTGCGCCTGAACAAAACGCAGGCCGAGCTTTTGGAAACGGCGTTGGATATGTTGGATGAAGGGGGCGAATTGGTTTATTGCGTTTGTTCCCTTTTGCCTTCGGAGGGAAGCCGCATTATTGACGCCGCCGTAGAAAAGGGATTGGCCGAACGAATTCCCGTGACAGAAGCGGAAGTTCCCGAATTTATGATTTCTTCAAAAGGCGATCTGTGCGTCATGCCTTTCTTTTATCGCGAATCGGGCGGCTGCGACGGATTTTATGCCGCACGCCTGAGGAAAAAAGGATAAGCGCATGCCCGTTGTCCTGTATCCTTTTATTGAAGAAGCCTTTTCCGAAGCGACGGAAGGCGCGCTGACGGAAATAAAACGTTTAAGCGCGGCGCGCGCCGCAGATCCGATGATTATCGTCAACGGACACGGACGGATTACCGACCTTTTGAAACGGGAAAAACTGCCGTTCTTTGAATTGGGAATCAAGCGGCTTGTTTCTCCGCAAACCTTCTATCTGAAAGCGCTGTTCCGCCTGTTTTCCTCAAGCATGCCCTTGTTCGTCTTTTTGCGAACCCATGCGATAAAAGCCGTTCATTTCCATGATATGCTCTCGGCTTTATCGTGGGCGAGCGCGGTAAAAATGTACCGTATCCCCTATATCGTTTCCGTTCAAAAGCCCGAAAGGTATTCCAGATACGCCTGCCTGACGCTGAAGGACGCGGCGCGGCTGACTTGTCCGTCCCAAACGGTCAAGGATTTTTTGCCCTCCCTTCTTCGGGAACGTTTCAAAATCATGCCGACGGCGGCGGACGCTTCCTTCATAAACGAAAAACAGGCGGCAAAATTGAAAAAAGAATTCTTAAAAAAGGAAAAACTGCCGGACGATGCCGTCATTTTGGCGGCGGAAACGGGAGAAAGCAAAGAAAGCCTTGAAATTTTTGCCGAACGTCTGGCAGAACGGACGTCAAAACGCGTCATAATTTTTGCAAACGGAAGCGGCGAAGACACGGAACGCATCCGTTTTACCGAGCTTGGCGACGTCTTTCCGCTCTGTCGCGCTTTTTTAGGGATGAGGCCGATGTGCATGAATTCTCCCGCGTCTTATCGGGCGATGTTGTCAGGATTGCCCGTTTTCGCGGCGGCGGAAGGCGGCTATCCCGAATTTATCCGTGAAAATGAAACGGGCTTCGTGAGGAGAACGTTTAATCCCAACGAACAGGCGGGTTTTGTCGCCGAAAAGCTCTCCGACGAAAACCTGATCGTCGAAGCCGGCCGTAAAGCAAAGGAAAGTATGACCGTCATGTTTAAAAATACCGAACAGTCATGGGAAAAGCTTTATGCGGAGCTGACGGCGCCGCGCAAGGGCTTTTCTTTGAAAAAATAGAAAGGAACCGCCGTGAAAAAGATTCTTCTGTCGTGTTTGTTAGCTCTTTTCAGCGTTTCCGCCGAAGCGCAGGGAAATCCCGCGATGCTTGACCCGAAACAGGTCAAACAGATCGGCGTTTTCGACGATTGGACGGCGTACATTTACGAAACGAAAAAAGACAAAGTCTGCTATGTCGCGGCCATGCCGTTCAAATCATCGGGCGAATATACGCGGCGCGGCGACGTGTTCCTGATGGTTTCCCACCGTCCGAAAGAAGACATGTTCGACGTTTTGACGGTCGTCGCGGGGTATATGTACATGCCGCGCTCCGAAGCCGTTTTCCGCGTCGGAAAAGCAAAGGTCAGCCTGTTCACGCACGAAGACACCGCATGGGCGAAAAACCTGCGCACGGACCGCGAAATCGCCGAAGAAATGAATAAAAGCGTTCGGGCAACCCTGCGCGGCACAAGCATCGAAAACGTTGAAACGTACGATACCTTTTCTTTAAAAGGATTCAATAACGCCATGGACGCGATCAACCGCCTGTGCCGCCAAAGCGGCAAAAAGGCGTCCGACGCAAAATAGGCTTAAGCCCTGTTTTTCCGAAAAGGGTTTTGTATCGCCCGAATGAAAGTGCTATGCTTCTGATTAAAGAAAAAACTAACCGAGGTCGTTTTGATTATGACAGATACTCCTCCCGTTGATCCGGTCCGTCAGGAATTCGCCGATATGTACGAGGAAGCCCTCGTTGACGCTTTGGAAGCTCAAAACGGCGAGGTTTCGGAAGACGAAGAACGAAACCTGCGCATTGATGCCATGGTGGACGTCGCCATGCGCGTACGCAAAGATTTGGATCCTCTTTTGGCCAACAAGCTGAAATCTCTTGAAAACCTGAAGGATTACAAGCAATACCTGTTATCGGAATTCAAGCTTCTCGGATTCGTGTCCCGGCATGATTCGGCGCACGTCTTTGCCGAATATCTGCTGATGTCGATCATGGATGAATTCGAAGCCGAAGACGTTATTGATTTTTCGTATTTGGGCGACGAGCTGAACAAGGCTTATGCTTCGGCGCCCGACGATTATAAAGAAACGTTGCGCGAGCTGCGCCGCATTTTTCCGTGGGGCAACCTGATTGATTAACGAAAGGGGCTTTTTCAAGCCCCTTTTTTAGGCAGCTTTGTCAATAAGATTTCGGCGACGGGAGCGGGCAAAGCGCTCATGACCCACGATGCGAAAGCCAAAGGAAGCGGAAACGTAATCCGCCCCTTGTTTTTTTCCAGCCCTTTGGCGATGATTTTCGCCGCCTTGTCCGCCCGCATAAAAAACGGCATCGGAAATTTGTTTTTCGCCGTAATGCGCGAAGCGACAAACCCCGGACAAACGACGCAGATTTCCAAGCCTTCGGGCGCCAGCCAGCCGCGCAAAGCCTCTCCCCACGCGCGAACGGCGTTCTTACTGCCCGAATAGGCCGGCGCCGACGGCAACCCTCTATAGCCCGCCAAAGAGCTGATCAGAGCGATCTGTCCCAATTTTCGGGGGCGCATCCTTGCCGCGGCCGGCAAAACCGTATTTAAAACGCCGCCGACGTTTACGGCAAAAATGCGGCGGGTTTGCTCTTCGGTTTCGCCTTCGGGACCTCCGGGCCCTGCGGAAATGCCCGCATTCGCGATCACAAGGTCAAGCGGCGCCGTTTCATCGCTTTCAAAAATCCATTCCCTGACGGCATTTTCATCCGTCACGTCGATTTTTCGGGCATAAACGACGGCGCCTTTTTTACGGCAGTTTTCCGCCGATACGTTCAGTCTTTCCTCATCCCGTCCGCAGAGAAACAAAGTCCGCCCTTCATCGGCGTAAAACAGCGCCAGCGCCTCGCCGATGCCGCTTGACGCCCCCGTTATTAAAATATTTTTCGGATTTTTCATTTTTTGTTTCCCTGTTTGAATCGGTTTTATGTAAGGTAAGGCAAACAACGGTTTAAATAAAGGGGCTTTTCATGGAAAGTATGACGGGATTCGGTTCCGCTTCGGGGGAAAACGGCATTTCATGGAGCTGGTCGCTTCGGAGCGTCAACGGGAAAACGATGGACGTGCGCGTCCGTTTACCCTCGGGATACGATTTTTTAGAACAAATCCTGCGTGAAAAGCTGCGTCAAAACTTCGTGCGCGGCAGTTTTACGGTTTCTTTGGACGTATCGGCCGATGCGGACAAAGCGGCGGCTTTCGTCATCAACGAAGATCTGCTGAAAAAACTGTGCCGTCTGGCCGCCGAATATCAGGACAAATATCCGCATTTGCGTCCCGCCTCGCTGGACGGGCTGATGAACGTGCGGGGCGTCGTCGAAGCCGCCCAAGACCCTAAGGACGCGCTGGAAAAACGCAAAGAAACGCTGACCGCTTCCTTGGACGAAGCCGTCAAAGCCTTAAAAGCCTCGAGGAAGGCGGAAGGGCTGAAGATGGAAGCGCCTTTAAACGATCAAATCGATAAAATCGAAGAACTGGTCAAGCGGGCGCAAACTCTGGCAAGCCTTCAGCCCGAACGGATCAGGAGCGCTTTAAAGGAACGTTTCGACGCACTGAAAGACAGCGCCGCAAACGTTTCGGAAGACCGTTTCTTACAGGAAGTTTCCGTTTTAATGCTTCGCGCAGATGCCCGCGAAGAACTCGACAGGCTGGAAGCCCACGTCAAAACGGCGCGGGAACTGCTTACCGAAACGGGTGCCGTCGGCAAAAAAATCGATTTCCTGTGCCAGGAATTCAATCGGGAAGCCAATACGCTGTGTTCCAAGTCTTCCGACATTGAACTGACAAAGATCGGCATGGCGCTGAAAACCGTTATTGACCAATTCAGAGAACAGATTCAAAACATTGAATGAGGAAAATGCCATGAGTTCGTCCCTGCATATCAAACGCCGCGGCTTCATGCTGGTTTTGTCTTCGCCCTCGGGAGCGGGAAAAACCGCAATTTCCCGCCGTATCCTCAGTACGGAACCCGACATGTCGCTGTCCATTTCCGTAACGACGCGCCCGCCGCGTCCCGGCGAAGTCAACGGTCGGGATTACTTTTTCGTTGACGTGCCGACTTTTGAGGGCATGGTTCAGCGCAACGAATTTTTAGAACACGCGAAATTCTGCGATAATTACTACGGCACGCCGAAAGAGCCCGTTCGCAAAGCGCTGGAAGAAGGAAAAGACATCCTGTTCGACATCGATTGGCAGGGCACGCAGCAGATCGCAGAAAACGCGCGCGAAGACCTTGTCAGCGTTTTCATTCTGCCTCCGTCGATTGACGAATTGGAACGCCGCCTGTTTTCACGGGCGCAGGACACCGAAGAAGTCGTCCGCCGCCGCATGTCCATCGCCGCCGCCGAAATGAGCCATTGGAACGAATACGACTACGTTATCGTCAACGTCGATTTTGAAGAAAGCGTCCAAAACGTCATGTCGATTATCCAGGCCGAACGCTTAAAGCGCGGACGGCAGGTCGGATTGGCGGGTTTTGTCAATTCAATGCGCGCCGCGGAAGAAGAAAAATAAAGAAAATCCCCGTTGATTCGGGGATTTTTTATTCCGAAAATCCATTGACAAGGATAACTTTTTAGACAAAAATATCCTATATTTTTAAAAATAAGGGAGAAAATAATGTCTGAAAAAATGCCTCAATGGGATTTAAACGACTTGTATCCCGGTACGGATTCGCCGGAACTGAAAAAAGATCTTGCCGCCGTCAGTGCGGGAGCGTTGAAATTTGAAACGCGCTATAAGGGAAAACTGGCGGAATCGTCGCCCGAAGAATTCGGCAATTCCGTTGAAGAATATGAAAAACTGAACGAAACCTTAGGACGTTTGGACGCTTATTCTTATATGCTCCATTCAACGAACATGAACGATCCGAAAATTTCAACGTTCTATCAGAACATTCAGGAAAAATCGAACGACGTATCGAACAAAATGCTGTTCTTTGAACTGGAGCTGAACGCCATGAGCGAAGAACAGGTTCAGGAAAAAATGGCGTCACCCAAAGCCAAAAACTATGAACCGTGGATCAAAAACGTCCGCGCCGCCCGCGATCACATGCTGTCCGAAGATTTGGAAAAAATGCTGCATGAAAAATCCGTCGTCGGCGCCGCCGCTTGGAACAGGCTTTTTGACGAAACGATGGCTTCCCTGCGCTTTAATATCGGCGGAAAAACGGTTACGGAACCCGAAGCAATGGATATTATTTCCTCTTCGCCGGACGCGAAAACCCGCCATGAAGCCGGTGCCGAAGTCGATCGCGTCATGAAAAAGAATATGCCGATCTTTTCTTTGATCACCAATACGCTGGCCAAAGACAAGCAAATCGAAGACGAATGGCGCGGTTATAAACGCCCCATTTCCGCCCGAAATATCGAAAATCAGGTCGAAGACGAAGTCGTTGACGCTTTGGTCGATACGGTTGTTGCCAACCATCAGGACGTTTCTCACCGCTTTTACAAAATGAAAGCCGACTGGCTGGGCGTTGATAAACTGGAATATTGGGACAGGAACGCGCCGATTCCCGGCTTGCCCGAGAAAAAATATTCTTGGGAAGAAGCGAAAAACATCGTGTTGTCGGCTTATAACGAATTTTCGCCCGAAATGGCGAAGATCGGTAAAAAATTCTTTGACAACAACTGGATTGACGTTGCTCCGAAAGAAGGAAAGGAAGGCGGCGCTTACGCGCATCCGACCGTTCCGTCGGCGCATCCGTACCTGATGTTGAATTTTATGGGCAAAGCCAACGACGTCATGACGCTGGCGCACGAACTGGGGCACGGCGTGCATCAGTATCTGGCAAATTCCCAGGGGATGTTGAAATCGAATACGCCGATTACTTTGGCGGAAACGGCTTCGATTTTCGGAGAAATGGTTACGTTCCAGTATATGCTGAAACACGAAAAGGATCCGAAACAGCGTTTTGCCATGTTGGCGGAAAAAACGGGCAGCATGCTGAATTCGACCGTTCGCCAAATCGCGTTCCACCGTTTTGAAACAAAAGTCCATACGGAGCGCCGCGAACAGGGCGAAGTCGCCCCCGAACGGCTGGATAAAATCTGGACGGAAGTTCAAACGGACGCTTTGGGCCCCGCCGTCAAAAACGACGAGCGTTCCAGTTCTTCGTGGGCGACGATTCCCCACCTGATTCATACGCCCTTCTATGTCTACGGATATGCGTTCGGCGATTGTCTGGTTAATTCTTTGTACAGCGTTCATCAGGAAGGAAAAGTCGAAGATTTCCCCAAAAAGTACTTGGAAATGTTGTCCAAAGGCGGCTCCGAACGCCATCAGCAAATGTTAAAGCCGTTCGGTTTGGACGCCTCAAAGCCCGATTTCTGGCAAAAGGGAATGAACGTTGTCAAAGGCTTCGTTGATCAACTGGAAGTCCTGACGGACGAATTGGGCATGAACCGCAATAAGGCCAAACAGTCCGACGCTAAGCAGGTTTCCGCCGTTCAAAGCGGCGTCGCGAAAAAGGTTTCGGACTTAAAAGCCAGATAAGCCTTCGTTTTACCGTAAAAAAACGGCTGTTTCCGACAGCCGTTTTTTATTAAAAACACCCCGCAGGAATACTTCGGCACGGAAAGAATATGCCGACCGTCGGGAATGCCCGAAACATTCCGCCGTTTCGTTGCCGCCGAAAAAAAACGACGACGAACGGAACGATTTGCCAAAGACAATACCCCTAATCATTATTATGAAATGAAGCTCTGCCCGTCGATTTAAACGGAAGCGCGTTTAATTATTTTTTGCCTTTTTTTATAACGGTAAGAAGATCTTTTCCGCAAATTACGATTCTTTTGAATCAATCCTGAACGCCGTCATTAGAAGGCGGCAAACGAAAAGCGATTTTTTACCCGCCTTTTTATTTAGAAAAAAATCTTCTTTTTTTGTCAAAAATTTTTGATAAAATGGATTTAGTGAAAGAAAGGTGCCTTAAAAATGTCGGAAAACGGCGAAAATAATAAAACCTGCAAAATTACGCTGTATCTTGATACGCCGAAACCGTTGTTGCGTCCGTTCAAGGATCCGACAAAGCACAGCCAGCTGGAAAGTTTTTTTACGCGCGGCGGTCCCAATATCGTCGCGATCACGGGGCATGCCTTTATCGGCCTGACGGATGAAAAGGGCGTTGAAGAGCGTTGGGGGTATTCGGGAAGCTCTTATTCCCCTTTTAAAGCCGTCAGCGGCATAAAGGGCGTTTTTGAGCCCCAGGAACCCGCGTCGCCGTATAACGAGGCAATCATATGGAACGTCACGCCGCAGCAACTCCAAGCGGCTCAAAAAGCCGTTGCCGACTTTAAAAAAAATCCGGGAACTTACAAGCTGTTTAAAAACAACTGTTCAACGGCGGCTTTGTCGATTTTGAAAGCCGCCGGGACGGAAGACCTGCCGTCTTCAAAATTAGGGCTGACTCCTTACGGGCTGGTTTTGAAAAAACGGTGGATGCTGGCAAAACGGCGTTTAGAAGTCGCCCGCTTTAAAGCAAAAAACCTGCTGAACGGACTTTTCGGAAAAGAAAAAATGCCGAAACAGGCGTTGTTGGATTCCCTTCGCGCCAAACCTCTTCCCGTGCCGATAAACAACGCGATGAAAGCGTTTCGCCAAAACAGAGCCAAGGACGAATTAAAACCGATTGACGTGACAAAAGTTATCTCTTCAATCTCAAAAATTCGGCTCTGACCCCGTAAAAGCCCTTTAAAGGCCGTTTTTATGTAAAAATCCCCCGCATGCGCGGCAAAAAGTTTTTCGGCCCGAAACGCCGAAGAAATAAACCGTTCCGCACGAAAATCCGCTTTCCCCGACGTATGAAAGGTTAACTCAAATTAAACGGCCGGCATAACGCGGAGCAGTCTTGCCCGTAAAAATCCGAAAAACGGCCTTTTTATTTCGGAGGCTTCGGCGGTACGGGCGTTCCCGCGTGCGGCATTTTAGGAATCTTGACGCGTACGACGCCCGGCATTTTCGGCACTTTGACTTTTATCGCTCCCGCGGGAACTTTTATCTTTTTCATCATCGGACGAACGGGTAAAGGAGCGCTTGACGCCGACGGAGCCGTTTCCGCTTCGTCTTCAACGGACGGTATCGAAGGAGGAGAAGGAAGCGGAAAATCCTCTTCGGGCGGCAAGGCGGAAACGTCTTCTTCAACGGGGGGAGGAGGTTCCGGAGAAAGCGTTTCGATATCTTCGTCCGCCTCAAAGTTTTCGGAAAATATGTTTCCGCCGCCGGAAGGCATGATTTCATCATCCAAGGGCGGTTCATCTTCTTCTAAGGGAGGTTCCTCTTTCATTCGGGGAGCCTCTTCCCCGTCGTCATCATACAGATCATCCAAAGAAACGCCGTGAGGCGCCGCGCCCCCCCGTTCGGGCAGTTCTTCTTCGTCATCGTCCAAAGGCGCGTCGTCATCAAGATATTCCTGTGCATCCGTTCCGTTTTCCAATGCGGGAACGCCCGCCCCCTCGCGCAACGGCGGAGCGGCAACGGCGGCGGAAGTCGGCGTAAAGTAATATAACGGTTCTTCCTGAGTTTTCAGAATTTCGTCGTCAGAGGGCGGAACCGTATCCTTATCGGCGCCGTTTTCATTACGGATAATGACTCTGTTCCTGCCGTTTTCCTTCGCGACGTACAGCGCTTCGTCCGCCATTTTCAGCATCTCTTCGATATTGTCGGTAACGGTTGAGGAAACCAGACCGATACTGACCGTAAAGCGGACGTCTTCGTTTTGTTCGTTTTTCACGACAATCTTTGAAATTTTGATACGCAGGCGTTCCGCTACCTTATGAGCATTTTCCAACGAAATTTCAGGCAGCAGGATGACAAATTCCTCGCCGCCGAAACGCGCGACGATGTCGGATTCGCGCAACGTCATGCGGCAACAGTTCGCCAAAGCCTGCAAAACCAAGTCGCCGACGGCGTGTCCGTGCGTATCGTTGACGTTTTTAAAGTGGTCGGCGTCAATCATAAACAGGCAGAACGGATGATTATACCGTCTGGAGCGCTGGACTTCCTTCGTTGCCAACTCTTCAAACTGGCGGCGGTTATAGCAATTTGTCAAAGGATCGCGCGTCGCCTGATCAAACAGTTTCATTTCCTTTTTCTTGCGTCCCGTGATGTCCTGGAACGCCATATAAAGCGCAATCTCGTATTCAAAATCGATAACCCGCGCCGATAACAGCAACCAAAACGGCTCGCCTTTTCGCGGCTTGACCAAAATCTCGAAATCGTCAACGACGGGTTTCTTTTCCAATCTGGCCAACAACTCGCGGCGGCTGGACGGATCGGCCAAATAGTCCACCGTTTTGAAATTTCCGGGATGTTTGACGTCCAATCCGAACAGGCTTCCCGCCTTGTCGTTAATCAGCATCAGCTGATCGTCCTTCAGGCGGGAAATAATAATGGGGAACGGCGATTTTTGGATCATCAGGCGCAGGCGTTCCTTGCTTTCTTCGGCTTCCTGCACCAAATCGTCGAAACGGTGCGCCAAAAGATTGTTCGAAACCAAAATCAACCCGCACATAATGCCGACGTACAGAAACGCCTCAAACAACGGAGAGATCAGATTCCGTCCCCAAGCCACCAAATCCAAAAGATTAAACAGGGCGATGAAAATCAAAAGCCAGCCCGTGATCACGAACCCCAAAGAATTTCTCAGGGATTTCTTATTCCACAAAGACGCCGCCAACGCGCCGTATCCCAGCGTCGAAACGGCCAAAGACACGTTAAGCATGCCGCCGTCGCGCATAATGATGACGACGTACCAGCTCCAAACGCCCGCCAAAACGGCCGCAGCAATCAAAAGCAGATTATTGATTTTTTTTACGCCCTTAATGCACAAGGCGCCCGTAATAAAACATACGGCCGACAACAAACGCAAAAAAAGCGTCACGAAATAATAGGCGCCTTCTTCAAAAACGGGAATAAGCCAAATAAAGACTTTAGCGGCTAATACGCAAAGGAAGCCGTAAAACACGGCGGTAATCCCTTTGGAAAAATCCGCCTGATCCTTTAAATAACGCAAAGCAAGCAAAAGACCGACCAGGCTGAACAAGATCGGAACCAGACCCGCGGATGAACTTAAAGCCGTTCCCATACTAAAAAAACTCCTCTTAAAACTTATTCTATAGTATAATGCGCTTGCAGAGCAAAGACGATTTTGTCATAACTTCAAAAAAAACGTTATATTGAGGTCTGTTATGGTACAGGACGCATTAATGGAAGACGCCGGCGTTTCCGAAACGTTGGACGAGATGGAAGAAATCTCGCGCAACGAAAAGAAATACGAAAAACGCCGTTTGCGCCCTTTGGCCAGCTTTTTGGACTTTGACGTTTCGCACCGTCCGACGCAAGCGCAGGACAGAATATCCAAAAAACGCGTGTACGTCGGTATTTTGCTGGGCATTCTGCTGATCGTTTTAGGATTTTTGTCAAACGTTTCTTCCGAAGCCGATCCCTTGATTTCTCAGGAACAAAAAATCGCTTTGTCCGACAACGTTTTCAGCGCTTCGTGGCTGTTTGTCACGCTTGGCGTTTTCCTGATCGCGACACGGTTGCTTTTGTTGTTTTACGGGCGCGACTTTTTCATCGGTCACAAATTCGCCGCCGTCGTTATTCAAAAGCCCTTTGAACGCAGCAACCGCATGGCGGATTCCTTAAAAGGGTATTTGGGAGTCCGTTACCGTTCCCGCATCGTCAACGTTTTGGGTTTGACCTCTTATACCCAGCATATTATTGACCTGCAGCATCCGAACGAAGCCAAGACGATTCCGCTTTACATTACGAACGACGGAAACGGCATTTCAAAAAAATGGCGCGAGCTGGCGGAACAGTTGAAAATGCCCGCGATATTCAATACGGCGGACGGTATAATCGAAATCCCCTTAGAGGACATTGAAAAGCCTGTCCCCGAACTGATTGCCGAAAACAAGATTCCCATTGACGAATCCTGTCTGTATAAGGTTCCGACATCGTTCAGAATCGTTGAAGAAGACAAATTCTGCCAAGTCGATCCGCAAATTCGCGACAGCGCTTTTTCCAAATTTTCGGCGGTATTGTGCGTGCTGGCTTTCTTTTTAACGGCAGGGTTTGCTTTGATTGCCGCTTCTCAGCCGCATCAACACGATTTTTCTATTATTTTCATCGCCGTTCTGGCTGCCGTTTTGTTGATTCTGGTTCCCGTTTCCCTGTTTTTCAGAAAAAGGCGCGTCGTCATTTCAAAAGAAGGAATCCGTATCAAATCGCGTTGGATATTCTTCCCTTCTTTCGGTTATCTGATAAAACCGGACGCTTTGGAATCCGTTTACGTCGTCCATAACAGCTATGATTTCAAATATTCTCTGGTCATCGGCGCAGACGGGCAAACGACCCATATCGGACGAGGCTTGCCTAAAGCCGATTTGGATTGGCTCAGAAATTTCCTCAGCGCTCAGATTAAACGCTTCATTCGCGTATAATCTCCGCCAAAATTTGAAAAAAGCGATCCTTAACGAACCGTTCCCGAAACGGCGAATGTCCGCAATTTTCAAAAATGATTTCCCGAACCGTCAATCCTGCCGATTTCAAGGGTAAAACGGCGTCTTCGGCAGCATGGGGATCTTTATCGCCCTGCAAAACGAAAACGGGCGCGACTATTTTTTTCAACAGGCTTTCAAAACCGTTTTTCTTTCTGAACGAATCCGCTTCCGCCCATACCTTTTCAAAGGTTTCCCTTTGAAACGGAAGCAAAAAATCCGCGGAAGGATCGGAAGCGGGCAAACAAACGTTATCCGCCCTGTCCGCCAAATCCGCCAGACGCGAAAAAGCCTTTTCATCTCCTTTTTCCGCAGAAACGGCACCGTTTTTTAATTCTTCAAATTCGGATGCGGAAAGCGCTTTAAAACGCCTTTCGGCGACCTTTGCCGCCCCTTCGGGCAAAAAAGGCGGACATCCGATCAAAACCAGTTTCGATACGGGATGCTCCGCCGCATAAAACAACGCCAGCCATGCGCCCCACGAATGCCCGATCAATACGGGCGGAACAAACTCGCCAAGCTGTTCCGCCAATTCATTGACCTGACCTTTTATGCTTTTTGCCGATTGTATAGGCTCCAAAACGCCGATATTCGCCTTTTTTGCAAGTTCCGAAGCCAAATAACCCGCCGTTCCCGCCGCGCCGGGGCCGCCGTGAAGCGCCGCCGCGACATAAGGCGGCTTTCCGTATGAACGCACCGTCATTGTTTTAACGATTTTATATAGCCCAAAACCGCCGTAACGGCCGCAGGGGTCACGCCCGAAATACGCGACGCCGCTCCCAGCGTTTCGGGGCGCACCTTGGAAAGTTTCATCACGACTTCGTTCGACAGACCGCCGATTTTTCGGTAATCAACGTCTTTCGGAATTATCAGCGCTTCGTCTTTTCTGAATGCGCGAATATCGGCTTCCTGTCGTTGCAGATAGCCTTTATACTTCGCTTCGATCTCCAGCTGTTCGACAACGTCCTTGCGCGTGCCTTTCAGCTCTTCCCATACCGCCGCCAAGTCATCCCAGCCGATTTCTCCGTAAGCCAGCAAATCCGTCCCGTCGCGCCGCGCACCGTCCTTATTGACCGAAAAGCCGAGTTTTTCCAGCTCTTTCGGCGTTCCCCCGATTTTTTTCAATTTTTCGCGCGCTTCAAGCAAAGCCCGTTTCTTTTCCGAAAAAGCCGCCGCGCGTTCTTTTCCGACGCAGCCGATTTCCGTGCCTTTGTCCGTCAGGCGCATATCCGCGTTGTCCGAACGCAAAAGCAAACGGTATTCGGCGCGCGAGGTAAACATTCTGTAAGGTTCGTCAACGCCTTTGGTAATCAGATCGTCAATCATCACGCCCAAGTAGGCGTCCGCCCTGTCCAAAGTGAATTCTCTGCCTTTTCCTTCGGCCTTTAACGCCGCGTTGACGCCCGCCAGCAGGCCGAGCGCCCCCGCTTCTTCGTATCCCGTCGTACCGTTCAGCTGGCCTGCGATAAACAGGTTTTCGACTTTTTTCGTTTCGAGCGTGCGCCGCATTTCCAAAGGATCGACGTAATCGTATTCAATCGCATACCCCGGACGTATGATACGAACGTTTTCCAAGCCGGGAATCGTACGGATAAAAGCGTCCTGAACGTCGGCGGGCAAAGACGTCGATATGCCGTTCGGATATATCGTGTCGTCATCCAAACCTTCGGGTTCCAAAAAAACGTGGTGGGAATCGCGTTCGGCAAACTTAACGAGTTTGTCTTCAATACTGGGACAGTAACGCGGACCGACGCTTTTGATTTGGCCCGAAAACAAAGGCGCGCGGTTCATATTGGCGCGGATAACGTCGTGCGTCTTCGCGTTCGTCGCCGTAATATGGCACAAAACCTGAGGCACGTTTATTTTATCGTCCATAAAGGAAAACGGTTCTATGTCTTCGTCACCCGGCTGTTCCCGCGTTTTCGACCAATCAATCGTTTTGCCGTCCAAACGCGCGGGCGTTCCCGTCTTGAGCCTGTCGACCCGAAGTCCCAAACGGCGCAAAGCGTCCGAAAGATGTTCGCAAGACGGATCGCCGACCCGTCCGCCGACCGTTTTCGTTTCCCCGACGTGCATCAAACCTTTCAAAAACGTTCCCGCCGTTAAAACAACCGCCTTGGCATAATAGGAAACTCCGTCGCCCGTAATGACGCCCCTTACGGACGAAACGCCGTCCCTTTCGTCGGAAATCAGGTCTTCGACGCCGCCTTCGATAACGTTCAGGTTCGGGTAATTAAGCAATTCCCTTTGCATCTCCCGGCGGTACAGCTTTCTGTCCGCTTGAGTCCTTAATCCTTGTACGGCGGGGCCTTTCGAACGGTTCAACATTCTGAACTGTATGCCCGCCTTATCGGCGATACGCCCCATCAATCCGTCCAGAGCGTCAATTTCGCGCACCAAATGCCCTTTGCCCAGTCCGCCGATTGCGGGATTGCACGACATTTCCCCGATTGTCGCGATTTTATGGGTCAATAAAAGAGTATTCGCCCCCGTTCTGGCCGCCGCCGCCGCCGCTTCGCATCCCGCGTGGCCGCCGCCGACCACTATGACGTCAAATTCGTTTGTCATCACTTTCCTATGCAAAAATCCTTAAAAATAACGTCCAACAGCTCTTCAACGCCAACCTGCCCCGTTATTTTGCCCAAAGAACGCATCGCCATGCGCAAATCTTCGGCCGCCAGTTCAATCTCGGAAGCCTTTAAAGAATCTTCCAGGCTTTTAACGCATTCTTCCAAAGCCGTCCTGTGGCGCAAACGCGTCAGAGAAGGTTCTTCGCGGACGCTGACGGCGTCTTCGACTCGTTTCGCCAGATATTCCAATAATTCGGGTATGCCCGCTCCCGTCTTTGCCGAAAGACAAAAGCCTTCCGTCGGACTGACGGCGGCAATATCCGTTTTATTAAATATTTTCAATATTTTATTAGAATCGTGAAATTCCGTTTCAAAGCCCGGAGCCGACGCGTCAACGACTTGCAGAACCAGATCGGCCTCGTCCGCTTTAGCCAAAGCGCGGCGGATGCCCTCCGCTTCAATTTCTTCTTCCGTTTCGCGCAATCCCGCCGTATCGGCGATAACAACGGGATAACCGTTCAGGTCAAGCCTGACCTCAATCACGTCGCGGGTTGTTCCCGCCGTTGAAGATACGATCGCCACGTCTTTTTTAGCCAGCTTGTTCATCAGACTGGACTTTCCGGCATTCGGCGCGCCGATAATGGCGATTAAATACCCCTCGCGCAAACGTTCGCCGCGGCGGGAATCGTCTAAATGGTGCTTTATTTCGTTTGCGACATCAATGATTTTATTTCGTATCGATTCCGAAACATCATCGGGAATTTCTTCTTCGGGAAAGTCTATATATGCTTCCTGCCACGCCAACAGTCGCACCAGTTCACCGCGCCATTTTTCATAAATTTCCGCCAATGCGCCGCCCATTTGGCGCAAAGCCTGACGCCTTTGCTGTTCGGTTTCGGCGTCCACCAAATCGGCCAGCCCTTCCGCCGCCGTCAGATCCATCTTGCCGTTTTCAACGGCTCGGCGGGTAAATTCTCCGCGTTCGGCAGGACGCAACCCGTCGATTTTTGAAAGCTGTTCCAAAATCGCCGCCGTTACCGCCCGTCCGCCGTGAATTTGCAACTCGACAACGTCCTCGCCCGTAAAACTGGCGGGATGCGGAAAACATAAAATAATCGCGTCGTCAATCGGCGTTCCGTCCAAAGAGCGAATAACCGCGCGAGAGGCGTATCTGGGCTTCGGATTTTTAATTCCGCACATGCGTTCGGGAACTTTGAACGCTTGCGGCCCCGAAATGCGGATAACGGCAACACCCGCCTTTCCCGACGCCGTCGCGGGAGCGAAGATCGTATCGTTCATTTTACCGCCTTCTTTAAAATTTCCTCTGTCTTAACACGAATCCGGGGCTTTTAAAAAAGAAAAGTGAATGTTTCACGTGAAACTTTTTTATTTGCGCCGACGTTTCAGAAGGATATAAAAAGCGCCCTCGCCGCCGTCCTTCGGCTTGGCGCTGACATAGGACAGAATCAGGCTTCGGATTTCGGCATCGTTCATCCATGAAGGAAGCTCGGAACGCAGAACGCCGCGCCCCAAAAGGCCGCCCTTTCCCGTTATCAGCAACAGGCAACGGGATCCTTTCATCGAATGGCTTCGAATGAACTTAAACAGCGCTTCGCGCGCCTTGTCCATGGTATAGCCGTGCAAATCCAACACGCCCTCTATCGGCATTTCTCCGTTTTTGAATTTTTGGGCGGTGCTTTTGTCCATCGCCTGAACATCGCCCGCCTTAAGTTCCTTACGTATCGACAGATCCAGATCAACGTCGTGCGCCGAATGTTCCGCCTTGACCGTCAGTTTCTTTTTTAAAGAAACGTATTTGGCTTTATACGACGACGGCGCTTTTTTCGACGTCAGAGGACGCACCGTTTCCGCCACCGCCTTCCATAAATTCAAATCGTCGTCATCCATCTTTGTCCTCTTCGGCTTCGTCGGCGGGAATCAGATCCGAAAAGTACGTTTTTACGAATGCGCGCCAATCCCCCCACGGAGACACGCAGTAAAAATGAGGATCCGCCGTCAGAATCAAAACCAGACCGCCGTGACGCCACGCGACTAAAAACTTTTCAATCCGGGGTACGATCCGCTTCATCACGCGATTTTTCATAACGGGTTCCATCAGATACGGAAACATCAACGCATATATCAAGGAAAAGACGGTTAAAAGAATCGTTCCCATGACCAGCGTGTCAATGACCATTACGATCAAAGACAAAATCAACATAACCAGCAACGGCAAAATATTTTCCCACGGATTAAAAAACGGCGATCCGCGACGGTTCAAATGTCTGAAATTGATTTTAACGAAAGCCTTATTTTCGACCAGAGCCTTTTGCAATCCCTGAAAAATCAGCTGATCTTCCCGCGTCGGCGGTTCAAGAGGCGGCATCAACATTGATCAGCCCTTTCTTTTTTAAATCATTGATTCCTTCTTTGGGAACGAGCATGAAATAGGTTCCTTTAGCGCGCATCCGTCCCGCTTCGTGCAAAGCCGTTTCTCCGCTGCCCCAAAAAAAGTCTCCGCGAACAGCACCTTTGATGGCGTTTCCCGTATCCTGAGCCGCCATCAGCCTGTTAAGACGGCCTTTATCCGAAGGGCCTTTTGTTTCCAACCACAACAGGCTTCCCAAAGGAATATACGACGGATCAACGGCCAAAGAGCGCTTCGGCGTCAGAGGAACGTTTAAAGAGCCGATGATACCGTTTTCCTTCAGGCGTCTAAAGAAAATAAAACGCGGGTTGGCATGCATCAGGCGTTCGGCTTCAACGGGATTTTTTTTCAGCCAATCCTTAATTTCGGACATCGTGTACACGCCTTTTTTCAACAAGCCTTCGCGCGCCATAAGAGCCCCGATCCCGACGAATTTATGGCCGTTGTTCCCCGCATAGCCGATGGAAATTTCCCGCCCGTCTGGCAGGCGCAAACGCCCCGATCCCTGAATTTGAAGGATAAAAGCGTCAACGGGATGTTCCACCCACGCCACCGCCTTGGCCGGAAAGGGATATTTTCCCGTTTCTATTTCCTTTCTCGTCAAATAAGGTTTGACTTCCTTACCGTCCTTCCTGCCGAAAACGACATCGCCCTTCAGTTTCGGGTCGAATTTTCCCAAATCGATGCGAATAATGTCGGAAGGCATTCCCCAAAGCGGCGTTTGAAAACGTTTTGTTTTTTTCAACGATCCTTCGATAACGGGTTCGTAATATCCCGTGAATACCCCTTCGGCGCCGCCGTTAACGGCAAAAGGTTCAAGCCTTTCTTCCAAAAATTTTCTGAAAGCCCCGTCCGTTTTAAAAACGGCTTTATCCAAATCGGCGCAAAAGCGTTGCCATTCGTTTTTTTTGCCCAAAGCGCGACAAGTATTTTTGACGGCGGGCAAGGCTTGTAACATTTTGTCTTCTTTCCAGCCCTTCAAATCTTTAAAAGAAGCCGGCGTCAAAAAAAACCGGCGGGAAACAACGGGCGTTTCGGCAGGTTCAAACGTTTTTTTGTAACGAACGGGCTTTTCAACGATCATCAGCGCCGCCGCCGACAAAATCAGCCCCGAAATAAAAAGAAAGCGCCGTTTTTCCATGGAATTACGCCTTAGCGCGGGTTGACGTCAATATCCAGACGGGATCGGACGAACGCATATCTTTGCGCAACGTCCAAATATCCGTTACCGTTTCAATATAAGTCGGATCTCCGACGACCGTATTGCCTTCGGCATCCTTGACCAAATTCGTTTGTTCCGTTTCAAATTCAACAGTCAGTTCAACGAAATCGCCGATCGATTCGGCCTTGATCAGACGTACATTTTTAAAGCCGATCAAGCTGAATTCCGCGGTTTGACCTTTTTTTGTCCTGTCGTCAATGACTTTTTCGAATTTTTTATAAAGGTCGGCGCTCAGCAAAGGCTTAAGATCTTCCTTATTGCCCGCCGCAAATGCGGCGGCAATGTATTCGAAAGCTTTCGGCGCTTTTTGCATAAAGTTCCGCAGATCGAATTGGGGGAATTTTTCTTTGATTTTCCTAAGGTTTTCCACCGTTTCGGGCGTTTCGTTTTCTTTGTCAACGCCTGTATCGTTAAAAGGTTCGGGAACGTTTTCAAGCGTTCTGTATTCGGAAATGTCAACGATGGCGGAAGGCTTGCGTTCTTCCGGTTTGCGTTCGTTTTCATCGGAGGACGGACGCGTTCCCAAAACGCTGCGCAAACGCATAACCAGCAACAGCACGATGACCGCTAAAAAGACCAAATCCAAAAATTGGGGCTCTTGAGACATAATTTATTGCCTTCCCTGTTTCTTTCCGTTTTCGTTTAAGATACAGTATATCAAATTTTTAACCGAGGAGAAGATTATGAACGAAAATAATACCGAAAACAATCAACAGCTTGCCCCCGTCGTCATCAATGCCCAATACGTCAGGGACATTTCGTTTGAAGCCCCTCACGTCCCGCACATTTTCACGGAATTGAAATCTTCTCCGGAAATTTCGGTTAACGTGGACGTTCAGGCGACAAAAATGCAGGACGGCGTTTTTGAAGTTACTTTGAAAATCAAAACGGAAGCCAAAGCCGAAAATAAAACAGCCTTTTTATGCGAGGTTGAATACGGCTGTATCGCAGGCGTCAACGTTCCCGCCGAACACGTCGAACCGATCCTCTTGATTGAAATTCCGCGCCTGCTGTTTCCGTTCGCGCGCAACATCATCGCCGACCTGACGCGCGACAGCGGTTTCCCGCCCCTGATGATCAATCCGATTGATTTCGTCGGCCTGTACCACCAACGCTTGGCGGAAATGCAAAAACAAAAGGAAACCGAAAACAAAACCGTTAATTAAGCCACATCGGGTTTTTCAACGTTTTCAAAAAAGCCTCATGGTTCGCCGCTTCTTCAGGAAGGATAATTTCGGGACGCGGCGGACGTTGAGGCTTTTGAATTTTTATTTCCGTTTCGGCCTTGGCTTCCAACACGCTGACCTTTTGCGCCGTTCCCAAAATCAGCCCCGGTTCGCGGCCGCCCAGCAGCTCTAAATAGACTTCCGCCAGCAATTCCGCGTCAAGCAAAGCGCCGTGTTTCGTGCGCTTTGAATTGTCAATGCCGAAGCGGCGGCATAATTCGTTCAGGTTGACTCTGGATCCCGGAAAAAGTTTTTTAGCGATGATTAAGGTGTCAATCGCTTGCGTATCGGGGATCGTTCCGAAGTTTGCCCAAGTCAGTTCCGCGTTTATGAATTTCATATCAAACACGGCATTATGGATAACCAAAGGCGCATCGCCGACAAATTCCAAAAATTCGGCCGCAATGTCTTTAAAAACGGGCTTATCCTGCAAAAATTCCGTCGTAATGCCGTGAACTTTGACGACATCTTCGGGAACGTCGCGTTCGGGATTGATGAATTGGTGATACGTTCTGCCCGTTGCTATATGGTTTTCCAACTCGACGCAGCCGATTTCGATCAGACGGTCGCCCGCATAAGGATCCAATCCCGTCGTTTCCGTATCCAGAACTATCTCGCGCATGACAATATATCCCTGATTTCTTCCAACCTGCGGCGAACAGGCTCGATTCCTTCGGAAGAATCTATAATAAAATCGGCGCGCGCGCACTTTTCTTTTTCATCAAGCTGACGTTTTCTTAAAAGGGCGTATTTTTCTTCGCTCATTCCTGCGCGTGCCAAAACCCTCTGCCTTAAAACGCTTTCAGGAGCCGTCATAACGATAATTTTATCGCAATATCCGTCCCATCCCGCTTCAAACAGCAAGGGAACGTCCAAAATCAAAAGCGGCTCGCGGGAATGGCGTTCAAAAAAACTTTGCAGTTCTTCCTCTGCAAAGGGCCATATCATTTTTTCCAACGCCCTGACGTCCAAATCGCCGCTTTTGATCCTTTCCGACAAAACGGCGCGGCTGATTTCTCCGTTAACGACGCTTCCTTTGACGCGGTTTTCAAACAAAGCCTTCATTCGGGCATTGTCGCGCATCATCCTGTGTACGGCTCCGTCGGCGTCAAAAACGGGCAGAACCATATCCCGAAACATCTTTGCCGCCGTCGATTTTCCCGCTCCGACGGCTCCCGTCAGGCCTATGACAATCCTGTTTTTCATGCGGAAACGATTCTCCTTAATTCTTCCGTGACCTCGGGATCAACCCCGAACCAAGCCTTGAACGCCCCTCTTGCCTGATGCAACAACATCCCCAAACCGTCGGCAGTCCGGCAGCCTTTCGCGCGCGCCCGCAATAACAAAGGAGTATTTAACGGCGCGTAAACGGCGTCGGCAACAACGGCGGAAGCGTCCAAATCATCCAATCCGATATCCAAACCGTCAAAGCCGTCCATGCCCAAAGTTGTCGCGTTGGCCAATAAATCCGCGTTTTTTAAAGCGGCTTCCCGATCCTTCCAATCAATAATATCGAAAATGCCGCCGATATCACGCGCCAAAACTTCGCCTTTTTCGCGCGTGCGGCAAACCAAACGGACGGCGCAACCTTCTTTGACCAAAGCCGCGCAAATGCCGCGCGCCGCGCCCCCCGTTCCCAGAACAACCGCCGTTTTGCCGTTGAATTCAAATCCGCCGCAACTTTCCCTGACGTTTTCAACGAATCCGAAACCGTCCGTATTATCGCCGAACAGACTTCCGTCCGAACGAACGGTAACGGTATTCACCGCGCCCGCTTTTTTCGCCGTTTCCGAAACTTCGTTTAAAAAAGCCGTAACGGCGACTTTATGAGGCACGGTAACGTTAAATCCCGAAAAACCTTCGGCTGCGATTTTTTCAACGGTGCTTTTTAAATTTTCGGGAGCTGCTTCAACGGTTTCATAACGGCCGTCAATGCCGTACCTTTTCATCCAATATCCGTGAATCAAAGGCGATTTGGAATGTTTAACGGGCCATCCGATCAAACCGACACGCTTTTGCGTCATTTCCTTAATTCTCCGCAGGTCCTTAAAAATTCGAAT
This sequence comes from uncultured Alphaproteobacteria bacterium, assembly GCA_944392845.1. Lineage (GTDB taxonomy): Bacteria > Pseudomonadota > Alphaproteobacteria > CAAGCB01 > CAG-977 > CAG-977. The sequence continues at coordinate 24,938 of CALXYE010000072.1, forward strand.
AACGGTAAAATCGGCAACCCCAGAACCGAAAAATAATCGCCGTCAACGCGTTCGACCAGCTGAGCCCCCAATTCTTCCAAATAATAAGCGCCGACCGAAGAACAGACATCCTCTCCCGCCGTTTTCAGGTAATAATTCAAAAAATCGTCCGAAAAATTCCTCAGCGACACTTTGACCTCGGTATTCGTTGACCAAACCGTTTTTCCGTCTTTAACGACAGCAACGCCGTTAATCAAAGAATGAGTCTTTCCGCGCATCGCGCACAACTGAGCGGCGGCTTCGGCCATATTCAAAGGCTTTGAAAAACATTTTCCTTCAAATTCCAAAATCTGATCGGCTCCGATGACGAAAGCGCCGGAATGCTTTTCCGACACCGTTTCCGCTTTTTTTACGGCTAACTTTAAAGCGGCCCGATACCCGTCGGGTTCCGTCCTTTTGATTTCATCTTCGTCAATATCGGCCGAAACGGCCGTAAAATCAACGCCCGCCGCTTCCAATAAACGGCGCCTGCTTTTGCTTTTAGATGCCAAAATTAACATATTTAGTCCTTTTTTGCGGATAACGGGGATAAGTCGGATAACTTTCCTTTTTCATCCGTTTTATCCCCTTTGTTCAGTTCTGTCCCGTTTTTTATTCCGGCGGGGATAAAAAAACGAGCGTCCCTTTGACAAAAGACTCATAAAAAAATATCCCCGTTATCCACAATTTGTAAAGACTCGCCGATCCGTTTGAGAGTCGCGTTTTTTTATACATTCAACCGTCCACATGCGCGTTATTCACCGAAAACGTTGATTTTCCTGTTGACAGCCTGTGAATAAGATTGCGTCCCACTTATCCACAGGGACATACTCAAACATCATCTTTTTTTAATATATTTAATTTGATGAAAGAAAATCGTTGACGGCGGATTCAAAATCCAGCAATTATAAAAGCCTCTTCAAAACAGAACGGCAATCGCCCGTTTTCCCTCACTTTAAAAATCTTAATCGGACTTATATGCACTTAAAAGAACTAAAGAAAAAGTCTCCCGCCGAGCTTTTGACTATGGCGGAAGAATTAGGCGTTGAAAACGCTTCGACGTTAAGAACCCAAGACCTGATTTTCGCTATTTTAAAACAGCTGTCAAAAAACGACATTGTTTTAATGGATGAAGGCGTCATTGAGGTTCTGCCGGACGGTTTCGGATTTTTGCGTTCTCCCGAATCCAATTATTTAGCCGGCCCGGACGATATTTACGTTTCTCCCAGTCAGGTTCGTAAGTTCGGACTAAGGACGGGCGATACCGTGGAAGGCGAACTTCGCGCTCCGAAAGACGGCGAGAAATATTTTGCCCTGACAAAGATCATCAAAATCAACTTCACGGATCCGGAAAACGTCCGTTTCCGCATTAACTTTGATAATCTGACGTCGTTGCATCCCAATAAAAAAATCAAAATGGAAAATGATTTGGACAACAAAAATATGACGTCCAGAATCATTGACCTGATTTGCCCTCAGGGAAAAGGCCAGCGCGGCATGATCGTGGCTCCTCCGCGAACGGGCAAAACGGTCATGATGCAAAACATCGCGCATGCCATCACTTCGAACAATCCCGAAATCTACCTGATTATGTTGCTGATTGACGAGCGTCCCGAAGAAGTGACGGAAATGAAGCGCACGATTAAAGGCGAAGTTATCAGCTCTACGTTTGACGAGCCCGCTTCCCGCCATGTTCAGGTTGCCGAAATGGTTATTGAAAAAGCCAAGCGTCTGGTTGAACACAAACGTGACGTCGTTATTCTGTTGGATTCGATTACCCGTTTGGCCAGAGCGTATAATACCGTCGTTCCCAGTTCGGGAAAAGTATTGACGGGCGGCGTTGACGCAAACGCACTGCAGCGTCCCAAACGCTTTTTCGGCGCGGCCAGAAACATTGAAGAAGGCGGTTCCCTGACGATTATCGGAACGGCTTTGATTGATACGGGGTCGCGCATGGACGAAGTTATCTTTGAAGAATTCAAAGGAACGGGCAATTCCGAAATTATTTTGGATCGCAAAGTATCGGATAAGCGCATTTTCCCCGCCATTGACATCACGAAATCGGGAACGCGCAAGGAAGAATTGCTGGTTGATCGCGCGACACTGTCAAAAATGTGGGTTTTGCGCCGCGTTTTGATGCCGATGGGGGTTACCGACGCAATGGAATTCCTGATAGAAAAACTGAAAATGTCGAAAAACAATCAAGACTTTTTTGATGCGATGAATTCATAAAAAAAAGCCCCCGAAAAATCGGGGGTTTTTCGTTTGTGAAAATTATCAAACGGGCTCGGAAGTTCTTACTTAAGCGGCGTTGATATAACGCCGAAATTCGCCGTGCGGCCGCTTCGGAAAAAACGGGAACTCCGATAACGGCGCAATATCGCGAAGGAAACGTTTCCGTTTTTTTGAAAAAAAAACGCATTTGCGTTTGCCGCGATCGTTTTGGGAATATTTGCTCATCACGCCGTTGAAATACCGACGGCAAGGTTGATAAAAAAATATTTGCCGCTATAAAAAAGCCTCTTTTCAGAGGCTTTCTTTCGTGCTGGGAAGGCGTCCGTTCAAACGGGGATCCGTTTCCGAAGCGGCTTTTAAAGAGCGTGCAAAGGCTTTAAAAACGGATTCAATGATATGATGGGAATTGACGCCGTACAGGTTTTCGATATGAATCGTTGCCGCGGCGTGTTGCGCGAAAGCCGTGAAAAATTCGCGGAACACTTCCGTATCCAGATTACCGACCTTTTCCGTCGGGAACTTGACGTTCCAAACCAGATACGACCGCCCGCTTAAATCCAAAACGCACCGGCTGAGCGATTCATCCATGGGAATGCAGGAAGCTCCGTAACGGTTGATGCCTTTTTTATCGCCCAGAGCCTTTGCAAAAGCTTGTCCGAGAGTAATTCCGACGTCCTCGACTAAATGGTGCGCGTCAACGTGCAGATCTCCGACGGCTTTGATTTTTATGTCTATTAAGCCGTGGCGGGACAGCTGAGCCAGCATATGGTCAAAAAAACCGCATCCGGTATCAATGTCGTATTCTCCGCAACCGTCCAAATCTATTACGGCTTGAACGTCCGTTTCCGCCGTTTTTCTGGAAATATCGGCCTGACGCATGGATAATTCCTTTCTTTTTACAAAAACCGCTTTATAAATTACCCGAAAGAACTTTTTAAAACAAGCGGGGTCTTTTTTTTCAAAGGATTGCGTCTTATATCTAGGCGGAAAAGAAAAAGGAGTAACTTTATGGAACAACAAAACGCGGCAACGTGGAAAGGGACGACAATTCTTTCCGTCCGTAAGGGAAGCGACGTCGTTATCGCCGGAGACGGACAGGTAACGTTCGGCAACACCGTTATAAAAAGCAACGCCAAAAAAGTCCGCAGGCTCGGCAACGGAAACATCATAGCGGGATTTGCGGGGTCTACGGCGGATGCTTTCACGCTGTTCGAACGTTTGGAGGCCAAAATCGAAAAATATTCGGGACAATTGACCCGCGCTTGCGTCGAACTGGCGAAAGATTGGCGCACCGACCGTTATTTGCGCCGTTTGGAAGCAATGATGATCGTGGCGGATAAGGACGTTTCGCTTGTGCTGAGCGGCAACGGCGACGTTCTGGAACCCGAAGACGGCATTATAGGCATCGGTTCGGGCGGCGCTTATGCTTTGGCGGCGGCACGGGCTTTGGCGGATACCGAAACCTCTGCCGAAGATATCGCCCGCAAGGCTATGAAAATCGCGGCGGACATTTGCATTTACACCAACCAAAACATTATCGTGGAAAAAATATGAGTACTTCCTTCAGTCCCAGAGAAATCGTATCGGAACTTGACCGTTTTATCGTCGGCCAAAACGAAGCCAAACGCGCCGTAGCGGTGGCCTTGCGCAACAGATGGCGCCGCAGGCAGCTTGACCCGGCGTTAAGGGAAGAAGTTGTTCCTAAAAATATTCTGATGATCGGACCGACGGGCGTCGGTAAAACGGAAATCGCGCGCCGTTTGGCAAAATTGGCTCAGGCGCCGTTCATCAAAGTTGAGGCAACGAAATTTACCGAAATCGGCTATGTCGGCCGCGATGTGGAAAGCATTATCCGCGATATGGTCGAAGTCGCGGTAACAATGACGCGCAAAAAAATGCGCAAGGAAGTCCGCGTGAAGGCTGAAGCGGCGGCGGAAGAACGCGTTTTAGACGCTTTGGTGGGCGGTTCCGCCGGCGATGACACGCGTCAAAAGTTCAGAAAACTGCTGCGCGAAGGGGCTTTGGACGATAAAGAAATAGAAATTGACGTTTTGGATAACTCTTCAAATTCAATGCCGACGTTTGATGTTCCCGGAATGCCGGGAGCCCAGATGGGAATGATTAGTCTGGGCGATCTGTTGGGCGGAAAAGCAGTCAACTACCGCAAACGTAAAATGACGGTGGCGGATTCCTACGACGTTCTTGTTACCGAGGAAAGCGACAAGCTAATCGACGATGACAAGATCGTCAAAGAAGCCTTGGAATCGGTCGAAAACAACGGCATCGTCTTTATTGACGAATTCGATAAAATCTGCGGTTCCGACGAACGCAAAGGCCCGGACGTTTCCCGAGAGGGCGTTCAGCGCGATTTGTTGCCCCTGATTGAAGGGACGACGGTATCAACGAAACGCGGGACGGTCAAAACGGATCATATCCTGTTTATTGCTTCGGGGGCTTTTCATGTTTCAAAGCCGTCCGACCTTCTTCCCGAATTACAAGGGCGTTTGCCGATTCGCGTCGAATTGAAACCGCTGACGAAAGAAGATTTCTACCGTATCCTGACGGAACCCGAAGGCAATTTGATTCTGCAGTATAAAGAATTGCTGAAAACGGAAAATTTTACTTTGGAATTTACTGACGAAGCCGTTCGGGAAATTGCGGCTTTGGCGGCGGAAGTCAACGAAAACGTCGAAAATATCGGCGCGCGCCGTTTGCATACGATTTTGGAAAAATTGCTTGAGGAAGTCAGCTTTACGGCATCCGACCGTTCGGGACAAACTGAAACGATTACGAAAGAAACCGTCAGGGAAAAAGTCGGAGATTTGGCAAAATCTTCTGACCTTTCCAAATTTATTTTGTAATATGAAAGCCGAACGAAAAACCGTTCGGCTTTTATTTTACGGGAAAAACAATGGCTGAAAAGATATGTCGTCTGCTTTTGATTTTAGCGCTTGCAGGCTGTACGCCTTTATCGTCAAACGTAAAAAGATACAATGCGCTTCCCGCGCCGATTCAAACGCAAAACGGAACGGTCGCACGCAGCGCCCGAAAAATCGATACTTCGGAAGTTATTAAGACTGCCGTCGGCTGCCGTTATTATCAAACCGACGTCATTATACCGGGAGTACGGGCGTCGAAACCGTTAAAATTCGCGCAAGTTCTGGCCGCAAGCCTGAACCGGGCGAAAAAGAAAAATCCCGACGCCGCCGTTCGTTGCCGCCGAAGCGGAAACGATATAATCTATACGGTCGGCAGCATTGGCGAAGAAAGCAACGGCTTTTCGTTCGGATATGAAGAAGGAAAACTGATTTTAAACGGCATTGCGAAAGGAAACGGTGTTCGTAAATGTTCCGTTGCCGCCGAATGCGCTTCGAGATTTTTAAATGAAACGTCATTGGATCTGCGATGAAGACTTTTTTCGAACTGTTTTGGGTCTTTTTTAAAATAGGCACATTCACGATAGGCGGCGGTTTTGCCATGCTTCCCGTTATCAGGGCGGAGCTGGTTGATCGCAAAAAGTGGATCAGCGAAGACGAATTTTTGGATATTTTAGCCGTCGTTCAGTCTTCTCCGGGGCCGATTGCCGTTAATACGGCCGTATTTTTAGGGTTGAGGATATACGGCTTTTTAGGGTTGATTGCCGCAACTTTCGGAGCAATCTTGCCTTCGTTCGTTATTATCCTGATGATTGCCGCGCTTTTTCAGGGGATACAGAACAATCCTTATTTTATAGCGGCTTTTAAAGGCATTAAACCTGCCGTGATCGCTTTGATTCTCGTTCCCGTCATTTCATTGGCCAAAAAAGCGAATGTCGGCGGCATAAGATTTCTGTTTCCCGTCGGAATAGCTTTAAGCGTCGCTTATGCGCATGTTTCTCCGATTTTTTTTATTATAGCGGCGATGGTCGTCGGTAACGTTTGGTTCGGAAGGTTTGGAAAATGATTTTTTTCGAATTGTTTTGGACGTTTTTTAAAATAGGTCTTTTCAGTTTCGGCGGCGGTTACGCAATGCTGGCTTTGATTCAAAACGAAGTCGTAAGAATTCACCAATGGGTAACAAATTCCCAATTCGCAGACATTGTTGCCGTTTCGCAGGTAACGCCGGGTCCGATCGCGATCAACGCGCCGACGTATATCGGCTATCAGTCGACGGGAACGATTACGGGATCTTTTTGGGCGACTTTCGGCGTTACTCTGCCTTCCGTTTTGGTAACGACGATTTTGTTCGTCTTTTTAAACAGATTCAAGGATTCCCCTTATATTAAAAATGCTTTTAAAGCTTTGAAGCCGACGGTTATCGGATTGATTTTAAGCGCGGCTTTGGTTTTAATGACGCCTGATAACTTTTCCGGATGGCAAAGCTTTGTCTTTTTTGCCGCAGCATTCGCCGCTTGCTATAAATTTAACGTCAGTCCGATCACTTTGGTCATCGTTTCGGGAGCGGCAGGAATCCTGGTATACGGATAAAATATAATAACGATATCGAAATAATCCTTTTTATATCTATAAAAATCCGACCATAATGTTTCACGTGAAACATTGTTCTAAGCCCTTGACTTTGCATAAAAATAAAAAATAAAAAATTTTCTTCTTTGGTTTTTTTGCCAAGATATGTATTTTTAGGTTAAACGATAACGAAAAATGTTTCACGTGAAACATCGGGGAGTCTTTTGGTGATAACGACGAATCGGGATAACGTCATACGGATGTTGAACCTGTCCGAAACGGCGGCAAAGAAAACGGACGTATATGTTTCTTTGTTGGAAGAGTGGCAGGCCAAAATGAATCTGGTCAGCGCTTCGAGCTTACCCGATGTATGGAATCGCCATATTTTAGATTCTGCCCAACTTTATAAATTTATTGAGCCGGGCGATAAAATCATTTTTGATTTCGGCAGCGGGGCGGGCTTTCCTGCTTTAATGTTGGCAATAATGGATGAAACGCGGCAACGGGAATTTCATTTGATCGAAAGCGACGGTAAAAAATGCCGCTTTCTTGAAGCCGTTGCCGAAGCCTGCGAATTAAACGTCAAAATCCGTAACGAACGGATCGAAAAGATTTCCGTTCTTCCCGTCGACCTGATAACGGCGCGCGCTCTGGCATCTTTGGACAAGCTGTTGCCTTACGCGGCTCCGTTTATGTCAAAAAGGACGCGCTGCCTTTTTTTAAAGGGAAAGAAGGCGTTTGAAGAAATCGCGGCGGCAGAAAAAAAATGGACGTTTAAAATAACGGTTCATCAAAGTCTGTCCGGCGATGAAGGCCGTATCCTTGAACTTTCAGAGGTAAAAAAGAAATGACAACCGTGCATAAAAAACCGCGCATAATTTCCATTTCAAACCAAAAGGGAGGCGTCGGAAAAACGACGACGGCCGTTAATTTGGCGACGGCTTTGGCTGCCGTCAATAAAAAAGTCCTGATTCTTGATCTGGATCCGCAAGGGAACGCGACGACCAGCGTCGGCGTTGACAGGCGCAAAGCCCCTAAAAATATGTATCAGGTTTTAATGGGCGAAGAAAAATTATCCGCCGCCATCATTTGGACCAAAATTCCGAATTTATCCGTTGTTTCTTCCAGCAAAGATTTGGTCGGCGTCGATTTCGAATTGTCGGGTAAGGAAAATCCCCAGTTCTTTTTGAAAAAAGCGCTGGATGCCGAAATGCTTTCCTATGATTACGTTTTGATTGATTGTCCGCCCGCCGTCGGAATGTTGACGGTCAATGCGCTGGTTGCCGCAGATTCGGTAATGGTTCCCATTCAGTGCGAATATTTGGCATTGGAAGGCGTTGCCGATTTGATGAAAACGGTTGAACGCGTCAAAAAGAACTTTAATCCCGCTTTGGACATTCAAGGAATTGTCCTGACGATGTTTGACGGGCGCAACCGTTTGTCCGATCTGGTGGCGCAGGACGTGCGCGGTTTCTTCGGTTCAAAGGTTTATAACACGGTTATTCCCCGTAATGTCCGTGTTTCCGAAGCGCCTTCGCACGGCAAGCCGATTTTGTTGTATGACTTTAAAAGCTCGGGCGCTCAGGCGTATATCAGTTTAGCGGGCGAAATTCTGAAAAGAGAACGGGAGTATGTAAAATGAGTGCGAAAAACCTCGGACGCGGCTTGAACGCCTTGCTCGGCGACGACGATAACGAAACGGTCTATGTTCCCTCGAGCGGTGAAACGGTCAATACCGTATCTCTGTCTTCTTTGGAACCCAGCCCGTTTCAGCCGCGTCGCGTATTTGATGAAAATGCGATAAACGATTTGGTCGAATCCATCAAAACCAAAGGGGTTTTGCAGCCTTTGTTGGTGCGCCGTAAAAGCGGAGATGCCGATAAATATGAAATTATCGGCGGCGAACGCCGTTGGCGGGCTTCTCAAATGGCGGGATTGAAAGAAGTTCCCGTTCTGGTCAAATCCTTTTCCGATAAAGAAGCGCTTGAAGTCGCTTTGATTGAAAACCTTCAACGTCAAGACCTGAATCCTTTGGAAGAAGCCGAAGGGTACCGCCGCTTGATGGATGAATTTTCCAATACGCAGGAAGATCTGGCCAAAGCCGTCGGCAAAAGTCGCAGTCATGTCGCAAACATGATGCGTTTGCTGGGGTTGCCTGATAAGGTTAAGGAAAGTTTGGAACAGGGGAAACTGACTTCGGGGCATGCCCGCGCCTTACTGAATGCGAAAAATCCCGAACAGTTGGCGGAAATTGTTATTTCTAAGGGATTGAACGTACGCCAGACTGAAAAGCTGGCGCAGGGCGCAGGTGAAAAAAAGCCCCGTGCCTCGACGGTTCGTAAGAATGAAAAACAAGATGAATGGGATCAACTGGCGGCGGATCTGGCAAAGACACTCGGAATAAATGTCGTTATCAAACCTAAAGCCAGAGGCGGCGAACTGATTCTGACTTATTCAAATTTAGAAGAACTGGACGATTTGCTCCGTCGTTTGGGTGAAAAGAAAACCGTTGAAAATCAATCTGTTGTGTCCAAACCTGAAAGTAATGTTTCAACGTCGGAAAATGAAGACGTTATTTCATTTTCCGAAGAATGGACGGATATGCCGAATGATGACGATGTGATCAGTTTGGATAAATTGGAAGGGAATAACGGGTGATTTTTTTATTTCGGTTGAAAAACAAAATAAAACGATTTCGAAATAAACGCTAAAAATTTATTTTGATATCGTTATGAACGTCAAAAACGCCCTGTACGGGCGTTTTTGTTTTGTTCTTTATAAGGAAAAGGCATTTTTTATGTGTTCGGGCAAAGAAAAAGGCGCCATAAGAATAACGTCGAATCTTTTTTCGAAATTTTCGAATTCGGGATGCTGGGACAGGAAAAATTCGGCTCCTCTTATTCTGCGGTTTTGTACGTTACGGGAAACGGATTCGGCGGCTTCTTCTTTGGAACGGCGAAATTTGACTTCGATAAAGATTAAAACGCCGCTTTTGGCCGCGATCAGATCAATTTCCCCCGCGCCCGAACCTCTGGGCGGACGAAAATTTTTTTCAATGATCCGATAACCTTTCAGGCGAAGGAATAGTGCGGCTTTTTCTTCGGCATTCCGTCCGTCTTTACGGGCTTTTGTCCCTTTTTCCTTTTTAAATTCCGTCATTTTTTAACGCCAAAGCCGTTTCGTAGACTTGTTTTTTGTTTAATCCCGTCATTTTTACGGTTTGAGCGACGGCATCCTTTAAGGACATTTTTTGTAAAGCTGAAACAAGTATTTCCTTTAATTTTTCTTCGCCGATTTTTTCTTCTTTATCGGGCGGAGCGACGACAAGGACAAATTCTCCTTTCGGAACGCCGTTTTTCCTATAGTTCGCAATAACCTGCGAAAGAGGGGCGCGGAGAGTTTCCTCGAACCGTTTCGTTAATTCGCGCGCGACGGCGATCCTGCGGTCGCCCAAGACGTCAAGCATATCGTCAAGAGTTTCCCCGATCCGTTGAGGAGCTTCATAAAATATTAAGGTCGAGTTCACGGTTGAGAGTTCTTTAAGTTCTTTTTTGCGTGCCGCCGATTTAACGGGTAAAAAACCCGAAAAAAGAAAACGGTGGCAAGGCAACCCCGAAAGCTGCAACGCCGTCAGAACGGCTGAAGCACCCGGCACGGCCGTTACATAAACGTTTTCGGCGATGCAGTCCTGAACCAATCGGTAACCGGGATCATTGACCAAAGGCGTTCCCGCGTCCGAAACCAAGGCGACGGTTTCTCCGTTTTTTAAGCGCTTCATCAAAGCGGGGCGAACCTTGTCCGCATTATGTTCGTGATACGGCGTTAAGGGAGCGGAAATGCCCAGCAAAGAAAAAAGCTTTGCCGTTACCCGCGTGTCTTCACAGGCAACGATGTCGGCGGATTTTAAGGTTTTAACGGCTCTGTCGGAAATATCGCCCAAATTGCCGATAGGGGTTGAAACTAAATACAAACCTTTTATAAAAGAAGTTTCTTCGGACATTTGCCATCCTTTTCAAAAACGGGTAATATGCCCTAGATTTAAAACGTTTTCAGGACAGGAGCAATCTTTTGCGTCATTTCAAATTCAGAATTTTTGCGTGCTGCGTTACGGCCGTTTTGGCGGCTTCATGCACAAGACCCGTGTCTTTGACGTCGGTGCAAAGCGTTGAACAAGGCGTTTTCAGAGCTTCCGATGCCGATATGGCGGTGGCGCCGCAGATCAGGTCGGTGACGGAACCGGAGCCGAAAGTTCTGCCGCCTTCGGAAATGATGCGCGTAGGCTTGTTGCTGCCTCTGAGCGGCAGGTCGGCGAAATTGGGCGAAGCGTTGCGCAACGCCGCAATGATGTCTTTGTTTGATATTTCCAGCGGACGTTTGGTTTTGCAGTTTTATGATACCGAAGGAACGGCGGAAGGGGCTCGCGCCGCATCGGAACTGGCGATCAGCCAAGGGGCGGAACTGATTATCGGCCCCGTGTTTTCCGAAGAAGTCCGCGCTATTCGGGAAAACACGCATTCCGCGGACGTCGGCGTAATCACGTTTTCGTCTCATCCGTCGAATTTGGGCGACGGCATTTATACGATCAGTACGCTGACGTCGCAACAGGTTGACCATATCGTCAGCTATGCCTGCGACAAGGGTTATAAGCGTTTTGCGATTCTGTCTCAGGACAACGCGACGGGCGACATTGCGGCCATGGCGGCCAAAGCGGCGGCGGACAGATGCGGCGCGACGATAACGAAGGCGGGATTCTATTATTCTAAAACGGATAACCTTCAACCGACGGTACAACAGGTCATGCCGCGCCTGCTTGAAGATTTGCAAAAGGAAAAAGACGAAGAGGTCGAACGCTTGGAAAAAGCCCGCGAAGACGTTTTGGCGGGCCTTCCCGTTAAAATGAAAAACGAGGAAACGGGACAGGAAGAAGAGCGGATGATGACGATGGAAGAGCTGACGGCGACGATCGAAACGCTGAAAAATACCGAAGTCGTCAGAGAACCGTTCGAATTTGACGCTCTTTTGATTACGGAAGAAGGCAGCCGTTTGCGTTCTTTGGGCGCTTTGTTGTCCTATTATGACGTTCCGAAAGAAATCAGGATATTGGGGACGTCGCAATGGGCGAACTCTTCGCCTTCCCGCGAACCCGCTTTGGTCGGCGGATGGTTTTCGAACCTGCCGTTTACGGGTTTTGAGCAATTTTCCGCCCGTTATAAAAATATTTACGGAGAAAAACCGCCGCGGATCGCGTCTCAGGCATATGACGCCGTGGCTTTGGCCGCCGTTTTGGCGGAAACGGGAAGCTTTTCTTATGATAACCTGACAAATCCGTCGGGGTTCAGAGGGGTTGACGGCTTGTTCCGTTTGTTGCCGAACGGCTTGTCCGAACGCGGATTAGAAGTTTTAGGCGTTGAAAAAAGAGGGTACGTTACCCTTTCGCCCGCGCCCGACGCTTTTGATACGGAACCCGTGATCGTCCCGAACGTTTATGAAAAGGGGTTCCGTTATTCGCCCGAATTCATACCGCCGCCGCCCGTGGAAGAGCTGATCGGGGAAACGATTATCGTTGACGGGCAAACGGGACAAGGCTCCGCCGTTCAGGGAAGCGCCGCGCCCGCTCAGGGAAGCAACGGGCAAGGCAGCCTGACGTCCGTTTCGGATCCCGCCGTTCAGGGAAGCAATGCTTCCGTTTCTTCTGCGGCGCCCGTTTCCGAAACGAAACAGCCGTTCGTAACGCCGCCTATTTCACAAGGCTTGAGCACAGCGAATTAAGGATCAAAAGGCCTCTTGCCGTTGCGCGGAGGCCTTTTTTATCGGAAATCATCAGTCCGTCGGAACAATAATCTTCAAGCGTATCCGCATATAAAAATTCTTCAATGTCCGCGCCGACGATTTCTTTGAACCGTTCGCGCAGAACGCCTTTTTCCGTGCGGAGTCCCGTTAGAATCAGCTCTTCGGCAATTTCTTTCGTGCTCAGAACTTCTTCCGCCGTTTCGCGCGTTTTCATCCATCTTGCGGGATCTTTTCCTCCCGCCGTCGCCAGATATTTGCCGTTTTCAAAAAAACGCCCGTGCGCCGCAGGCCCGATGCCCAGCCATTCTCCGCCCTGCCAATAAAGCAGGTTGTGACGGCATTCATGTCCGCTTCGCGCATGGTTTGAAACTTCGTAACGCGGTATGCCTGCCGCATACGTCATTCTGTCGGTCAGTTCGAACATATCGGCGCATAAATTTTCTTCGGGCGGCTCGATGCCTTTTTTGTAAAAAAACGTGCCTTCTTCCAACGTCAGCTGATACAAAGACAAATGGTCAAGTTTCAGATCTAAGATGCGCCGCAGTTCGTTTTCCCAGTCTTTAAAAGTCTGATGCGGCAAAGCGTAAATGAAATCGGCGGAAACTTCGGGAAAAACGTTTCGGGCGGTTTGAAGGGCATTTAAGGCCGTTTCGGAATCGTGCAAACGTCCCAAAAAACGCAAATCAGCGTCATTCAGGGATTGTATTCCCAATGACAGGCGGTTTACGCCCGCTTTGCGGAAGGCGTTCATCTTTTCGGCGTTAAGCGTCCCCGGATTTGCTTCCAAAGAAACTTCGGCGTCTTCGTCCGTTTTCCATAAACGGCGCACGGCAGACAAGAGCCCGGCAACCGTTTCGGCCGGCATTAAAGAGGGCGTTCCGCCGCCGAAAAAAACGGAAGACACCGCCTTGTCCGCCGTTCGGGCGGCGTAGCGTTCAAGCACGGACAGATAAGCGTCCGTCCATGCCCGAATATCGATATTTTTAGCCGTGATGCTCACAAAGTCGCAGTAAGGGCACTTTGAACGGCAAAACGGCCAATGGAAATAAATTCCGAACGGAAGCATCCTATTCCAAACAGCCTTTGATGAACATTTTTAAAGCGTTCGCGCGGTGGCTGATCGAATTTTTGATTTCCGAAGGCAGTTCGGCGAACGTTCCTTCATATCCGTCGGGAACGAACATCGGGTCATAGCCGAACCCGCTGTTGCCTCTGGGCGGAAAGCAAAGGGTTCCGTTGACGCGCCCTTCAAATTCTTCCGTATGTCCGTCGGGCCACGCAATCACCAAAGCGCAGGCAAAATGCGCCGAACGGTCGGGGGAAGCTCCTAATTCTTTGTTCAGGCATTCCATGGCATAAGGAAAACCGTTTTTTTTCGGTTCGTTGTAACGGGCGGAATAAATGCCGGGGCGGTCGTTTAAGGCATGAACGCATAAGCCCGAATCGTCGGCCAAAGCGGGCATATTCGCTTCTTTTGCGGCGCAAAGAGCTTTGATTTTGGCATTCGCGACGAAAGTTTCGCCGTCTTCTTCGGGTTCGGACAAGTCCAATTCGTCGGCGGAGCGAACTTTGATATTAAACGGCGCCAGAATCGTTTGCATTTCGGCGACTTTTCCCTTGTTGTGCGTCGCCAGCACGATCTCTTTTTCGGTCAGTTTGCGCATGCTTCAAATCTCCAGAGCCTGACGTTGCAAAGCGGCAAGTTCGCCCGTTCCCTTGCAGGCCAAAGCGAAAAGTTGTTGAAACTGTTCGGGCGTGAACGGTTCCCGTTCGGCAGTCCCCTGAATTTCGACGATGCCGCCTTTGCCCGTGATGACAAAATTCGCGTCCGTTTCGGCGGAAGAATCTTCAACATAATCCAAATCAAGGACGGCTTGACCTTCGCGGATGCCGCACGAAATTGCCGCGACGGTATCCGTAATCGGCAGGTTGAAAATCATTTTTCTTTCCCGCATCTTTTTCAATGCCAGATAAAGCGCGACAAAGCCGCCCGTAATGGAGGCCGTTCGCGTTCCGCCGTCCGCCTGAACGACGTCGCAGTCGATTTTAATGCAGTATTCGCCCAAAGCCTTCATATCGACGCAGGAACGCAAGGCGCGCCCGATCAGACGCTGAATCTCCTGCGTACGTCCCGACTGGCCTTTTTTAGCTTCGCGATCGACGCGCGTCGACGTCGCGCGGGGAAGCATACCGTATTCCGCCGTTACCCATCCCTTGCCCGTGTTGCGCATCCATCCCGGGACTTTGTCTTCGACGGTGGCGGTGCAAATGACGTGCGTATCGCCGCATTTGATCAGGCAGGATCCCTCGGCATGTTTGTTGACGTTTGTTTCAATGGAAACTTTGCGCATTTCATCAAAAGCGCGGTTCGACGGTCTGGCCATGTTTTCATTCCTTTCAGTTCTTGGAAAATCATTTTTTGAACGTTGACGTTTGATAATACGATTACTACATTTATGGACTATGAGTAAGCAAATATCGACATTATCCGAATTAAACGACCGTTCCAGAACGATTTTTCGTCTGTTGGTTGACGCTTATTTGGAAACGGGCGAACCGATCGGTTCGAAAACCCTGTCGGGATTGCTGGATTTTCCGCTGTCGTCCGCTTCGGTCAGAAACGTGATGTCGGAATTGGAATTGGCGGGATTACTGGCTTCTCCTCATACTTCGGCGGGGCGCATTCCGACCGAACGCGGTTTGAGGCTGTTCGTCGACGGCCTGCTGGAGATCGGTTCTTTGGAAGAAAACGAACGCCACGCCATAGAAGCGCGGTGCCGTACGTCGGGAATCGGAACGGAACAAGTCTTGGAACAGGCATCCGCAATGCTGTCGGGGCTTTCGAAATGCGCGGGCGTCGTTATCGTTCCGAAAATCAGCGCGGCTTTAAAACATATAGAATTTGTCCGTTTAAGCTCTAACCGCGCTTTGGTCGTGATGGTAACGGCGGACGGCGCGGTTGAAAACCGATTGATAGAGCTGCCTGCGGGAACGTTGTCTTCGGCGTTGTCCGAAGCGGCAAACTTTATGAACGCGCGCTTGTGCGGCAAGACTTTGGAACAGGCGCGTTCCGAGATTGCGAAAGAAATCGGCCTGCATCAAACGGAGCTTGATGAAGCGGCTTCCCGTTTGGTTGCCCAAGGGCTGGCGGCTTGGACGGACGAACGCAAAGGCGCTTTGATCGTCAAGGGGCGGGCGAATCTTTTGGAAAATATTCAGGCTTTAAAAGACCTGGAAAAAGTCCGCGAGTTGTTCAAGGCTCTTGAAACGCAGGAAAATATGGCCAAATTGTTGGATTTGACGGAAACTGCGGAAGGGGTACAAATTTTCATAGGGGCTGAAAATTCTTTATTTACTTTGTCGGGGTGTTCCATGATAACGGCGCCGTACCGCAACGGCAGGGAACAAATCATCGGAGCCGTGGGCATTATCGGCCCGACAAGGATGAACTATGCGAAAATAATCCCTTTGGTGGATTATACGTCTCATGTTGTCAGCAAACTGATAGGATAGAAAAATGACGAAACAGCATCATCACGACCATCAAAAAGCCAAAGAAGCGGAAATTTCCGAAGAAGCCGCGGAAAATCAAGAAGAAACGCAGGAAGCGGAAAGCGTAGAGGAAACGGTTGAAGAAATCGACGAAGTCGCCGCGAAAACGGCGGAACTGAAAGAAGAGGTCGAAAAACTCCGCGATATGTATATGCGGTCTCAGGCGGAAATGGAAAATTTAAGGAAACGCACTCAGATTGAATTGGAAAAACGTTCAAAATATGCGGTTTCTTCTTTCGCCCGCGACCTTTTAACGGTCGGGGACAATCTGTCGCGCGCTTTGGCCGCCATTCCCGAAGAAGAAAAACAGGGAACGTCCGAGCTGATAAAGAATCTGGTCATCGGTTTGGAAATGACGCAAAAAGAGCTGAATACGGCTTTTGAAAAAAACGATATCAAGGCGGTTGAGAGCATCGGGCACATTTTTGATCCGAACGTCCACAAGGTCGTTCAAGAAGTCGAGGATCCGACGAAACCGGCGGGCACGATTATTCAGGAATGG
Organism: uncultured Alphaproteobacteria bacterium; assembly: GCA_944392845.1. Classification (GTDB taxonomy): domain Bacteria; phylum Pseudomonadota; class Alphaproteobacteria; order CAAGCB01; family CAG-977; genus CAG-977. The sequence continues at coordinate 41,480 of CALXYE010000072.1, forward strand.
CAAAGGGGATACATTATCGGCGGCGACCGCACGTTGCGCGAAGCCGTCGTCGTTGTTACCAAGGGCGGTCCGAAGCCGGGGGAAAAGCCTGACGAACCGGGAAAACGGGTCGATACGTCGGCGTAAAAAACGGCGGATTTTTCAAGAAATCAAAAGCGGAAGGAAAAACCTTCCGCTTTTTTGTCATTCGCTCCGCTCTTCGTATCAGACGCGGAGAGCCTTTTTAAGCGTTTGCCAGTTCTTTTGAACGCGTTTCGGCGGCTTTGACGGCCTTGATCATCAGGGGAAAGAAGCCGTTTTTTTCGTCCGCCAAAATATCCAAAGCCGCTGCGGTCGTTCCGTTCGGCGTCGTTACGTTTTTACGCAACGTTTCGGGCGTTTCGCCGCTTCGGCGCATCAATTCCGCCGCGCCGATAACCGTTGCCCGCGCCAGCCGTTCGGCATCCGCCTGATTCAATCCCGTCGCTTCGGCCGCTTTCGCCAATGCTTCGGTCAGGTAAAAAACGTAAGCGGGACCGCTGCCCGAAACGGCGGTTACGGCGTCTATCAGGCTTTCGTCTTTCAGTTCAACCGTATCGCCGCAAGCCTCTAAAAAAGTTTTTACGATATTTTTTTGCTTTTCGGAAACGGCGCCGTTTGCAAATATCCCCGTAATGCCGCGACCGACGGCGGCCGGCGTATTCGGCATGGCGCGGATGACGGCGGCTTTTTCGCCCAACTCCGCTTCAAAACGGGAAACGGGACGCCCCGCGACAATTGATAATAAGACGGCGCCTTTGTCGGTAAACGGTTTGACGGAAGCAATGATTTCTTTGACCAGAAAAGGTTTGACGGCGATAAAAACGACGTCGGGCATAAACGTTTCGAAAGATTCGGCCGTTTCATCGGCTTTGATTCCTTGTTTTGCCAAAGCGTCGCGAATTTCGGCATTCGGTTCGACAACGCGGACGTTTTCGGGAGAAAGCCCTTTCTTTAAAGCGCCGTTCAGGACGGCTCCGCCCATTTTTCCGCATCCGAAGATCAATAATTTCGCCATTGTTCAGATCCTTTTTAAGAAAGCCGCGTTTGTCGGGTCAGGATAAAACCGCCGGCTTTTTTTTTAAAGAAAAAGATTTTGGGTATATCAATGTTTTGTCGTATAAGAAATGAACGGAGTTTAAAACATCTAAAGGAGTTTGCCATGTTCGTGATCACGGGCGGCGCGGGATTTATCGGTTCCAACGTTGCGGCGGAAATAGAGGCGCGCGGAATGGGGGAAGTCGCCGTTATCGACAGGCTGCGCGACGGGAACAAATGGCGCAACATTTCGAAACGTTTTTTGCGCAACATTGTTTTTCCCGAAGATACGTTTGACTTTTTGAACGAACGCGCCCGCAAGATCGAAGCCGTTTTGCACTTCGGAGCGATTTCTTCCCCGATGGAAAACGACGTTGATACGATCGTCAGGAACAATATTCAGCTGACGTGGGAGTTATGGAAATGGTGCACGGAGCACGAAGTGCCGTTTATTTACGCTTCCTCCGCCGCGGTGTACGGCGACGGATCGCTGGGCTTTGAAGACGATATTTCAACCGAAGCTTTGGCAAAACTGCGCCCTCTGAGCCCCTTCGCGTGGAGCAAGCTGTTCATGGACCGCAAGGTTGCCGAAGCGGTTGAGGACGACAAAGTCATGCCTCCCCAATGGGTCGGGTTGCGCTTTTTCAATCTGTACGGCCCGAACGAATATCATAAGGGTCATCATCAAAGCGTTATTCCGCAAATTTACACGCAAGCCAAAAACGGCAAACTGTTTCCTTTGTTCAAATCGGAAAATCCCGAATACAAGGACGGGGATCAGATGCGCGATTTCATGTGGATCGACGATTGCGCGGACGTTGTTTTGTGGTTTTTGACTCATAAGGAAGTCAGCGGTCTGTTCAATGTCGGGACGGGGCTTGCCAGAACATACGCCGACGTTTTGCGCGCCGTTTACGCCGCATTGGAAGAAGAACCCGAAATGGATTTCATCGATTTGCCCGACGCGTTGAAGGACAAATATCAGTATTTTACCCAAGCCAACGTTTCAAAGTTGCGCGCCGCGGGATACGATAAGCCTTTCACCTCCTTGGAGGAAGGCGTCGCAAAATACGTCAAAGACTTTTTGTCTTCGGCCGATCCCTACCGCTGATACGGAGGAAAAGACCATGGGGATTCCTTTTCCCGACATAGATCCCGTCGCCGTGCATATCGGCGCTTTCGGACTGAGATGGTATTCTCTGGCATATTTGGCGGGGATATTTTTCGCTTGGGTGCTGGCAAAGCGGATGCTTTCCCGCTATCCGTCCGACTTTAAACCCGAAATGGTTGACGACGCGGTCTTTTGGGGGACGGTCGGCCTGATTCTGGGAGCCAGATTGGGCTACGTTCTGTTTTATAACTTTGACCATTATTTGGAAAATCCGCTGCAAATCTTTGCTTTGTGGCAGGGCGGAATGTCCTTCCACGGTTCCCTGATCGGGGTTATTACGGCGTTATATCTGTATGCGCGCAAAGAAAAGATCGGCTTTTTTTCAATTACGGACGTTTTGGCGTGTCTGGCACCGATCGGCCTGTTTTTCGGCAGATTGGCGAATTTCGTGAACGGAGAACTGTTCGGCCGCGTGGCGACGGACGTTCCCTGGGCGGTCATTTTCCCGAACGGCGGCCCGCTTCCCCGTCATCCCAGCCAGCTTTACGAAGCTTGTTTTGAAGGGATCGTGTTGTTTATCGTGCTGTTTTCCCTTTGGAACAGGAGCGTTTGGGTTCGGATTCGCCCGGGATTTCTTTCGGGGGCGTTTTTGGTCGGATATGCGCTGGCTCGCGGAGTCGTCGAAAATTTCCGCGAGCCCGACCCGCAAATCGGTTTCCTGTTTGCGCGCGTCACAATGGGGCAGTTGTTGACTTTGCCGATGCTTGTCGGCGGAATCTGGATCATGATCAGAGCCGTAAAAAAGTCTTAGGAATTTCGGACGCTTTTGGTATGCTGGAGCCTCCCCCGAAATAAGACGGAGATCCGAAAATGCCCGTAATTCCCAGAAGAAAAGGTTTCTTTTCCGGATTCGCCGCACTGGTGCGCATGAGGCTGATCATTCCTTTGTTGCGGTCTAAAAAGCCGCCCGAATTTACGGCAAGGGGGGCGCTTGTCGGCATGGCGTGGGCAATGACGCCTTTAGTCGGCGTACAGATGTATTTGGTTTTTATGACATGGCTGGGGACGAAGCGCTTTTTCAACTGGGATTTCAGCCTGCCCGTCGCTTTGGCGTTTACATGGGTAACGAACGTTTTTACAGTTCCGCCTTTTTATTATGCTTTTTATGTGACGGGCAAAGCGATGACGGGAACTTTTGCCGAACGCACGACCTACGCTAAGTTCGCGGGAATGTTGAAAGAGGCTCTGCACGAAGGCGGTATCGCCGAAGCGCTGAAGACGACGGCGGACATCATGATCAGGGATTGGGGCGTTTCGATGATGATCGGTTCCGTTCCGTGGATCGTCGTCGGCGGGTGGCTGGCGTACCGTTACGTTTTGAGTTTTGCCCGAAAAAGAGAACTTATCCGTCAAAAAAGACTTGAAAAGAAAGCGCAAGCGGAGCAAAAAACAATAAAGGACATAAAACAGGAAACAGTTTGATGGAACCGGTTACGCCCTCCCTTTTTGAAGTTGCCGAAGGAATACGCTATCGTTTCTTTACGCGCAGAAACGGCGTGTCCGAAGGGGAGTTCGCTTCGCTGAACTGTTCCGTTAAGGTGGGCGACGATCCCGCCAAGGTTCGTGAAAACATGCGCCGCGTCGCGTCGAATCTGGGCTGTACCGTTGAAAAAATCTTTGTTTTACACCAAACCCATTCGGCATCGGTCGTTTCCGTAACGTCTAAGGAACCTTTTGAAAAAACGCCGTTTGCCGACGCTTTGGTCACAAATTGCCCGAACGTTTATTTGGGCATAAAAACGGCCGATTGCGCGCCCGTTTTATTTGCCGACGTCGAAAACAGGATTATCGGCGCCGCCCATGCGGGGTGGCGCGGCGCCGTCGGCGGCGTTTTGGAAAATACGCTGACGGTTATGGAAGAAACGGGCGCTTCGCGCGGAAACATTCTGGCAATGATCGGCCCCTGCATCGCGCCGCAGTCCTATGAAGTCGGGCAGGATATGTACGACGAGTTTTTAAAGGCCGACGTTAAAGCGGCGCTATTCTTTACGCCTGCGGACGCCGGCAAATACCGCTTTGACCTGCCGGGGTACATTATGGCGCGTCTGGAACGCGCGGGCATCGGCGCGGCGGAATGGGTCGGCGCAGACACCTATTTATCCGAAAAGGATTATTTTTCTTTCCGCCGTTCGTCTCAAAAGGGCGAAAGGTGCGGCAGACAGCTGTCGGTCATCGGGCTGTTGGACGAATCTTTATTCTAACCGTAGAGGAACTTCAGACATGAAAATTTTTTCGGGTAACAGTAATCTTCCCTTTGCGCAGGCTGTTGCCGCCTATATGGACACGACGCTGTCAAAGATATCGGTCCGCCGCTTCGCCGATAACGAAGTTTTCGTTGAGATTCAGGAAACGGTTCGCGGCCAGGACGTCTTTATCGTCCAGCCGACCAGCTCTCCCGTGAACGATAATTTGATGGAGCTGTTAATCATGCTGGATACGTTCCGCCGCAGTTCCGCCCGCCGCATTACGGCGGTCATCCCTTATTTCGGTTATGCCCGTCAAGACCGCCGTTCCGCGCCGCGTACGCCGATTTCGGCGAAGCTGGTCGCCAATCTGATCGCATCCGCGGGCGCCAGCCGCGTCGTAACGATGGATCTGCACGCCGGTCAGATTCAGGGCTTTTTCGATATTCCGGTCGATAATCTGATGGCGGCTCCCGCGATGGTCAAGGACATCATGTACAATTACCGCGACAGGACGCCGATGATCGTTTCTCCGGACGTCGGCGGCGTCGTGCGCGCCCGCGCGATTGCAAAACGTCTGCATGCCGATCTGGCGATTATTGACAAGCGCCGCGAACGGGCGGGCGTTTCCGAAGTGATGAACATTATCGGCGACGTTTCGGGTCAGGACTGCATTTTGGTCGATGATATCGTCGACTCGGCGGGAACGCTGTGTAACGCGGCGGAAGCGCTGATGAATGCGGGGGCGAAATCGGTTCAGGCATACGTTACGCACGGCGTGTTGTCGGGCGAAGCCGTCAAACGCGTCGCGAAATCCCCGCTGGAATCGCTGGTCATTACGGACAGCATCGCGGCAACTCCCGAAGTTCAGGCGACGAAAAACATCCGTATTCTTTCGGTGGCGGATTTGGTCGGCGAATCCATTTTGCGCATCAGCGAGGAACGTTCCGTAACAAGCTTGTTCTATTAAAGAATAGGCTTGCTCTTTCGGGCGAATCGGTGTAAAGGTTCATAGTTTTCCGCCGAGCGGGAAACGGGCTCAGGCACCCCTGGAGGCTGAGCCGCTGTTTGATTTATTACTCAAGGATTTGAAAAAATGGCTAAAATCACTTCTTTGCGCGTCAACGAGCGTAATGTGGCAGGTAAGGGGGCCGCACGCGCCGAACGCCGCGCCGGTTTGATTCCCGGCGTTATTTACGGGGAAAAGAAAGCTCCCGTGATGTTTTCGATCTCCGCTTTGGATCTGGATGCTCAGATGCGTCAGAAAGGTTTCTGGACGCGCCAGTTTGAGATCGAAGTCGGAAAGAACAAATGCCATGCCATTTGTCAGGACATTCAGACGGATCCCGTTACGGACCGTCCCGTTCACGTTGACTTCCTGCGTATTTCCGCGAATACGGAAATCGTCATTGAAGTTCCCGTCATGTACGAAAACGAACTGGCTTGCCCGGGCATCAAGCTGGGCGGTTCTTTGAACGCGATCTATCGTACGATTGAAGTGTCCTGCAAACCGAAAGACATTCCCGAAACGCTGTTCGTTGATTTGACGGGATTGGAAATCAACGACGTCGTCAAGATGTCCGACGTTAAGTTCCCTGCGGGCGTCAAACCCGTCGAAGAAGAAGACGTTACGATTGCTTCAATCGCCGCTCCTTCTACGGAAACGGTGGAAGAACCCGCCCCTGCGGCCGAAGCGGCTGCGGATGCCGCGGCTCCTGCGGCCGGAACGACGGCTTCTTAATCGGGAGAAGTTTGCCGTGTTTCTTTTTGCGGGTCTTGGGAATCCGGGATCGGAGTATAAGGGAAACCGGCATAATACGGGTTTTATGGCGGCGGACGAACTTGTCCGCCGCTATAATTTTTCCGCATGGCACGCGCGTTTTAACGCCGAAGCGGCCGAAGGAAGCATAGACGGGGAAAAAGTGTTGCTGATAAAGCCGCAAACGTTTATGAACAATTCGGGCGAAGCCGTGCGGGCGGCAATGGCTTTTTACAAAATTCCCGTCGAAAATCTTGTCGTTTTTCACGATGAAATGGATATCCCGTTGGGAAAAATAAAAGCTAAAGTCGGCGGCGGCGCGGGCGGTCATAACGGTCTGCGCAGCATAGACGCGCACTGTACGCCGAATTACGCGCGGGTCAGGATCGGAATCGGGCATCCGGGCGATAAGAATTTGGTCGTGCCTTACGTTCTGTCGAATTTTTCCAAAGAAGAACGGCGGATTCTTGATGAAGAGCTGGAAGACGCGGCGGAAGCCGTTCCTTTTTTGCTTTCGGGCGGAACGGCGGAATTTACGTCGCGTTTGGCCGTTATACAATCCAAAAAACGAAAAGGGTGAGAAATGGGTTTTAACTGCGGTATCGTCGGCTTGCCGAACGTCGGAAAATCGACGCTGTTCAATGCGCTGACTTCAACAATGGCGGCTCAGGCGGCAAATTATCCCTTCTGTACGATTGAACCGAACGTCGGACGCGTTGCCGTTCCCGATTCGCGTTTGGAAATTTTATCGGATCTGGCCAAGTCGCAAAAAACAATCCATACGCAGTTGGAATTCGTCGACATTGCGGGATTGGTACGCGGCGCGTCCAAGGGCGAAGGCTTGGGCAATCAGTTTTTGGCAAATATTCGCGAAGTCGATGCAATCGTTCATGTTCTGCGTTGTTTTGAAAACAACGACATCACCCATGTCGAGGGGTCAATTGATCCCGTTCGCGACGCGGAAACGATTGAAACCGAACTGATGCTGGCGGATTTGGACAGCTTGGAACGCCGTATCGTTCCGATTGAGAAAAAAGCGAAATCGGGCGAAAAGGATGCCAAAGTCCAAATGTCCGTTATGGAACCCGTTTTAAACGCTCTGCGCGAAGGAAAACCCGCGCGGACGGTATCTTTTGACGATGAAGAACGCCAAAAGATTTATAAGCAGTTATTTTTGCTGACGGCAAAGCCGATCTTGTATGTCTGCAACGTTGACGAAGGCGCTGCCGCGACGGGGAACGCTTTTTCGGAAAAAGTTTTTGAACGCGCGAAGAAAGAAGGCAATCAGGCGGTTATCATTTCCGCCGAAATCGAATCCGAGGTCGCGCGCCTGACCGATCCGGCGGAACAAAAAGAATTTTTGGAAGCGTTGGGGCTGGAAGAAACGGGATTGAACCGAGTTATTCATGCGGGATACCGTTTATTGGACCTGATGACGTTTTTTACGGTCGGTCCGAAGGAATCCCGCGCGTGGACGATCAGAAAGGGCATGTGTGCGCCGCAGGCGGCGGGCGTTATTCATTCCGACTTTGAAAAAGGTTTTATCCGCGCCGAAGTCATTTCCTATGAAGATTTTGTCGAGTGCAAAAGCGAAGCGCGGGCGCGCGAACTGGGCAAGCTGCGTTCCGAAGGCAAAACTTACGAAATGCGGGACGGCGACATCTGCCATTTCCTGTTTAACGTTTAGGGCGTAAGATGCGTTTAGCCCTTTATGAACCCGATATTCCGCAAAATACGGGAACGCTGATGCGTTTGGCGGCGTGTTTTGACGTTCCCGTCGATATCATCGAGCCGTGCGGCTTTATTTTCGACGATAAGCGGATGCGCCGCGCGGGGATGGATTATTTGGACATTGTAAACGTTACGCGCCACGATTCGTGGGACGGATTTTTTGAAGCGCATCGGGGGCGAATCGTTTTATTGACGACGAAAGGGCATCAGTCTTACGCGGATTTTGAATTTCGCGAAGACGACATTTTGCTTTTGGGACGCGAAAGCGCGGGCGTTCCCGATTCCGTCCATGAAGCGGCGGATGCGCGTCTGCGGATACCGATGCGCCCCGACGCTCGTTCAATCAACGTCGCTTTGTCGGGGGCGATCGTTTTGGGCGAGGCTTTGCGCCAAACGGGGCATTTTTCAAAACTGAGCGTTTAAGCCTTCGGCGTTTCGCGTTCCCCGAATATTGCGGAACCGACGCGGACAAAGGTCGCGCCCTGCTGAACGGCAAGAGGATAATCGCCGCTCATGCCCATGCTTAATTCCCTGACGCCCGCTTCCCGCGCCAGCTTTTTTAAAAAAGCGAAATGCGGCGCGGGTTCGTCGTCAACGGGAGGAATGCACATCAACCCGACGACGTTTAAGCCGTATTTTTCCCGACATTCCCTGACGAAACCGACGGCATTCTTTGGAGCAATTCCCGATTTTTGCGGCTCTTCTCCCGTATTGACTTGGACGAAGCAGGGCAGAGGGCGGTTTTGCTTTTTCATTTCCGCCGCCAGCTTTTCGGCCAGCTCGGGACGGTCGACGCTTTCGATAACGTCAAACAGCGCCACCGCTTCTTTGGCTTTGTTCGTTTGCAATCCGCCGATCAAATGTAAGCGTGCGTCTGGAAATTCGGCTTTCAGCGCGGGCCATTTTTTTTCGGCTTCCTGAACGCGGTTTTCGCCGAACGTACGGTGTCCCGCTTTTAACAAAGGCAGGATCTTTTCCGCGCCGTGCGTTTTTGTAACGGCAACGAGCGTAACGCTTTCAGGCTTTCGTTCCGCGTCTTTTGCGGCTAAGGCGACGTTTTCCAAAACTTCGCGGTAATTTTCAAGAATGCCCATTCGTCAGTCTCCGTAAAAAAAAAGAGCGGTTTTATCGCCGCTCTTTTTTATAAGGCTTTTTTCCCGGGATTAGAAGGATAAACTCATACCCGTCGAAACGGCTAAGCCTTCGTTGCTTTTGCCGCGGGTTTTGTCGGCGGATTCGTATTCGACGTAACCGATGTTGATGAACGTATCAACGCCCGCGCCGAGCTGATAATTTCCCGCGAACTGGTACAGGCTGTATACGTCGTCGCCGTTGAACGCGATATTGTTTTTGGCGGCGCGTAAATAGTTGATGCCGGTTTCGACGGGGCCGAAGGAATAGCTGATGCCGGCATCCCAAGCATATCCCGTCAGGTCGTCGTTCAGTACGTCAACGGAGCTTTTCGAAGCGTCCGTATAACGATAAGAACCGCCGACCGTCCAGTTTCCCGCCCCGATGTTCAGGCCGCCCGCGTATTCCCGAATGCTTTTTGCTTTTTCTCGGACGAATGTTTCCGTTCCGCCGACGTTTTCAACGAACGAGGCGTAAGGCTTATAAGATGCGAAGGAAACGCTGGAAGCGATGTTAAAGGCGCCGAAATTTTTCTCGTACAGGCCGAGCGCAACGAAACCGTCCTTGAATTTTCTGTTTAAGGGAACCTTTTCGGTGGCGAATAGCAGGTTATTGTTGTCCTGTCCCTTGGTACTGTTGCCCGGCATAAAGCTGAACCCCGCCGTAAAACCCGCGACCGTCGGCGTGATGTAGGAAATCTTTGTGGAAATGTCGTCAAATAAGGGGAAGGTCGCGTCGTAAAATTTAAAACCCGCAGGAGCGATGATCAGGTGATCGTAATCGGAATCCTGCAATCCGATCGTACTGAAATCGGGCGCGGTAACGGACATTTGCTCCGCGACGTTTTTGACGTTGCCGACGATGATGCGGCCGATTTTTGAATCGACGGTCATGTAAGACTCGTCAATCGTTTTTGACGAGGTTGACGGCTCCGTTCCCGCTTCCAGCTGCACCATGGCGCCGATAACGATGCCGTTATTTAATTCGGCCTTACCCGAAAAATAGATTTCGGCGTTTCCGATAACGTCGAAAACGTTGTATTTTCCTACGGGAACGGGGATGCCCGCTTCGGAAGCGACCAGCGTGTCTCTTTTTTGATCGGCGTAAGCGCCGTACCAGGTCATGTATCCTCCCACTTCAAGCCGTACGGGCGGAGCGGACAAAGAAACTTCGGCCGCGGCGGTGTTTGCCGTCAAAAGACACAAGGTTACGGCGGATAACGGGATTTTTTTCATGGGAGTCTCCTTGAGGAAGGGGATTTCTTTTAACTTTAACCGCAAGCCCTTTTATTGTAAACAAAAACTTATCAAAGGGTTAGGCGGTAAAAAAGTTAAAAAACGCATCGTATCCGCAAATGATTTATGCCGATTTTGAAAAATATGATAAAAACGAAGCGTCTGAAACGAAAGGACTGAAGGATGCTTTTCCGTTTGATGCGCGTCGCCGCCGTTTTATCAATGTCCGTTTGGCTTTTGAACGGATGCTCGTCCGCACCCGTCGAATATAAGTATCCCGAAAAAGTCAGGGGCAGATACGAAATGCCCGGAGAACGGACGAAAAAAGCCGAAGAAAATAAGCTTTTCGGCCCCAAAGGGTTGAAGCTGTTTTCGGAAGATACGGCTCCCGAAACGCATATCGGCGTCAATTCGTATTTATGGCAGTCGGCGCTGAGCACGTTGTCTTTTATGCCTTTGGCTTCGGCGGATCCGTTCGGCGGCGTTATCGTTACGGATTGGTATTCTCCCGACTCCTCTCCCGACGAACGGTTCAAGCTGAACGTCCTGATCTTAACGAAGACCCTGCGCGCCGACGGATTGAAGGTTTCCGTTTTTCGCCAGGTCAGGGACGAAAAAAAAGGATGGATCGACACAAAATCCGATCCCGATGTTGCACTTAGGACGGAAAATGCTATTCTAGCCGGGGCGCGCAAAATGCGCTTGTCGGCAACAGGACAATAACTTCTAATTATCGAAAGCTCTGTCATCATGATCGAAGAACGTTTTAATTTCCGCACGACGGAAGAAAAATGGCAAAAGGAATGGGAAAAGGAAGGCGCATTTAAGGCTTCGGACAACAGCGATAAGCCGAAATATTACGCTTTGGAAATGTTCCCTTATCCGTCGGGAAAGATCCATATGGGCCATGTCCGCAACTATGCGATGGGTGACGTGATCGCCCGTTTTAAAAAGGCTCAGGGGTACAACGTTCTGCATCCGATGGGATGGGATGCCTTCGGGTTGCCCGCGGAAAACGCGGCGATTAAGCATAACGTTCATCCGTCAAAGTGGACGCGCGAAAATATCGCGAACATGCGCGAAGAAATGAAAAAAATGGGGCTTTCCATTGATTGGAGCCGCGAAGTTTCGACCTGCGAACCCGAATATTATAAACACGAACAAAAAATGTTTTTGGATTTTCTGAAAAAGGGGTTGGCATATCGCAAGGATTCGTGGGTGAACTGGGATCCCGTCGAAATGACGGTTTTGGCAAACGAACAGGTTGTTGACGGCAAGGGATGGCGTTCGGGCGTTCCCGTTGAACGGCGCAAGCTGTCCCAGTGGTCGCTGAAAATTACGCAATACGCCGACGAGCTGCTGGAAGGGTTAAAAACCTTGACGGGCTGGCCCGAAAAGGTTCGTACGATGCAGGAAAACTGGATCGGAAAGTCCTACGGCGCCTATTTGTATTTCCCCGTCAAAGATTCCGACAAAACTTTGGAAGTCTTTACGACGCGTGCCGATACGCTTTTCGGTGCTTCGTTCTGCGCGATTTCGGCACAGCATCCGATCGCTTTGGAATTGGCGAAGACGAATCCCGAACTGGCAAAATTCATTAAGGAATGCGAAGCCTTGGGCACCAGCGTCGCGACGATTGAAGCCGCCGAAAAGAAAGGCTTTGATACGGGCTTGAAAGTTTTGCATCCGTTCCCCGAAGAATTTAAGGCTTTGGGCGGAAATCCCGAGTTGCCGCTTTATGTCGCGAACTTTGTTTTGATGGAATACGGCACGGGCGCGATCTTTGCCTGTCCCGCGCACGATCAGCGCGACTTGGATTTTGCCCGTAAATACGGATTGCCCGTGCGCGTCGTCGTCGCCCATAAGGATGAAGGCGTTCCCGTCGTTACGGACAAGGCGTTCGACGATATTGAGGACGGCGTCGCCGTCAATTCGGCGTTCTTGGACGGCATGAGGACGAAAGACGCCATAAAAGCCATGATAGAACGCTTGGAAAAGATCGGCCGCGGCAAAGCGACCGTCCAGTACCGTTTGCGCGATTGGGGCGTTTCCCGTCAGCGTTATTGGGGATGCCCGATTCCCGTTATTCATTGCGAACATTGCGGTATTGTTCCCGTTCCCGAAAAGGATTTGCCCGTCCTTTTGCCCGAAGACGTTAAATTTGACAAGCCCGGCAATCCTTTGGAACATCATCCGACTTGGAAGCATACGGTTTGCCCCGTTTGCGGCAAGCCCGCCCTGCGCGAAACGGATACGTTCGACACGTTTTTTGAATCCTCGTGGTATTTCGCGCGTTTCTGCGCGCCGCACGAAACGGACAAGCCCTTTACGCGCGAAGCCGTTGACCGCTGGCTGCCCGTTGATCAGTATGTCGGCGGCATTGAACACGCCGTTTTGCACCTGCTTTACGCGCGTTTCTTTACAAGAGCCTTGCGCGATTGCGGTTATCTGAGCGTTTCGGAGCCTTTCAAGGGACTGTTCACGCAGGGGATGGTCTGTCATGAAACGTATAAGGACAAAGACGGCAACTGGCTGTTTCCGACGGAGGTTGAAAAGCGCCCCGACGGTACGGCGGTAAAGATTTCGGACGGATCGCCCGTCGAAATCGGCCGTTCGGAAAAAATGAGCAAGTCAAAATACAATTTGGTTGATCCCGAAACGATTTTGAAAACGTACGGCGCCGATGCCGCCCGCGTCTTTATGTTGTCCGACACGCCGCCCGAACGCGACCTGGAATGGACGGAGGCGGGCATTGACGGCGCTTGGCGTTACGTCAACCGCTTATGGCGTTTGCAGCTGTCCTGCCCCGAAGAGGTTTCTCAGCCCGCCGAGCTGTCCGATGCGGCGGACAAGCTGATTCGCCAAACGCATAAAACCGTGGCCGCCGTGACCGACGATTTGGACAAGTTGCGTTTCAACGTCGCTTTGGCGCGTTTACGCGAGCTGACGAACGCGATTTCGGATATGAAGCCCGCGGACGACGGCGAAAAGTGGGCGTGGCGTTCCTCTTTTGAAACGCTGGTTCGCCTGTTGTCGCCGATTGCGCCGCATCTGGCGGAGGAAATGTGGCATAATCTGGGACATTCCGAGTTGTTGGCGACTTACGAATGGCCGAAGGCCGATGCCGCTTTCCTGACCGATAACAAGATCACTTTGGCCGTTCAGGTTCAAGGCAAGTTGCGCGGTACGATCGAGGTTCCCGCCGATTACGACGAGGAAGAAGCCAAGAAGGCGGCTCTTGCTTTGGGGCCGGTTAAGGCTCAGATCGGCGACAAGCCCGTCCGTAAGATCATCGTGGTAAAGAACAAGATCATCAATGTCGTTATTTAAAAAAACGTTTTTGGGATTCGCGCTTTTCGTTCTGGCGTCCTGCGGTTTCCGCCCGCTGTACGTCGGGGCGGAATCCGCCGATTCGGTGTCGGGAGAACGGCTGATTTCCGATTTGTCGTCGGTTTATATTGACGAGATTTCGGAACACACGGGCCAGATCCTGCGCCGCCGTCTGCTCAGCCGCATTTCGCCGAAGGGAAATCCCGAAAAGCCGAAGTACGAATTGAGCGCTTACGTCGTTGAAGCGTCCGAATACCAGCAGGCGATCCGTTTGGACAATATGGCGACGCGTACGACGATGATCTATACGGTAGAGTATGTTTTTAAGACTTTTCCCGAAGGAAAAGTCCTGTTGCGGGACAGGACGAGTTCCCGTGCCAGCTATAACATTTTGGAATCGCCCTATGCGACGGACGTTGCCGAAGAAGACGCCAAAAAGCGCATGATGGAAATCATCGGCGACAACATTTCCCTGCGTATCGCGGCTTACCTGAAAAACAAGGAACGCGAAACGCTTGAGGAAAAACAAAAAAGAGAAAAAGAGGCGGCGGAATGACAAAGCTGACTCAGACGGGCTTTTCGGCGTTGCTGGCGAAGGAAGACCCGTCGGTCAAGGCCGTTCTTTTTTACGGACAGGACGAAGGGTTGATAGAGGAGTGCCGTCAAAAAATGACGGCGGCCGTCGTTCCCGACTCTAAAGATCCGTTCAGAATCGTCGATATGACTCAAGCACAGGTCAGGGACGACATCGCCTTATTATATGACGAAGCGAACGCCGTTTCTTTGGCGGGCGGGCGCCGCGTCATCCGATTCAGGGGCGTTGATAATAATTTCGCGTCCGTGATGAAAGAGTTTTTATCCGACTACAAAGGCGATTCTCTGGTCGTTATAACGGGCGGAAACCTGACGACGAAGGGAGCGTTGCCGCAACTGTTTGAAAAGGCCGCTAACGCGCGCGTCATGGCGTGTTATCCCGACGAAGGCGGAGCGCTCAAACAGTTTGTGCTTCAAACGTTGCAGGAAAACGGCTTTGACGCAACGCCCGAAGCGTTGAACTTTATTGCCGATAATCTGGGAGCGGACAGAATGCTGTCGCGTTCCGAATTGTCAAAGTTGATGGCGTATATGGGGCGTGAAACGCATATTTCCGCAGAAGACGCCATGGCGTGCGTCGGCAACGCGTCGGCGTTGTCCGTTGATCAGATGGTTTACGCTTTGGGTAACGGGAATCAAAAGGAATTGCACGAAACGCTGGACAGGCTGTATGCGGAAGGCGAGTTGCCGATTACGCTGTTGCGCGCGGCGGCCAATCATTTCAAACGCTTGCATTTGGTTGTCGGCAAGACGGCGCAAGGTACGGCGCTTGATGCCGCGATGCGTTCGCTGTTTCCTCCCGTCCATTTTAAAAGGACGGACGATTTTAAGCGCCAAACAAGGCTGTGGGCGTTGCCGAAGATCGGCAGGGCGCTGAGCCTTTTGGCCGAAGCGGAACGCGAATGCAAGCGCCCGGGAAGGCCGCAGGAACTGATCTGTGCACGGGTGTTCTTACAGATAGCGGCACAGGCGAAGCGTTGAACGGGGAGGAAAAATTGGAGTTTTCATATAAACAGGAACTGCTCAGGAAATCGGTTCATTTAAGTTCGCTTTGGATGGTTGTTGCCCTTTTTCTGATTCCGCAAACGCCGCTTTTGATTTTGTTCGGGACGCTTTTGGTCTTAAATATCGCCGTCGAGTACGGGTATTATAAAAATCAGCCCTTTTGCAATACGGTGTACGGCAAGCTGTTCGGCAAAATGTTGCGGGAAAGGGAAACGGACGGAAAATTCCGTTTAAGCGGGTCTCCGTACGTTTTGGGCGCCGCGTTTGCCGTAACTCTCCTGTTTCCCAAAGAAGCCGCCGCGACGGCTATGGCCGTTATGTTGCTTGGCGATACGGCGGCGGCGCTGGTCGGCAGGAAATACGGAAGGCACAAAATAAACGGGGGGAAGAAAAGTATAGAGGGATCTTTGGCTTTCTTCGCCGTTTCCGCGCTGACTCTGTATATTTTTTCAAAACTTTGCGATTTCCCCGCATTGGTTTGCATGGCCGGCGCGGGCGGGATATTTACCGCGATGCTGGCCGAAATTTACGAGGATAAAATTAAAATCGACGATAACCTTTCCGTTCCTTTGTGCGTCGGTTTTGCTTTGTCGGCGATGCTGTGAAAAAAAATTTTTTATTTTCTTTTGCCTTATTGGCTTTATGTATGGCCGTTTTTGAGCTTACGGATTGGGACGTAAGGCTTCAGGACCGTTTTTATAACGACGGATGGCTGATTTCTCCCGAACTGCATCGGGTTTTGTCGCCGTTTTTTTACCGGGGCTTTAAAATTTTTACGGCGACCGTCGGCGCTTTTTGCCTGATCTGCTTTATGCTGTCGTTTAAAAAAGAAAAGCTCAAGGCGTATCGTTTCGCATTTTTGATGCTGTTGTTAAGCATTATTTTCGTTCCCGCGATCGTCGCGGGGGCAAAACAGGTCACAAACCAATACTGCCCGAAACATATTGTCCGTTATGGCGGCGTTGTTCCTCACGTCGGCGTTTTCGAATCATATCCCGCCGATTTCATCCAAGTCAAAAAAGGCAAATGTTTTCCCGCGGGACACGCGACGAGCGGCTTTGCCTTCATGGGATTGTTTTTTTGCTTCGCGACGCGCAGGAAACGGTTGGCGGGGCTTGCTTTCGGGATATTTGCGGGGTGGATGACGGGCACATACCAAATGCTGCGCGGCGAACATTTTTTATCGCATACGCTGGTCAGTATGATAGCGTCATGGATCGTTATTTCGGCGATTTATTGTCTGCTGAAACGTTTCTGTACAGATCCCGCCAATCCGATGCGTGCTGATAATAGCTGACCGCCCCTTCCAACAGGTCGGGCAAAGGCTCTTTCGTTTGTTTTCCGTCCTTATAATACGTAACGGCTTTAACGGGCTTCAGGACGACCAGGTCTTTGTCCTTTGAATATCCGACATACTGGTAATTGCTGACGAAATAACGCGGAGCATAATCGGGCTTTAACGCGTCCTTGCCGTAAAAAACGCTGTCGTAATCAAAGTTCAGCAAACCTAACAAAGTCGGCAACATGTCGATTTGACTGACGGGGAAATCGTAACGTTTGGGCTTAACGTGTTTCGGAGCATAAAAGATCCAAGGGATTCTGTGCGTTTCGGGGTTAAGCTCCTGTTTTCCGGCGCTTCCCGCGCCGTGATCGGCAATGAAAACGAACAGCGTGTCGTTGAACCACGGCTTTGTTTTTGCATTTTTGATCAATTCGCCGACGGCGAAATCGGCATATTTAACGGCTCCGAAACGCCCCGTTTTCGACGGGATGTCGATTTTTCCCTCCGGATATGTAAAGGGACGGTGATTCGAAGTCGTCATGACAAGCTGTAAAAAGGGGTTGCCTTCCGCATAGGACTCGTCGGCTTCCCGTATGACGCGGTCAAAGATATCTTCGTCCGATACGCCCCAGATATTGGCGTGACGAATTTGTGAATCATCCAGATCGGTTCTGTCAATGACTTCAAAGCCGTTGTTGCCGAAGAAATAATTCATATTGTCGAAGTAACCGTAACCGCCGTAAAGCCATTTTGTATCATAGCCTTTTTCTTTAAAAACCGATCCGATTGAATGCAGGTTTTCATTTTCCTTGCGGCGAAGGACGGACATGCCCGGCAGGGGCGGAATCGACAGACTGACGGCTTCCAACCCGCGAACGGTTCTGGTTCCCGTCGCGTAGGTGCGGCTGAAAAAGATGCCTTCCTTAGACAGGCGTGATAAGTTCGGCGTCATGATATGGTCGGGATGAAGCTCGTCAAAGAATTCGTATCCCATGCTTTCCATGACAACGACGATGACATTGAGCTTTTTTTCGGGAGCTTCGGAAGTGATTTTCCGTTCTACGGAATCGGCGTCGTTTTTGAACGTCGTTCCTTTTTGTTTCAGGTCTTTTTTCAAAAAGGCCGCGTTTTCCCGATTCAGGCGGGTTACATAAAAATCCCGATAGTTTAATTCGTTTTTGATGAACGCGCTGAACAGGCTGTACAGCCCGTCTTTGGAAACTTCGTTGTTATATCTGTTTTCTCCTTTTTCCGCCAGCTTGATGTCTACGGCGAAATAGGACGCCGTACACAGCAAAAGCAGTCCCAGAACCGCGGCGACGCGCTGCTTTACGGAAGGCGTCGCGACATTCGGGAACAGGAAACGGCGGCACGGGCGGGCGATCAGGATCGAAACGGCGACGATTGTTCCCGTAATCTCAAACACGGGGTACGATTGCATGATGTTGCCGATGACTTCCTTCGTATAGACCAAATAATCAACGGCAATAAAATTAAACGAAGATTCGAATTCTTCCCAAAAAATACATTCCGAAACTTCTTCGAAAATATTAAAGATCAAAAACAGCGTAAACAGAACGAACGTAAAACGTCTGTCGAATCTGCCGAAAGTTTTGTTTTTGGGGAGCAGGGCGAAATAAAGAGCCAGAGGAACCGCCATATACAGGAACGATATCGTCATCTGCAAAAGCAGTACGCCGGCAACCCGCGCCATGGCGGCAAACGAAAAGTCCATGTTCGCGCGTTCAATGACGCATAAGACGGACGTTTCAATCAATTCTATGATAAGGGCTGCGATATAAAACGGCGCTAACCGACGAACGAAATACGTCATGATTTTTTCCCCTGCATGGAAAGTCCGTCTTTTTTCTATAAAAAGCCGCGGAAAAAATCAATATGAAATAGGTGTTCACACATAAAATTTCTATCTATGATTTTGTTTTTGAGAAAAGGGCGGAGATCAACCCTTTTCGGAATTTCTTTTCTTTTTTGCCAAAATAAAGGGCGAAGGAGATTTGGCGGGATTTTTTTCGGGAAGCAAAGCGTCTCGAATCTTTTCTTTTATTTCGCGCATCTTATCAACGCCCGACCAGCGTGTCGGTCCGATGCTGACGCCGGGAATCGCCGCGGGGTCGAAATATCCCTGCCCCAATGCGGCGACGGTTGTGAAAACGGCTGATTTTACCAAGGTGTCCGCCAATTTTTCGCGGCGTTCCTTCGGAGTCAGCGAAGGCGCGTCCTTTTTGGAAGACAGCCTGGCCGCCGCATCGTGAAGCAAGCGCGCGTTATACAGGGCTTTGCCGACGACGATCGCGCCGATGAACGCGGCGCCCGACCACGGACCGAACTGGGCAGCCAGCAACGCCGTTCCGCCCAAACGGACGGTCAGATGTCCCGCCATTTTGATCCACGGGCGTTGAACGTACAGAAATTTCTTTTTTTGCAGTTTTTCGGGAACTTTCAACCCCTTTGCCATGAATGCGGCGACTTTTTCCCTGCGAGCCTTTTCTTCCGCGCGGCGCTCCGTCATCAGGTCATATGCCCAATGCGCTTTGTCGGCGATCATGTAGTACGTTACGGCCATGGCGCCGCCCAATGCCGCCGCGCCCAACGTCGCCGCCACCTTAACGGCGGGTTTTTCGTTGAAATCATAGACGTCCGAAACGACCTTGACGGCTTTTTTCGCGGCGTATTTCAATGCGCTGAAAATTTTTTTCGGATGCTTCATCGCTTTTTTCAAAAAGCGCGCGGCGGGAGAAGGCTTCGAAGCGTCGCGGGAAACGCCGTCATGGACGGTCAGTTTCGTTGCATCCGCGAAAAATTCGGCGACGGGCGCCAATTTTCGCAGGTCGCGTTCATATTTTTCCGTCGTTTCGGAAGTCGGAAAAACGTTTGTAATCTCTTGTCCCGTTTCTTGAGATGCCCGCCAGGCTTCCTGTTTGTCTTCGTCTGTTCCTTCCGCCGCGACGGCCGTCCATCCCAGCGAAGAAACGACCCGCATCAGCGAAGCGATGTCTCCGGCGTCGTAGCCGCCTTCCATTCGCACCGCTTCCGCCGTTCCCGATAAAGAAACATCCCTGTTTTTGAATTTCATTTCCAATCGCGGAAGGGAATGTTCGTCCCGAACAACGCGCAGATACGCCAAATCCTTGCGTTCTTCGGCGGAAAGAACTTGGTGCACGGCGGATATGCGTTCGGGCGTCAGCCCGGTGCGGCCGTCGGCGGGAGTCAGGTTTTTAATTTCTATCCGCTTCATGGTCTTCGTTCGTCAGATGAGTCAAAAAGCCTTAAAAGCAGTATCTCATACCGTTTTCGGAAAAACAAGCCTGTTTTTTGTCTAAAAAATTTTTTCCGATTAAAATGAAAAAGCCTCTTTTTCTTTTTGAATCAGAGGCTTTCATCATCTTTCGGGGAGCGGTTCACCCCAAGACTTTTTTAAAAATAAAGTCAATTTGACGCATATAGAAAGTGACGTCAAACAGCTCTTTGAGCTTTTCGGGAGGCAGAACTGCCGTAACTTCGGCGTCGGCGGACAGCAAGTCAAAGAACGTTCCTTCGCCCGCCCAGACTTTCATCGCATTGCGTTGAACCAGGCGATACGCCGTTTCGCGGCTTGTTCCCGCATCAACCATGGCAAGCATAATCCGCTGGGAAAAGATCAGGCCTTTCAGGCGGTTCAGGTTTGCTTCCATGTTTTCCGGATAGACCAACAGTTTTTCGATAATTCCCGCCAGGCGGT
Organism: uncultured Alphaproteobacteria bacterium; assembly: GCA_944392845.1. Classification (GTDB taxonomy): domain Bacteria; phylum Pseudomonadota; class Alphaproteobacteria; order CAAGCB01; family CAG-977; genus CAG-977. The sequence goes on from CALXYE010000072.1 coordinate 61,696, forward strand.
TCAAAGCGAAATCCAAGCCGATCATTGCGTCGGGAGCAATAATGCGTTCGTTTGAGGAATGGGAAATATCGCGTTCATGCCACAGAGCAACGTTTTCCAGCGCGGGGATAACGTAGGAACGGATCAGCCTTGCCAACCCCGTCAGGTTTTCTGACAATACGGGATTACGTTTATGCGGCATGGCGGAAGACCCTTTCTGTCCCGCCGAGAAAAACTCTTCGGCTTCGCGGACTTCGGTGCGTTGCAAATGCCTGATTTCGACGGCCAAACGCTCAATGGAACTGGCGACGACGGCGACGGCGGCGAAAAAAGCGGCGTAACGGTCGCGGGGGATGACTTGGGTTGAAACGGGTTCGGGGGTTAATCCCAATTTTTCCGCGACATACCGCTCAACGCGCGGATCAATCGTGGCGAACGTGCCGACCGCGCCCGAAATCGCGCAGGTGGCAACCTCTTCGCGGGCGGTTTCAAGGCGTTTTTTATTGCGTAAAAATTCGGCATAAAAGCCCAACAGCTTCAATCCGAACGTCGTCGGTTCGGCATGAATGCCGTGGCTGCGTCCGATACACGGGGTGAATTTGTGTTCCAAAGCGCGTTTTTTCAACGCTTCCAGCAGACGATCGACATCCTTTAACAGAATGTCGGCCGATTGAGTCAGGCGCATATTGAAAGACGTGTCCAAAACGTCCGAAGACGTCATTCCCTGATGCATGTAACGGGCGGAGTCGCCGACGTTCTCGCCGACGTTGGTCAGAAAGGCGATAACGTCATGCTTAACTTCCGCTTCGATTTCGTCGATGCGTTTCGGGTCGAATTTTCCTTTTTCCCGAATATCTTTGACGGCGGATTCGGGAATTTGCCCCAGCTTTGCCAAAGCTTCGCAGGCCAGAGCTTCGATCTCGAACCATGTTTGAAATTTGTTTTCGTCCGTCCAAACGGCGGACATTTCGGGACGGCTGTAACGGGGAATCATTCGGACCTTCCTTTGTTTTTCAAAAAAAGACTTTCCCGAAAGCGGGAAATTTTGTTTACTGTCAGTAATATGAACAAAGGAGAAAAAAATGCAAACAGAAACAGTCATCCGCGCCGTTGATTATATGCCGGCCCCCCTGCAGCCGATTGAAGGTTTGGATCCCGTCAGGACGTCCGAAACGAACGGCATGGTGATGCGTTTGTTCGGCGCCGTTCCCGATTATTCCAAAAAGCCGTACGAACGGCTGTGGCAAGAGGTTTTCAACGCCGATGAAAAAGATATGGCGGATTACTGCCGTTCAAAGGGGATCGATATTTTGGATGATTCCAAAAAACCCGTTCCCGGCTGGCGCGACATTGCCGTGATGCTCAAAGCGGTGGACGAGAAGCTTATCGAACGCGCTTGAAGTTAAAAAAAAGAGGGGCCGCAGGGCTCCTCTTTTTTCGTTCCGTTGCGGCCGTTTTTAATCGACGGCGCGCATCATAAAGGCCGTTACTTTTTGCGAAAATCCCGCGGGATCCGCAATCGGTTCGCCTTCAATGATTTTTGCCTGGTCATAGAGGACTTTGACCAAATCTTTGTTTGTATCGCCCGTATCTCCCGCGGCGACTTTGGCGGCGATTTTTTTAATTAACGGGTGGCGCGGGTTGATGTCCAGATAATGTGTGCTGGCGTACAGCGTCGGCTGGTTATGCTGGCGCATCATGCGTTCCAGATGGATGGATACCTCGCCGTCGCCCGACGTCAGCGCGACGGGGCTGCGCGTTAAGCGTTCCGTCGGGCGGACTTCTTTGATTTCGTCGCCGATGACTTCCTTCATAAATTTTGCCAGCGCTTCAATGTCCGCGTCGGGAGCCTTTTCTTCCAGCCCCGTTTGGTCGGTTATCAAAAGGGTTTCAAGCTCCTTAGCTCCCGCGCCGACGGTTTTGACGGGAAAGTCCTTATATTTCGTCAGGCTTTGCGGCCAGAATTCATCAATCGGGTCGGTCAGAAGAAGCACTTCGATTCCTCTGGCGGCAAAGCCCTCCAGCTGAGGATTATGGCGCAGGACGGACAAATTGTCGCCCGTAACGTAATAAATGCTCTTTTGTCCGTCCTTCATGCGGGAAACATAATCCGCCAAAGACGTCAGGCCTTCACCGTTCGTTGAATAAAAACGGCACAGTTCGGCGATGTCGTCGCGGTTTGAAGCGTCTTCAAACAGCCCTTCCTTCAAAACAATGCCGAAGGCATCCCAGAATTTTTCGTAATCTTCCCCGTTCTCGGCGCGTTTTTTCAATTCGCCGAGGATGCGCCGCGTAACGCCCGTTTTGATTTTTGACAGGACGGGCGTTTTTTGCAGCATTTCGCGGCTGACGTTCAGGGGCAATTCCTTAGTGTCGATGATGCCTTTGACGAAACGCAGGTAGTTCGGCAGCATGTCCGCAATCTGATCGGTGATAAAAACGCGGTTAATGTACAGCTTGATCTGCGCGTTGCGGTTCGGCTGGAAAATATCGAACGGCGTTTTTGAAGGGATGAACATCAAAGCGGTGTATTCAATCGTTCCTTCCGCTTTGTAATGCAGGATGTCCCACGGATCGTCAAACGCGTGGGAAATATGGCGGTAAAAATCGTAATATTGCTCCTGCGTGATTTCGGCTTTATTGCGCGTCCATAAGGCGCTGGCCGTGTTGACCGTTTCTTCTTCGCCCATGAAGTGCATGATGACGGGAAAAGAGATATGGTCGGAAAACTGACGCACGATCTGACGGATCTCGCCCGCATCGGCGTATTGATAATGGTCGGGTTTCAAATACAGCGTAATCTTTGTACCGCGGGAGACGTTCTCTTCTTCCCTGATCGTGAAAGACCCCGACCCTTCGGATGTCCACAGCCATCCCTGTTCTTCGCCCGCTTTTCTGGATCTGACCTCAACCTTGTTTGCGACCATGAAAGCGGAATAGAACCCGACGCCGAATTGCCCGATGATGGTCGCGTCTTTTTGCGCGTCACCCGTTAAGTTGCTTAAAAATTCGGCGGAACCCGATTTCCCGATGCTGCCCAAGTCTTTAATCAGGTCTTCCTTGTTCATTCCGATGCCGTTATCGGAAATCGTTAAGGTATGGGCGTCCTTATCGGGAAAAACGTCAATCTTAAATTCGCCGCCGCCTTTGGCGATGTCGGGCTTCATGATGGCGGCGTAGCGCAGCTTGTCGCAAGCATCGGAAGCGTTCGAGATCAATTCTCTTAAAAAAATGTCCGTGTTTGAATATAAAGCGTTGACGACAATATCCAAAACCTTGCCGACTTCGGCTTGGAATTGCAATTTTTCTTCCGACATTATAACCTCCGTTTTTTATCAGCGACCTTTTATATGGTATGCTGAGTCGCTTTTCGCAACGATTTTAAGAAAGTTTTTTGAAATGCCTTCTTTGGTTACCGCTTTGCTGGGTCCGACGAACACGGGAAAAACGTATCTGGCCGTCGAAAAGATGATGACGCGCAAAACGGGGATGATCGGTTTTCCGCTTCGGCTTTTGGCGCGGGAAAACTACGATCGCGTCGCGGCGAAATGCGGCGCGGACAAGGTTGCGCTGATTACGGGCGAAGAAAAAATCCTTCCCGAATCGCCGTCGTATTTCATTTGTACGGTCGAAGCGATGCCGATGGAAAGGCAGGTCGATTTTTTGGCGGTTGACGAAATACAAATGGCGGCGGACGCCGAACGCGGACACGTTTTTACGGACAGGCTGCTGCACGCCAGAGGACGTATGGAAACGATGTTTTTGGGGGCGGAAACGATACGTCCCGTATTGGAACGCCTTTTGCCGGGAATTTATATTGAAACGCGCCCGCGTTTTTCAAAGCTGAGCTATACGGGGGTGAAAAAAATCACGCGTCTGCCGCCGCGTTCGGCGATTGTCGCGTTTTCTTTGGCCGACGTTTACGCTTTGGCAGAGCTGATTCGGCGTCAAAGGGGCGGCGCTGCCGTCGTGATGGGCGCTTTGAGCCCCCGTACGAGGAATGCTCAAGTCGATATGTTTCAATCGGGCGAGGTTGATTATCTTGTTGCGACGGATGCGATCGGCATGGGGCTGAACATGGACATATCGCACGTCTGCTTTGCCGCGCTCCGCAAATTTGACGGACAAAGGATGCGTTTGTTGTCTGCGGCTGAGCTGGGGCAGATTGCGGGGCGGGCGGGGCGCCATATGAAAGACGGGACGTTCGGCGTTGCGGCGGAGGCTTCGTCTCTGTCGCCCGAAACGGTCGAACGGATTGAAGAACACCGCTTTGAGCCGTTGAACGGATTGTATTGGCGCAATTCCGATTTGAAATTTGCGACGTACGAAAGTCTGATCCGTTCTTTAAACGTGCGGCCGAACAAAGAAGGGCTGATCGGCGCGCGCAAGGCCGACGATCAGCTGGCGCTGGAAGCGTTGCTCAAAGATCCCGACATTGCGGCGGCGGCGAATCATCCCGCCAAGGTCAAACTGCTGTGGGAGGTGGCAAGCGTTCCCGATTTTCGCAAGATTACTCCCGAAGCGCACGCGCGTCTGCTGGCCGGGATATACCGTTACCTGTCGAAAGAAAATAAGATTCCCGAAGATTGGTTCGCGCGACAGGTCAAAAATCTGGACAAGACGGACGGAGACATAGATACTCTGACGGGACGTATTGCAGGAATCAGGATTTGGACGTATATTGCTCAACGTCGCGACTGGATCGCCCGTTCGGGATATTGGCAGGAAGTGACAAGAGCCGTTGAGGACGGGCTTTCCGACGCGTTGCATCGGAAACTGACTCAGCGTTTTGTGGATAGGCGAACATCTGTTTTGGTAAAAGGCATGAAGGCACAGGTAGAATTGTTTACGAAAATCGGCGAAGACGGCTTGGTCGAAGTCGAAGGGCAGCAAGTCGGACGTTTGGAAGGATTGCGTTTCGTTCCCGAAACGGGGGCGGGCAAGTTCGCCGATAAGGTTTTGATTTCGGCGGCGGAAAAGGCCTTGCAGGAAGAATTCAAGAACAGGGTCGCCGCACTTGTCGCCGGAAACGAAGAAGATTTTTCGTTGGAAAACGACGGCCGCCTGTTCTGGAAAGGCATGCCCGCCGGCAAAGCCGTCAGGGGGCGCGACGTCCTGCATCCTGACGTTCAAGCCGTCGTTCACGAAACGCTGGAGGCTTCTCAGGCCGAACAGGTCAAAAACAAGTTGGCGGCATGGTTGGATTTTTACCTGAATAAAACGGCGGCGCCGCTGTATAACGCCGTGCGCGTGTTTGACGAGGAAAAACAGGCGACGGGCGCCGCGCGCGGTATTCTGTGGCAGACGGTTGAACGTTTGGGGACAATTCCCCGCGCCAACGTGCGCGATTTGGCCAAAGTTTTGACCGACGACGATAAGAAGGTTTTGGCGCGCGCGGGAATGCGGCTGGGGTATGATTTCATTTTCTTTCCGATGTTGCTGAAACCTGCGGCTCAGCGCGTTTGCGCCGTTTTGTGGAAGATCTGGAACGAAAAGACGCAGTACGCGACGGGTTTTGCGATTGACGGCAAAATGTCAATCCCCGTTGAAAAAGGCATTCCTCACGCGCTTTATTTGGTTCAGGGATACGTTTTGGCGGGCGGCCGCGCCATCCGCGTTGACGTAATGGAACGCTTTACGGCAAAGCTGCGCGAAGTAACGCGGCAGGAAAAAGACAAACCGCAACCGTTGCCGCTGGAGCTTTTGTCTTTGGCGGGGCTGAAGCGCGACGAGGCCGCGGAGGTGTTCTCGCATCTGGGCTTTGACGTGACGAAGGAAGTAACGAAGGACGGCGAAAAGGAAACGGAAACGCTGATGATTCGCTCCAAAGCCAAAAAATTCTCCAAAAAAGCGGATAAGAAACGTTCCGGAAAAGAAAAAGCGGTTAATTCGGATTCTCCGTTCGCCTGTCTGGCGTCTTTGAAAAAATGAGCGCAGAAACGCTCCGCATTGACAAATGGCTGTGGTTCGCCCGTTTTGCGAAAACCAGAACGGCGGCGCAGGAGTTATGCGAAGCGGGACACGTCGCCGTCAACGGCGAAAAAGTCCTGAAAGTGTCGCGCGAGGTTCGCATCGGCGATGAATTGGACGTTTTGCGGGGACATGTCCGTTTCCGCATCAGGATCGCCGCCATGATTGACAAACGCGTCGGAGCGGCGGCGGCGCAAACGCTTTATGAGCATTTGGCGGCGCCCGAAAATTTAAAACCGCCCCGCGAAAGTGTGTTTGAGGTTCGCCCTTCGGGTTCGGGGCGTCCGACGAAAAAAGACCGCCGCGCCTTGAACCGCCTGAAGGGAAAATTCTGAGCGTTGACAGAATATCCTTGAAAAAAGGGAGGAAGCGTTTTATAAACTTCCCCATCATTTAACGAACTCTCTAGGAGATAGAAAAATGGCCTCTGTAATTAATGATTCCTGCGTAAAGTGCATGAGCTGCGTTTCCGTTTGCCCGGTCGGCGCCATGCATGACGCCGACACCCAGCTGGTGATCGACCCCGATACGTGCATCGATTGCGGCGTTTGCATTGCCGAATGCCCCCAGAGCGCGATCACGACGGAAGACGAAGCCGACGAAAAATGGGTGAAGTTCAACGCTGAAAAGGCTTCCGAATGCCCTGCGGCAGAAGCGTAAGTTTTCTTTCGTCTTCAAGTTTAAAAATCCCCTGCTTTACGTCGGGGGATTTTTTTTGAGTTTTGAAGCGGGATCAAACGGCTTCGTCGACTTTTTTTGCGGGAGCGGCCGCGCCGTAAGCGGCGGCTTTGTTCATTGCTTCGTACATATCCAGCGTTCTGGTCATAGCTTCGGGGAACCAGCTTGCCGCGGCGGAAGTTTTTTCCGAATTCATTGACGGCAGAGAATCGCGCTTATAGCCGATGTCGGAAGACGCTTGAGCGCGAAGCGCCGCGATATCGACGGGCGCGCCGACATTGACGGCGGGCTTCGTTTGATCGGTTTGCGCTTCGGCGGTTCCGAGGTTTTGTAATTTTTGCATTTTTGCTTTTTGCGCATCCGTTACGGCTTCGGGTGCGGGCGCAGGCGCGAATGCGGGCGTCGCGCGCATATTCGTGTAACGCTTGACGGAATCCATCGTGAACAGCTTGGCGTCGCCGGGGCCTTTCAGGGCGCGCCGTTTTTCTTCGCGGGCTTTTGCCGTCGTTTCCGACATGTTGTAGGGCGATACGCTTTTATTTTCCCTTGATGCGGTCAGGCTTTTGTTTTCGGAAAAGGCCGTGCGTTTCAATTCGGCTTCAAAGCGTTCTCCCGGCTTGTTGTCGGCGCTGACGATAAAAGGAGTCAGGTCTTCAACGTCCGCCAAATAGGCAGGAAGTTCCTGTACTTTTTTGACGGGGTGCGTCAAATCCGTCGGCGTCAGAGACTTCGGCGCTTCCGCGATGCGGACTTCGGCGGTTTGAGGCGCTTCCAAAGCGGCTTTAAAAGAAAGATCTTGTTCCGAAACGGACGTTTTCGGCGCGTTTTTGAACGTTACGCCGTCCTGCCAAACGGAAGTATCAACCGTGAAATACGAATATCCCATGATAAGCTCCTCCTTTTTCCTTGAAAAAAAGATGCAAATGTCATGCCAATTAAGTTTATTTGAACTTGCGCCGTTTTTTCCTTAAAATTTCGGAAACGAAAGGAAGGGCTGTATGCGGCGAATTTTGATTTATTCCCGAAACGAATTGCCGGCAAAAGCGTTGGCGGACGAGCTGGCGGCGTTAAATATAGCGGAAGAGACCGTTGAAACGGCGGATTTTGCGGACGCGGCGCAAAAAATGAAGGACGGCGGTTTTTCCGCGTTGATCTTTGACGAACCGACGGCGGAGCAACGCGCATCGGTCGCGGCGGCGCATGACGGCGTTCCCGTTTTTTACCTGTCTTCCGTTCCGTTGGACGTTGAAGAGGCCGTCGTTTATCAAAAACCGTTCCGCCTGCCCGTTATTTTGTCCGCCCTTATCAGCGCGGCGGCGCAATTTGAACAAAGCGACAAGGCTTCCGTCGATATCGGCTTTTGGCGGTTTAATTTTACGGGGCGCGTATTGTCGTTTAAAGATAAAGAGATAAAGCTGACGGAAAAAGAGGCCGCTTTGTTAAATTACCTGTTCCGTCAGGGCAAGGCCGTTGATAAAGACACGCTTTTGCGCGAAATCTGGGGATACGGCGACGGCATATCGACTCATACGCTGGAAACGCATATCTACCGTTTGCGCCAAAAGCTGGAAGAAACGGGTATTTCTTTTTCGGCGGGCAGCGGCGACGGGTATCGGCTGTTATATTAGCGGTTTCGGCGCGACCTGTCGCCGGGGCGGGTCTTGTACGGGTCTTTGAAAACGAATTGGCTTTCTTCGACGGGAACGTTAAATTCCGCCTGATTTAAGGAAACAAGCGTTTTCGTTTTTTGGGCGTCGGTAATCTGCCATTGTCTTAAAGCCAGGGGACGATCCCTGAAGACCAGCGTGATTTTGCCCGCTGCGGGCTGGCTTGTTTTGAACAGGGTGACTTCGATAAAACCGGGAGAACGGCTGACGTCTTCAACGGTCAGGTCGGAATCCTTAAAGGAAAAATTTTCCTTCAGGATGATTGACGCGGGATTGTCGTCCAAATCCAAATACGTTACCTGTTCCAGCTTTTTATCGTGAAAGATCAAATAGTGGCCGTCGGCGATGATTTCGACGGGATAGGGCGGCGCGTACTCCAGCCTCATTTTGTTCGGCTTCAGCAGTTCGATTTTTCCTTCGGCGAACGCGCCCGTTCCCGATACCTGTGAAAAAGCGCTTTTTATCGACCTGATTCCGTTAAAATACTTTTCGATGTCCGCCAAAATTTTTTGATTGTCTTCGGTTAATGCCGTTTTCGGCGTATCGGCAACGGCGGCGAAAGCCGAAAAAACAAAGCAGAAAATCAGAAATAAAATCTTTTTCATAAAAAATCCCCGTTATCAGACGAAGCATCTTATCAGGTTCAATTCCGTTCGGGTACTAAAATTTCGCGTTTGCCGGCATGGTTCGGCGCCGAGATGACGCCTTCGCTTTCCATTCTGTCAACCAGATCGGCGGCGCGGTTATAGCCGATTCGCAGCTGACGCTGGATATAGCTGGTCGAAACCTTACGGTCGCGCAGAACGATGTTGACGGCCTTGTCGTACAGGCTGTTATCGTCGCCGTCGGAAACGTTCGCCGTTCCCGCATTCGCTCCGCCCGGAGCTTCGGCAACTTCTTCGGTAACGGCTTCGACGTATTCGGGAACGGCCTGTTCCCGAAGGTAGGAGGCGACCCGTTCGACTTCCTCATCACTGACGAAAGGACCGTGCAGGCGCAACGCCCGCTGCCCCTGAGCCAAATAAAGCATGTCGCCCATGCCCAGCAGCTGTTCCGCTCCCTGTTCGCCCAAGATTGTACGGCTGTCGATTTTTGTCGTAACGCGGAAGCTGATGCGTTCGGGGAAGTTGGCTTTGATCGTGCCCGTGATTACGTCAACGGAAGGACGCTGAGTCGCCATAATCAAATGGATGCCCGACGCGCGGGCTTTTTGAGCGATGCGCTGGATGGCGACCTCGACGTCTTTGCCCGCCGTCAGCATCAAATCCGCCATTTCGTCCACAATGACGACGATATACGGGAACGGTTTAAGGTTTAACGGTTGTTCCTCGTACACGGGCGCGCCCGTTTCGGGATCAAATCCCGTTTGAACCGTGCGGGTCACGGGTTGCCCCGACGCTAAGATCTCTTTGACTTTTTTGTTATAGCCGTCAATGTTGCGTACGCCCGTCTGAGACATCAAAAGGTATCTGTCGTCCATTTCGCGAACGGCCCAGTTCAAAGCCAGAACCGCTTTTTTCGGATCGGTGACGACGGGGGTCAGCAAATGCGGAATCCCGTTGTACACGGACAATTCCAGCATTTTCGGGTCAATCATGATCAACCGGCACTGTTCGGGAGTCAAACGGTACAGCAAAGACAGGATCATCGTATTGATGGCGACGGATTTGCCCGATCCCGTCGTTCCCGCGATCAGCAGGTGAGGCATCTTTGCCAAATCCGTAAAGGTCGGCTTGCCGCCGATGTCTTTGCCCAAGGCTAAAGTCAGCGCCTTTTGCGAATGCCTGAATTCCTCGCAGGCCAACATTTCGCGCAAATAAACGGGCGCGCGGCGCTCATTGGGCATTTCGATGCCGATGACGCTTTGTCCCGGAACGACGGCGATACGCACCGATATCGCGCTCATTGAACGGGCGATGTCGTCGGCCAGATTAATGACGCGCGTCGTTTTTATGCCCGGCGCGGGTTCCAGCTCAAACAACGTTACGACGGGGCCGGGGCGAACGTTGACGATTCGTCCCTTAACGCCGAATTCTTCCAAAACGCTTTCCAGCCGTTCGGCCTGGCTATCCAAAAATTCTTTGGAAAACTGAGGGGTCTTCGCAGGATCGGGGGGCGTGAGAAAGTCCGTTTTCGGCAGGTGAAACTCGGCCATATATTTTTTATGCTCCCGCATGGAACGCAACGCGTCGCGCTTTTTGCGGGTCGGCGGCGTTTCTGCGGAACTTTCTTCCGTTTCCAAGTCGAATTCTTCCTGAACGGGCATGATGCTTTCGGGCAGTTCTTCGGGCAACGGGTCGTTTTGTTCTCCGTCTTCGTCCGATTTGCGGCGGCGGAAAAGGCGGTATATGAAAACGCAAAGGGATTTTAAGGACAAAACCACTTCCGCAAAGCATTTTTTCAAAACGGGAAAGGGAATTCCCAATGTCAAAGCGCATCCGAAAACCGAAGCGATAAAAACGACGGGAAGGATGACGGCCTGAGGATAGGGAAAATATTTAAACGTTACATAAGGCAGCAAAGGCAGGTAAAATGCCGATGCCAAAGCGCCGCCCGGTCCCGCGGGCATGAAGCGCGTCGTCATTGTGGGGCATAATCCCGCGAACAGCATCATTAAAAGGATCGTCGTCGGAAAAAAGCATACGACCCGCAAAAAGGACAGCTTTTTCCATTTCAGGCGGCACACGATAATTCCCCAAGCGATCAGCGACAAGGGCAGAAAAACGGCGGCCAGCCCGCAATATTGCCATAACAGGTCGGACAGACAGGCTCCGAAATGTCCCAGGGCATTTTTGGGCACCAGCCCCGACGCCGTATTGAACGACGGATCGGAGATGTTATAGGTCGCCAGCGCCGCCGCCGTAACGCCGCCGCATGCAATAAGCAACAACCCGCCGCATCGGACGGCGAGTTCGCGAAAAAACGCTTTCAGGTTTGACGGCAGAAAAGTTTTTTTGGCGGAACGAGGCATTCTTTATCCGAGATTTAATAAAAGTATTCTTTTGATAATGCCGTAAAAAAGTAAACGGTCGTTTAATTTGTTTTCGAACCGCAACTCATATCCAACAGCATGGAGAGCGTATCGTAGAATTTTTGTTGCGTTTCGCATTCCAGCAAAGCCTGTTTTTCCGCCATTTCAAACGGCAACATTGACGCCAGGGACGGCAACAGGGCCGAATCGGGGACGTTTTTCAGCAAAGCCGAATTGAAGTCAATTCGGTTTCCGTACGCGAAGGCGTCCAGCTTGGCGAACAGGGTGCGACGGTCGAATTTGAACGGCGCGGGATTTAAGTCAAAGGCGAAAGGCGCGTAATCCGCCGTAACGGTGCGATAGGTTTGATAGGCCGTGTCGATTTCTTTAAGGACGCGAAATCGGGAAAGCCCCGTCAGCGTGATTAAAAGCAGATTGTTTTCGGCTTCGGCAAAACCCGATATTCTGCCTGCGCAGCCGACGGAATAAAGTTTCGGTTTGTCTTCGGTGCTGACTTTGTCAACGGGCTGCACCATTCCGACAATGCGCGAAGACGCCAGCGCGTTGAAAATCAGGCGGATATAGCGCGTTTCAAAAATGCGCAGCTGCAATTTCTGTCCGGGGAACAAAAACGTTCCCGCGAAAGGCAAAACGGGAAGTACGGACGGCATTTCCACCATCGTTACGTCAAAAATGCTTTCGGACATTCCGACCCTCCTTTTTTAAGAAAACAGCAAAGAAGACAGCTTCCTTCTGCCGGCGACGGTCACGGGATTCGAATTTCCCAAAGCCGTAAATATCTTAAAGAGTTGTTGCCTTGCGGCATCGCCGTTCCATTCGCGGTCGTCACGGATAACGGAAATCAGCATGTCAACGGCCTTTTCGCTTTCTCCCGCGGCGAACAGGGATACGGCGTAATCAAAACGCGCCTGAAGGTCGGACGGATTTTCTTCGACTTTTTTTGCCAGCGTTTCGGGCAACGGAGCGTCTTTGGTTTCCAAGGCGACGTTCAACGCCGTTTTCGCGGCTTTTAATTCGGGCGAATTGACGCTTTCGTCCAATCCGTCCGCCAGGTCTTGAGCCGCCGCGAAATCCTTTTTCAAAATAAAGGCGCGGATCATGCCGGCAAAAGCTTTCGGATTGGTTTCGTCCTTTGCCAAAACGGCGGCATATGCTTCCAACGCGCCGTCGGCATCTTTGGCGTTTAAAAGTTCATCGGCCCGTTTCAACATTTCGTCCAAAGACAGCGCCGCTTTGCCGATCAAAGCCTGCATCATCGTTTTAAGCTGAGATTCGGGGACGGCGCCCGCGAATCCGTCCGCGGGGGCTCCCTGCATGAACACAAAAGTCGTCGGTACGGAGCGGATGCCCAGCTGAATCGCCAGATTTTGACATTCTTCGACGTTGAGGTTGACCAACGCGGCCTTGCCGTCGGCCAATCTGACGTACTTTTCCAACAAGGCGGCGAATTGGACGCTTGCGGGATCTGCTTTTGAAATAAAACAGGCGAAGACGGGTTTCGTTTTGGAAGCGTCGATGACGTCGGCTTTAAAGGACTGTACCGTTCCCGTTTTGACGGGGCTTGCTTCAGGCGCGGAGGGGCGGTTCCCCTCAAAAATCAAAGGCATTTCGTTTTCCGTTCCAAAAAATCAAACTACGGCTCATCATATATGAAAAGCCCGAAAAAGGCACGGTTTAATTTTATGCCGCGTTCGGGCGATTTTTGCTTTCGGGAACGCGGAATTTTCGTTGATGCGACGGTCGGGTATAAAAAAAAACGATGCGGGCGCGGGCGGCGTCGCGCCTCGTTCAATTCCCGATAACTGCGTTGCCCTTTGCAGAGTCATAAAATATTTTGATGACGTCAGAAGGGAAAACGGAAACGGCACGTCGGCGGCGGCCGAAGCGGGGAAATAATCGCGCTTGTTAACGACGAAAAGTTAAGGACGGCTCTGATTTAAAAAGGTAAAGTTAAGATTACGTCCGGTAATGCGGATCGGAAATTTCAAAAATTTTATCTTTTTCCGTTATTCCGCAAGAATGTCGGATTTTTCGCAATATAAGAGGTTTTGATAATATTTGCTTGTCGGCCATTAACAGGAAAGTTCCCGTCTTTAAGTTATATGTTACGCGTCCGCGGGGAAAAGAGGCGTAATCAGGCGGCAAATCGGGATAAAGGGAAACGGCTTCCCGCCATTTTTCAACGTGCGAAAACGGAGAATCGGCAAAGACATCGGCTTTTTCCGCTTGATCCAACGGCGTGGTCCAAATAAGCAGCTTGTTGCGAATAAGCCAAAAAATGGCGACGCTTTTTTTATTTGTCGCTTTTTTCAACGTTACGGTTCCGAAGTTTAATTAAAAAACGAAGAAATATTATACGTTGTTCTTTATTAAAAAGCGATTTTAAAAAGAAAAGCATTAAGGCGGCTTCTCGTTCAGTCTTTATTTTTTGGGGGTAAAGATGAATTGCTTTTTTGTATTTATTGCTTCCTAAAAACAAATCTTAAAAAACGGGTATTTTTTGAAAGACTTAAATCAAGGAACAGACAAAAACGTACCGCGACGCGTCGTTTTGAAATTTTGGGAAGCGAATAAACAGGAAGAACCTCCGACCGTTTCGGGGATACGCGCGTTTTGCAAATTCTTCCCGTTCCGCCCGATAAAAAAAAGACCTCTTAAAAGAGGTCTTTTTATTGGAGCGGGTGAAGGGATTCGAACCCTCGACATCAACCTTGGCAAGGTTGCGCTCTACCCCTGAGCTACGCCCGCAATGTTCTTCGTAGGCAGAGTTATACCCATAATCATCGGTTTTTGCAACAGGAAAATTAAAAATTTTCCAAACTTTTTATTCTTTGCCCGCGGACATTAGGATTTTTTGCGCGACATCGGATAAAACCGCCCCAAACGTCGAAGGCGCATCCTTTTTTACCGCCCAAACCCGTTTTTCCAGCCTTTAATCCTCCGAAGCCGAAACGGCGGCGTCATTCAGGTTCGGCTTTAAAAAAAAGCCCTCGTTTCGAGGGCTTTTTCGTTCGTTTGAAAATCAGCGGCGCGCGGCTGCTATGGTTTTAACGTAAGGTATCATTTCAATGACGTTTTTATTTTCCTGCTTTTTCGAATTGTCGTTTTCGGGCGGAATATAAACCATATTGTCCGACCACGGCAATTTTACCCGCTTCGTTTCCCCCGCCTGCATTTGAGCAACCTGAGGATCCAATACCCGATGGTGCAGTTCGTCGTGCGGCTTGATCGGCATCAAAATAAGATTTGAAAATTCGTTCAGCCCGCCGCCGTGAATCGGCAGCTTGTGGTGAACGTTATAACCGTTCGGGACGCTTCCTTTTTTCATCTGTTCGATTTGCTTGTCCGTGATGCCGATGGCGCGCAATTCTTTTTGACAGTTTTGCGCGATATGTTTTACGAATTTGTCGCGAACGGAATTAAACGCGCCGCGCCGCCGTTTCCGCGTCCTTTTATCGGGAACGCTGTATTCAACGTCAATCAGTTTGAATCCGTTGATCGTATCGAATTTGAAACGCCCTCTTTCGGCGTTCAGCCGTTCGGAAGATTTGGGACGTTTTTTCTTTCTGCGCTTTTTTCCCGAAGCTTCGGAGTCGCGAGAGTCGCGAACAACATCCGCGCGCTTTTTGTGTTCGTATCTGTTTTGCCTGTTCGTTGTTGTCATGACCTGCCGCCTTTGCAAAAAATCATTCCTTAATTATGATTTTTGCATAAAAAATATTTTTTGTCTAATTTTTTATCTTATTTTTTGAATTTTTCGCAAAACAGCGGCTTGAAGTGGCGGTTTTTCAGCGTTTTGCGTTTTTTCCTCCTGTTTCGGAGGAATAAAAACATTGCCTGACGGCAGGGGTATTTTAACGACGGCACGTTCTCCGTCCTTGAGGACACAGATTTGAGGATCAAGTATTTTATGCAGATCTTCATGATACGGATCGTTTTTGATCAGAATAAAATTATCAAAAACGTTTAATCCGCCGCCGGCCAAAGGGATCTTGTGATGCGTGTTATATCCGTTCGGAGACATGCCGCGCTTCATGTTTTCAACGGCTTTGTCCGACAGTCCCGCTTTTTTCAAAGCGGGATACTGCGTTGTCGCCAGTATTTTCAAAAACTCTTTGCGCGCCGTTGTAAATTCGCGTCTTAACTCCCTGACCTTCCGACGGGGAACGGCGACATAAGGCGCTTCAACGACGGGAATACCGTGGATTGATTCGGGAATGGCGCGAATCTTTTCCAAACGGTCTTTTTCTTTTTTCGCGGCGCGGAGGGCGTTACGTTCCTGTTGCGTCAGCTTTTGTCGGACAAGCTCGCTCATTTCCAATATTCCCGTTTTTGTTTGATTAGTGAAAGTAAGGTTTTGCCTTTTTGTTTTTTCTGCCGTTCCGCCCGTTCTTTCAGTTGCTTCTCTTTTATTTTCTGGCGTTTTTTTTCAACGGCCAGGCGCTGGGCTTCGCGTTGTATCGGCAAAAAGCGTTCATGAGGCACGAACACGCCCTTATCCGTTTTCGGGATTTTGATCATAACGGATTCGCCCTCTTTGATGCCGCGGATCTGCGGGTTGATGACTTTGTTGTGCAGATCGTCGTGGTAAGGGATTCGCCGAATCAGGACAAGGTTTGAAAAATCGTTCGTTCCGCCGCCGTGGATGGGCACCATGTGATGCGTGTTAAAGCCGTTCGGCGTGTATCCGTGCCTCATGCCTTTTATTTGCTTTAAGGTAATGCCCGCCGCGCGCAGTTCGTTGAATTTCGTTTTTGCCAAATGCTTCAAAAAGGCGGCGCGGACGTTCAGTTCGAAATCCTTGCGGCGTTCTTTCCGTTCTGCCAGCGACGGCACCTTAAACTCCGTCATAACGCAGGGGATGTCATAAACGCTGTCGGGGACGTCTTCGGGCTTCAGGCGCTCCGATTTCGGCATCTCCGCCAGCTTTTTAGCCATGGACTGGCGAAGTTCCTCATCCTTGGTTTGCAACGGCCGCTTTTTATGGACGTAGTAATAGGGTCTGTTTTTTTTCGACCGTTTTTTGGATTTGCGCTGAGGCGCAAAGGCTTTTTCTTCAAAGCTCATGGCAACGTTCCCGAAAATCTTTCTTCTTTTAAATAAAGAGTATATCATACGAAGCGTCGGGACAAGTTTTTTGTCGAAAATGTCTATTTTTCGATAAAAATATTGATTTTAACAAGGGAAACAGAGGGTTTTATGAAACGTGTGGCGTGTCAGGGATGTGCGGGGGCGTTTTCTCATTTGGCGGCGAAAGAAGTTTTTCCCGAGGCATCGTTTCTTTTTTTTCCGACGTTTGAAGGGGCTCTTTGCGCGTTGAAAGAGGGGACGGCGGACAGAGCCGTTTTACCCGTGGAAAATTCGGAAGCGGGTCGGGTGGCGGATTGTCACATCCTTTTGCCCGAATCGGGGGCATTTATCGTCGGAGAGCATTTTTTACGCATCGAACACCATTTGTTGGGCGTAAAGGGAGCGAATGTGCGGGACGTTAAAACGGTGCGTTCCCACGTTCAGGCGCTTTCCCAGTGCGCCAAGACTCTGGCGCGGATGGGGATAACGCCGTATCCTGCGGCAAATACGGCGATGGCGGCGAAAGAAACGGCCGAGAACGCCGACAAATCCGTCGGCGCGGTGGCTTCCGAAACGGCGGCGGAGCTGTACGGATTGGACGTTTTAAAAAGGAATATCGAAGATTCGCCGAACAATACGACCCGTTTTTTGATTTTGTCGGCCGAAGAACGGCTTCCCGACGCCAAAGAAAAGGACGTCCTGACGTCCTTCGTTTTCAAAGTTCGCAACATTCCTGCGGCGCTTTACAAATCTTTGGGCGGATTCGCAACGAACGGCGTGAACATCCTGCGTTTGGAAAGTTACGTCGATCCGCTTCATTTCGTGTCGGCGGGATTTTTCGCGGACGTGGAAGGGCATCCCGCTTCCCCCGCGTTTAAGCGGGCGATGAATGAGCTTGCTTTTTTTGCCGAAAAAATTCAAATTCTTGGGACGTATCCCGCCGATCCGTTTCGGCGGACGCTTAACGGAAAACGGGAATGAACATGAAAAGATTGCTGCTTGCTTTCGTATGCTGGCTTTTTTGTTTCCCCGCGTTTGCGGACGAAGGGTTTTACACGCGCTTCGATACGGGTTACGCGGCGGCCGAAGGCGGTTTCGACGCGAATTACGTTTTGCGGACGGGGTTCGGGTATCGGCTCGGCAAGGCGTTTCGGACGGAATTTACGGTTTCCCGCCGCCGTTTCGATATGTCCGGCATGCGGGAGATTGATTTTCGGCGCGGCGCGACCAAAGGGCGGATTTCTTCGATTGCGATGACGCTGAACGGTTATTGGGACGTTTTGCGATTCGACGTTTTTTCTTTTTACGTCGGGGGCGGCGTCGGCATCGGCAGAAACAAAACGACGGACGTCGTTATCGGCGAAGCGTTGCTGAAGGGGCGGAACAAATATGATTTCGTTTGGCACGCGGGCGGCGGCGCCGCGTTTAATTTGCCTAAGAACCTGATGCTGGACGTCGGTTACGATTACGTTGATCTGGGATATTTCGAAACAAAGGCGACGTTGCGCGCGGGATCGGATGCCGTATGGAACGCGCGGCGCGAGGATGCGGCGTCGCACGAATTCCGCATAGGTTTGCGCTATAATTTCTAAAGGCTGAAGAATGGATATTTTAAACAATTTTATGACGGCCGTTATCGAACATCAACCCGTATGGGTCTGGTTGGTGTTTTTCGGCGTCGTTCTTTTCATTCTGGTTTTGGATTTGGGCGTTTTGGAACGCGACGCCAAAGAGATCGGCGCGAAGAAAAGCATCCTTTTGTTTTCGACGTACGCTTTGATTGCCTGTTTGTTCGGCGGTTGGATTCATATACGTTTCGGGAAAGAGATGTCGGCCGAGTTTTTTACGGGCTATCTGGTCGAAATGGGGTTGTCGATTGATAATGTTTTCGTCATTTCGTTAGTGTTTTCCTATCTGAATATTCCCAAGAACTTACAGCATCGCGTTTTGTTTTGGGGCATTTTGGGAGCGGTCGTTCTGCGCGGGATCATGATCGTTTTGGGCGCGGAAATCATCGACAGATATGATCCCGTATTATTGGTCTTTGCCGTTTTCCTGATTTACTCCGGCATCAAAATGCTGTTGTCCGAAGGCGAGGTCATCAACCTGTCGGAAAGCAGGGCTTTAAAATTGTTGCGCCGCGTTATGCGCGTAACGTCGACGTTGCACGGGGAAAAGTTTTTTGTCCGTTTGCCGAATCCGAAAAAGGGCGGAAAAAAGAGCCTGTATGTAACGCCCTTGTTTTTGGCTTTGCTGTTGATCGAATTCGGCGACGCCGTTTTCGCGGTGGACAGCGTACCGGCCGTTTTTGCCTTTTCTCACGAAGCCTTTGCCGTTTATACTAGCATTATTTTTGTTGTTTTGGGGTTGCGTTCCCGTTATTTCCTGCTGGCGGCCGCGATGCACAGGTTCTGTTACCTGCAACCCGCGTGCGCGCTGTTGCTGGTCGTCATCGGGCTGAAAGTCTTTGTCAGCGAATTCTTCTTTGACGTCAGCGACGTTCTGTCCCTTGTCATTACGTTCGGACTGCTGATCGGCGGAATATTGGCTTCGATGGTTAAAACGGCGGTCAAAAAAACGTCCGCGGCGGAATAAACGTTTTCTCTCTCTTGAAAGAAGAAAAAGACGCCTTATATTGTTGAAAGGCTCGGGGTCGCCGTCAGGGATTTCGGGCAACGGGTGTCTTTGTTGAACCCCGCGTTGTTTTTTTGCTCATTCGGAGGAGAAATACCATGGCTATGTTGACGACAAACAATCCTTTTATGCTCGGTTTTGATTCTTTGGAACGCATGCTTGACCGTGCGGCGAAGAATTCCGAATCCTATCCGCCCTATAACATTGAACAAATCGACCCGTCCCACCTGCAGATTACGGTTGCGGTCGCGGGGTTTTCGGAAGAAGACCTGAGCCTTGAAATTGAAGACAAACAGCTGACCGTTCGCGGCCGCCGCGTTGAAGAAGAAAAAGAAAAGGAACGCCAGTATCTGTATAAAGGCATCGCTTCGCGTCAGTTCCAACGGTCTTTCATTTTGGCCGACGGCATTGAGGTTGAAGGAGCGCATTTGGAAAACGGCCTCTTGCACATTGATTTACTGCAACGGGAACCCGAATCAAAAGTCCGCCGCATCAAAATTACGAAAAAAGATTCGGCGAAGAAGCAAATAACGAATCGGGAAACGTCCGAAAAACAAAAAACGAAGGAAGCTGACAAGACCGTTTCCTGAATAAGACCCGAAAGGAGGTCGCCATGCGACAGGTCAAAGACATAACGGCCGAAGACCTGGCGAAAATCGGCGTGAACAGCGTCGCTTACATCAGGCAAAAGGTTGTGGACGATAAGGACATGTGGTTCGTCTATGCCGCCGAAGGTACGGAATTAGCCTATACAGACGATAAAAATAAAGCTATATCTCTGATATTGGATAACGAACTGATACCCGTGAGCGTCCATTGACGAACGAAACCGCTAAAAACGAAAACGCCGTTTGCCCGAAATGCGGCAAAACGAAAAAGCTCTGCGTCTGTACGGATGCAGAGCCTTTTGACAACGGCCGTTTCGTGCTGATTCTCCAACATCCGCAGGAACGGGATAAAGAGTTGGGAACGGCGGGAATTATACGCGCCGCGCTGAAGAACTGCCGTTTGGAGGTTGCCCTGTCCCGTCCGAGCCTGTCCGCCGCCTTGGGGCGCTCAGCAGACCCGAAACGCTGGGGCGTTTTGTATCTGGGCGCGCAGAACGAAACGCCCGTCGCGCCGGGACTTTACGCTGTCGGGCGCAAAGGGACGATTCTTCCGGATGCGAAAGAAATCTTGGACGGTTTGGAAGGAATCGTCCTTTTGGACGGGTCGTGGAGTCAGGCGAAAGCATTATGGTGGCGCAATCCGTGGCTTTTAAAACTTCGCCGTTTGATTCTCGTTCCCGAAAAACGTTCTTTGTACGGCAAATTGCGTAAAGAACCTCGCCGCGAAAGCGTTTCAACGCTGGAGGCCGCCGCCGCATGCCTGACCTTTTTGGGCGAGGATCCTGCCGTCGGCGAAGGCCTGCTTGTTTCATTCGCCGCTATGCTTGAAAAGTACAAGGCTTTGAATCAAACAAAAAGGGCATAGCCGTTTTTTTATTCGTTCGAAAATAATCTTTTGAAAAATCAGCAAAAGTATCGGACAAAAAATTTATTTTTTATCTATTTTTGTCAAATCCGTTGTGCTAACCTTAAAATTAAGAAAGGGGCGTTTGCTCCGTGACGAATCTTTGATTTAAGAGGGCGCGATGGTTCAGGATAATTATACGCATCAAAAAAGGGCGCGCAAAAAGGGCGGCTTGGCGATTTACGGTTACAATGACGGCAAGAAAAAGACGGCTCCGCCGAAAATGCAGCTGGAGGTCGCCGGCGCGGGCGGCGTGAAATTCGGTTTTACGGCGATCAACGGGTTTTCATTGATCAATAAAGAATATAAAACGCCGCCGAAGCGTCAGCGCGAAATAACTCGCGACGATTTTAAAAAGAACGTTCGTCCCGCATTTTTGAAGTATATTGCCAAGCATTATGAAGCTCAGTTGAGAAAAATCGGCGTTACGGATGCGGGATTGGCCAGGATGAGAAACGGCATCGGCGTCAACGGTTATAACGTTCATCACAAGCTGCCGATCCACGGCGGCGGCACGAATGATTTTTCGAATTTGATTTTTATGCCGATTCCTCCCCACGATGAATTGCATAACAAGGTCATTAATCCGCAGATTAAAAATCTCGATACCCGCATGGGCGTGACGATAAAGTTGCCCTGGCGCGAAGGAATGGTGTGGGAACGTCCCCTGAACGCGAGGGAAAACGTTCAATCCAAACCCGCGTTAATGGTCGCCCGCGTAAAACAAAAAGCGGACGGACGTTAAAATCCGTTGTCGAAACGGCATTTATCGTTTAATGATAAGAAATGCAGATAAAAAAGTTTTTATCCTTTGTGTACGGACGAAACTTTTTTACGGAAACAACTTTTTTGGGAATGGTTTAGTACGATGACGATGGAAGAAATTCTGAACACTTTGTCCGAAGAAGACGGCGCGATGATTGTCCGTCCCGCTTCCAGCAAGGATTTGGCACAATGCCAAAAGGATATGGCCGAGATCGAAATGCATCCCGTTCCTCAGGGATATATTGATTTTTTGCGCGAAGTGAACGGATTCGCCTGGAACGGCATCGAATTTTACAGCACCGATCAGGTAACCGATCCCGAAAGTAATTACACGCTTTTGGATATTGTTACGGCAAACGAGGATTTTGCCGAATACAACGACGACCTGCCCGATTGCGTTCTTTTGGGGCGCGCCGATGACGATCTGTACGTCTATAATACCGCGAATTCCAAATACGAAGTGTTGGATTTCACGGGTCACGACGTTATGGAAGACTATGACACCTTTGACGCTTTGTTCGAAAACGTCGTTTCTCCGCGCATGATTACGGGTGACGAAGAATAAGGCCGTTCTGCCGTTATGCTCGTCAATGAATTTGACTTTGACCTGCCGCGCGAGCTGATCGCTTCCCGTCCGGCGGAACCCCGCGAATCCGCGCGTCTGTTGCGCGTATCGCCGCCCGATTCGTTTTCCGACTTTCATATTTCCGACCTTCCCGACCTGTTGCGTCCCGACGATTTGCTTGTCTTCAACGATACGCGGGTTATTCCCGCGCGCTTATTCGGGAAAAGGGGCGAGGCCGCCGTTGAAGCGACTCTGTTTAAAGCCGTCGGAATCAACCGTTGGGAAGCGTTGGTCAAAAATGCCCGCCGTCTTCATGAAGGCGATGCCGTTTTCTTTCGCCCGCCGACGGATCCCGAAGCCGAACCGTTAAAGGCTGACGTTTTGGGACGGGGAGAAAACGGTACGGTGATTTTGGAATTTGACGCCGATTCGTCCGAACTGTTTTCTTTGCTGGAAAAATACGGCGTGATGCCCCTGCCCCCTTATATTCACAGGGAAAAAACCGAATACGGGGAAGACGTTAAAAACTATCAAACGATATTTGCCCGACATCCGGGGGCGGTGGCGGCTCCGACGGCGGGGTTGCACTTTACCGAAGGACTGTTGAAAAAAATCGCCGAAAAAGGCATCGAAAGCGTGCGGATCACTCTGCACGTTGGCGGCGGAACGTTCCTGCCCGTTAAGGTCGAGGATACCAAGGATCACGTCATGCATGCCGAATTCGGACATATCGGACAAAATGAGGCGGACGTCATCAATCGGGCGAAGCAGAACGGCCGCAGGGTCGTTTCCGTCGGAACGACGGCGTTGCGTCTGTTGGAAAGCGCGGCGGACGAAAACGGAGTCGTTCATCCGTTCAACGGCGAAACGGATATTTTTATTACGCCGGGCTATAAATTCAGGGCGATCGACGCGCTGTTTACGAATTTCCATCTGCCGTGTTCAACGTTGTTTATGTTGGTCAGCGCTTTTTGCGGAACGGAGTGTATGAAAAAGGCTTACGCGCATGCGATCGGGGAACGTTATCGCTTTTTTTCATACGGCGACGCCTGTTTTTTGGAAAATGAATAAATATAGTCGTTCTATTTTTCTTGATTTTTAAAACGGGTATTTATATAACACGTGTGAAAATCAAAGAAAATAAGGAGCATTGTTATGTCCGAACAAACAAATACTGAAGATCTGCTGGCTTTTACGACGGAAATCGTTTCCTCTCACGTCGCGAATAATACAATTTCCGCGGCAGATCTGCCGGCTTTGATTCAGAACGTTTACAAAGCGTTGGCAACGGTCAACGTTGCTCAGGCTCCGGCGGAACGCCCCCAGCCCGTCGTGTCCGTTAAGAAGTCCGTTTTTCCCGATTACATCATTTGCCTGGAAGACGGTAAAAAGCTGAAGATGCTCAAACGTCATCTGAAAACCGCTTATAACATGACGCCCGAAGAATATCGCGAACGCTGGAATCTGCCCGCCGATTATCCGATGGTCGCGCCGAATTACGCCGAACGCCGTTCGGGACTGGCAAAACAGATCGGTTTGGGAACGCGTCCCAGAAAAGCAAAATAAAAAAACGCTTTCTTAAAGGGGCATTATCCGAACGGGTGATGCCCTTTTTCATACGGGGTTCTGAAGTGGAACGTTTTTGGGAAAAGAAAAAACTGTCGGAAATGTCGCGGGACGAATGGGAAGCCCTGTGCGACGGGTGCGGCAAATGTTGTATGGAAAAGCTGATCTTTGAAGACGGCTCGCTTGAATTTACAAATGTCGCGTGCGCTCAGCTGGACTTGGTATCCTGCCGCTGTATGCATTATGCCGACAGGAACGCTTACGTTCCCGAATGCGTGCATCTGACGCCGAAGGATCTGGACGAAATCGGTTGGTTGCCCAAAACGTGCGCGTACCGTCTGTTGAAGGAAGGAAAACCGTTGCCGAAATGGCATCCTCTGATCACGGGAAATAAAGATTCCGTCCACGACGCAAAAATGTCCGCGCGCGGCAGAGCCGTTCCCGCAAAGCCCGCCGACGAATTTATTGATTATATTGTTGATTGGGATGACTTGTAGGCTTCAAAAAGACGCCGAGTTGACGCTGGCGGACGGGGAGCGCCTGATTTTATCCGTAGAGCGCAGCCCGAAAGCCAAAAGGATGCGTTTGCGCATTGACCGTTTAAAACGTCGGGCCGTGCTGATTTTGACGAAGCGGTCTTCCGAACGGGCGGGCTTGGCTTTTGCCGCCGAACATGCCGACTGGCTTCGGCGTCAGTTGGCCGCCCTGCCCGATAAAAAAATTTTTGCGGACGGGTTTCGTTTTTCCCTGTTGGGAGAAAACGTCGTCATACGCCATTCTCCCGAAGCAAAGCGCGGCGTTTGGTTGGAGGAAAGCGTCGTTTGGGTGTCGGGCGACGCCCTTTATCTGCCGCGGCGCACGGTTGATTTCATCAAAGAACATTTCCGCAGATATGCCAAGTCCCGTCTTGCTCAGACGGCGGCGGCGCTCGGGACAAAGGTTCGCCGCCTGACCGTCAGAGATACGAAATCCCGTTGGGGCAGCTGCAGCCGCAGCGGCGACGTTTCTCTTTCATGGCGGTTGGCTTTGGCGCCGCGGGAGGTCGCCGATTACGTTATCGTTCATGAGGTATCCCATCTGCGGGAAATGAACCATTCGGAAGCGTTTTGGAAAACGGTGGCTTCCGTAATGCCGGATTATAAGGCGAAGGAACGTTGGCTGAAACGCAACGCCGCTTTTTTGTACAGCTTTGAAGGTTGAGCGCCGGAGCATTTAGACAAAAAACTGTATTTTTTGAAAATAATTTGATAAAATACGCTTCGGCGGCCGAGTTAAAGGAAAAAAGTATGGGAATAACAAAGCAGGAATTGGAAGCGGAACGCTTTGTCCATCGCGGGATGCGATATTTAAGGGAGACTTTTCCGACGGAAACGAAAGCAATGGACGACGGCGTTTTGAAAAACAGGCTGATCAATGATTGCGAATTCGTGATGGCGTACGGTTTTGAAACCGAGCGCGACGTGATGGGGCTGGTTGACCTGTTGTGGCGTTTGCCCGAAGACTTTAAGGCGAATCCCGATTACGGTTGGGTTGAAGAAATCTTGTCCGATAAAGAAATGGACGCGTCCTTAAAGACCGAAGCGTTGCAAAACGCCTATGCTTTGTTTGCGGCCGTTGCCGAAAGCGGGAAAGGTGAAAATGACGGAACGGAACTGTAAAGCGACGCTGTACGTCGAAACTCCCGACATCATGATTCCCAAAAAATTAAAAAAGGACATCATGCCGCGGGATCCGGAAGAATTGGGAACGGCGGTCGGACACGTTTTTTTCGGTCTGACGGATGAAAAAGGGCGGGAAAAGACTTACGGCCTTCACGCATGTTGTGCGTTATACGGCGCGGAAAACGTCGCGCCCGGGGACAGGATGGAATTTTTTTCGCTTAAAAAGGTTGCAGGCGTCGTAACGGAAGAAACGAAAGAACCCTATGATGAAAAGCTGGTTTACCATATTACCCGTTCTCAATACGACGCCGTTCGGAAATATGCGGAAACCGCCGTTGAAAAACCGCCGAAATACAATATTTGGACAAGCAACTGCGTCATTTTTGCGTATAAGGCTTTAAAACAGGCCGATTTAAAATTGCCGCCGCAATTATTGCCGTATTCGCCCGCGATGGTGACCGTCGGCGTGCGCGTCTTGGAACGGGCGGCAAAGCTGAAAGACGGTTTAAGGAAAGCGGGACGGAAACTTTCCGCCGTTTTTTCGTCGGACAGGAAAATTTCGCTTTCGGCTTTGGAAAAAATGAAAAGCCCCAAAAAGATGGAAGGGTTCGGCGTCCGTTCTTTGGTTGCCGAGGCGAAACGCAAGGCCCGCTGAACGGGTTAGCGGGATGCTTTGACCATATCAATGACGTCGGCGATCCATGTCGTGATGTAAGGAATATTCAGCGCGACCAAGTGTTGCGTTATTTTGAACAGGATCAGCAAAATGATGGCCGTCCCGATCGTCAATCCCAAACCTTTGGCGACTCCCGACATGAAATTCAGCCAGAACAGCTTTTTCGGGCTGTTGACCAGCTCAATATATTCCAACAGGCGGGTACGGTTGAAATCGTCGCACAGCTTCGATATTTTTTCATAAACTTCTTTGGAATATTCTTTTTCAGACATTTTTTCGTTCCGAATCAAAACAGTTGCTCTAGAATAAAAGCATAAACTTTTTATCTTGTCCCGTAAAAAAGGAGACGTTCGTCATGACTTTGCGCATAGGCATTGATTTGGGCGGCACAAAAACGGAAATTGCCGCATTGGATTCCGAAACGGGAGAAATCCTGCTGAAGAACAGAGTGCCGACTCCGAAAGATTATCAAGGCGTTTTGGATGCCGTAAAGGATCTTGTTTTCGAAGCGGAAAAGACTCTGGGCATGACGGGAACGGTCGGCATGGGAATTCCCGGCACGATTTCGCCGCAGACGGGATTGGTTAAAAACGCCAATGCGACATGGCTGATCGGCCATCCTTTGGACAAGGATCTGTCGGCGGTGCTGAGGCGTCCCGTACGCATTGCCAATGATGCGGATTGCCTGGCGGTATCCGAAGCCGCCGACGGCGCGGGAAAGGGATATAACATCGTTTGGGCCGTCATTTTGGGAACGGGCGTGGG
Source organism: uncultured Alphaproteobacteria bacterium (assembly GCA_944392845.1). Taxonomy (GTDB): domain Bacteria; phylum Pseudomonadota; class Alphaproteobacteria; order CAAGCB01; family CAG-977; genus CAG-977. Next base: position 88,196 of record CALXYE010000072.1, read on the forward strand.
CAGCGGCATTTCCGCTTTTCGGCATATCATAACGGGGCCGAATGCCATCGGCGGCGAATGGGGGCATAACGCCATGCCGTGGACAAGGGATGCCGAAACGGCGAACCGCGAATGCTATTGCGGCAAAAACGGTTGCGTGGAAACGTTCCTGTCGGGCAAGGCCTTGGCTAAGGAGTATTTTTTAAGGACGGGCTTGGAAAAAACGGCTTCGGAGATTGCCGAAGCCGCTTTAAACGGCGAAGAAGCGGCGGACGGAGTGTTGTCCGTTTATGAGGAACGGCTGGCGCGCGCGACGGCGGCGGTCATCAACATCATTGATCCCGATATCGTCGTTTTGGGCGGCGGCGTATCGAACATTGAGCGTTTGTATAAAAACGTGCCGCCTTTGTGGAAGAAATATGTTTTTTCGGATACGGTGGAAACGAAGCTTGCAAAGGCGAAGTTCGGCGATTCAAGCGGTGTTCGCGGTGCGGCGCGGTTATGGGACAATCCGTAATGGAATTTTGCACATTAAGACAGGCCGTTTTGTTTTTGGCGTGCGGCGAGAACGGCGGCGACGCGACGGAAGAATTACTGAAGGAAGCATCCGAACGTTTCGTTTATATGCTCAACCATGAATTCGGGACGGGGATCAGCGTCTTTTTGCGCGGCAGCAGAGAGCACGGCGGCGAAAAAGTAAAAATCGATTTAATCTACTTAAAGAACATAGACCCGATCGAAAACAGGGCTTTGGTCAGAGAATACCGCATTGTTCCCGTGAACGACGTTTTTTCGGACGAAGAGCTCAGAGAGCGCGTTTGCGAAACGCCGTTCTTTGACGTGGAAGTGGATTTGGAAGCGTTAAAGAAGCTTTCGGAACATTTGGAAGGGCGAGTTTATCTGGGTGAAAAGCGGATTATATCGATCAGGGAAAATCCCGAATACGCGGACAAAGCCATAGAGTATTTTCAAACAAACTCGGGTTTTGACGGGGCGCCCGGTTTTTACGAAAACGTTATCAGGAACTGCATAAAGGCGGAAACGCCTTTTCTGCAATGGTATTTATTGTACGGCGGCGGCGAAGTCACGGGCGGTGTCGGATTGGTATTAAATGATTTTATCAGTCGATTTGATTTATATCCGTGGCTCAGTATGCTGTCGGTTAATGAAACGGCGCGAGGCAACGGCTATGGTTTTGCTCTGATTGATCGGGCGAAAAAAGACGCCAAAGCGGCAGGAATGCCGTTTTTATACGCGGCGACGTCGGAAAAGGGCTTTTTTGAACGCGCGGGTTTTGAGCACATGGCGGACGGATACGCTTTAAACGGCGAAGTGCGGCATATTTATAAAATTGAAACCGTTTGCTTTTAAACGGGGCGGATGAATTTTACGGGCAGGACGCCGTCTTTTAAGACGATCATGTAATGCCTGATGCGTTGAAAGAAAATATTGTCGTAGGGATTGACGCTTTCCCAATTCAATGGGGAACAATCAATCATACGGGCGTCCGTCGGCGTAAAGGTTCCAGCATCGGCGCAAAAAATGCTTTGAACGATGTTTTCTTTTATCAACGGATCAAGGTCAAAAGAGAAACAGTCACAAGCATTTGCCCAATTTTTGATTTTCGGATTTTCTGTTTGAGGCGCAGTTTCGGTCAAGCAGGAAACGGCGCGGCTTCTGCCTGAAAAGACGGTTTCCAAATAATTTAAGATATCCTCTTTTTTTACGGAACCTGCCCGCTTTGCATAATGAAACAGCCTGTCTTCGTCGGCGGCAAAGGGGGATT
>CALXYE010000073.1 GCA_944392845.1 uncultured Alphaproteobacteria bacterium
CGAAACGTGCCGATGCGACCCTCACGATGAATGCGGGAACGATTTCCGATACCGTTTTGGACGGGGACGGCACGATCAAAGTCGGAGACGTTACTTTGACGGCCGACATGAGCACGGATGCCGTTATCAAGGCGTTCCAGGAAGATGACAACTACGGCGCTTACGTTAAGGCTGACGGTAATGTCGCGATCTTTAAGCGCGACGGCTCGAATATCACGGCCGGCGAATTCACGGCTACTCCCGGAACGGGTACGGCGACGGCTCCTTCCGTTGCTGCAGGCGACGAGTTTGTCTTGGACGGCGCTACGGCGAACCGCAAGTTCAACGATGCGCTCGGCATTGATACGGGTTACACGGTAACGATTACGGACGACATGACGGCGGAAGATCTTCGCAAAACGTTGTCCGCGCTTGACGGTATTGAAGCCGACTTTAATGATAAGGGCAACCTGATCATCTACGGAGAAGAAGGCGACGACCTGATCATTACGGACCAGACGGGCAAGGCAGCGGCGCTGTTGGGCGAGGAAGGCTCTGCGACGAACGGTAACAACGAACGTGCGACGTATGCGTCGCAGTTTGACAAAGTACTGACGCAGATTGACCAGCTGGTACAAGACACGTCGTACAAAGGTATCAACCTTTTGAACGGCGACGACCTGACGGTTAACTTCAACGAGACGCGCACGAGCTTTTTGGAGATCAAGGGCGTCACGTTTGACTCGAAGGGCATCGGCCTGACGACGTCGGACAACGAATGGAAGTCGAACGAAGACATCGACAAGTCGCTGACGCAGATAGAGAAGGCGACGTCGCTGTTGCGCGCACAGGCATCGGAATTCGGCCAGAATTTGGCGACGGTTACGACGCGTGAAGACTTCACGGATAACATGATCAACAATCTGGTATCCGGTTCGGACAAACTGACGTTGGCGGACATGAACGAAGAAGCCGCGAACATGCTTGCGCTGCAAACGCGCCAGCAATTGGCGACGAACTCTTTGAGTTTGGCGTCACAAGCGGCCCAGAGCGTTCTGCGCCTGTTCTAAGCCGTTATTTCCTAATAAAGAAAGCCCCGCATTTATTGCGGGGCTTTTTTGATATTATGCTTTTTTATAAAGGTATTTTTTATTTGCCGATTGCTTTTTTCAATGCGTTCAAATCATTGGCGCACAAATACGGGATAAGCGCGTCAATTTCTTCTTCGCTTTTATCATAAAGGCGCATTTCCAACAATTCGCGGATCGTATCGTCGTCAAAGCGTTTTTTGACGGGGCTTGCGGGATTGCCCGCAACGACGGTATAGGGGGCGACATCCTTCGTTACGACGGCGTTCGCGGCGATCAGCGCGCCTTCGCCGATACGTACGCCCGGCATGATGAACGCCCTCATGCCGATCCAAACGCCGTCTTCAATTACGGTGTCGCCCTTGGAAACATAGGATTCGACAATCTTTTCCATGAAGGGATAACTGGAAAACCAATCGGCGCGGTGCGTATTGTTCCCACCCATCAAAATAACGGTTTCCGCGCCGATGCAGACGTAATTTCCGATGTAAAGTTTGTCATATTCCCATAAAGGCTTGAACGTTTTGAGGCTGTATTCGTCGCCGTACAGATAACGGACGACATAATCTTCAAAATCGGGCGTGTAGGCGTTGCTGTAATAGCTTTTCGTTCCTTTGACGATGATGTTCGGATTTTTGACCGTTTGATGCAGATATTCAACCTTTGACCAATGTTTGACCATTTTATTTTCCCTGCTTTTTTAAACCGCATGCGCCGCAGTCGGAACATCCGTTGCATATCGGACGGGGGACTGCGGGAAGCGCAAAGTTTCGTGAACTTCTTTTTATGGAAATCCCGTACCGCGCCGAATAAGTCAAGCTGTTTTTCGGGCGGCGGGACGAAACGCATTCCCCGCCTTTTGTACGGGCAGCCCCGATCGAAACGCCGCAACGCTTTGCTTTCTTTTGTCGGGGATATGGCAAGTCTTGCCGTCCTTAACAAAATTCATTCCCGTTTCCATAAAGCAAAACGTCATATCTGACCCGTTCGTAACGCAGAACGCAGGGGCGCGAACCGTCGCTTTTTACCTCGAAACGGCCGTTTCCGTCGGTTTGTACGGGATTGCCGAATTTGTTATGACTTTGTGTATCCGCCTGCCGTCCGCGTTGCGCCGCCTGTCTCGGGGATACATGTAACAGTTCAGGCATCCTTCGCTTTTCTTGGTGCCGCCGTGTTGCGGGTTCAAAATATCGTGCAAAGGCTATCCTTCTTTGAAGGAAAGGCCCTTCATCGGAAATTTCGCCCCCGACAACAAAAGCCATCCGAACAATGATAAAGCGACCGACGCCGTCAAAATGACGGCCAGCCCGAAAACCATGTCGCTCCATCCGCACGATCCCAGCATCATTCCGACGCTGCCGAAAAAAGTGTTTACCGAATTAATCAGCGACGACGCCGATCCCGTGTCGCCGTCCTGCTGGTTTAACAACAGGCTCGTGCTGAACGGGCGGATGCCGCTGGCGATCAGAGTGAACGGAGCAAACGCGAAAAAGAACGACCAAGGGGAAACGGAACCGACGGCGAACAGAAGCACGCCGCAAATCAGGGAAACGGTAAAGCATGCTTCCGCCAGCCGTTTGGCGGAAATATGGCCCGATATTTTCAGATACAAGATCGGTCCCAGGATGGAAAAAATGCCGTTTGCGGCAAAAAACGCGCTGTAGGCTTGCTCGCTCAAACGGAACCCGTCAATATAAATGTACGAAGATACGGCGATGAAGGCCATGTACGGCGCAGTCATCAGCGAAAATACGGCAAGCAGGGAACTGAAGGCAGGGTTTTTCGCGACGACGAACAACCGTCCCAACGAATGGAAAAAGCCGCCTTTATATCTGCCCGACGGCCGCAGCGTTTCCTGAAAGAAGCAGACGGCCGCTAAACTCAAGGCGCCTAAGATGCCCAACAGGACGAACAATTCGTGCCAGGACGCGAATTTCAGGATAAAAGCGCCGACGACGGGCGCAAGCATCGGCGCGATCATGGACATGGCCTGAATGACCGCCAGGATCGTTTCCCTGACCCTGCCGTAGAAACAGTCTTTGACGACGGCCATGGATACCGCAATGACGCAACCCGCTCCCAAAGCCTGGAATATCCGCCATAAGATCAGCATGTCTATCGCCGATGCCGCCGCGCACAGGAAGCTTGCCGCCGTATAAAGAGCGATGCCGAAGGTCAGCAGGGGCTTCCTGCCGTATTTGTCGCTGAACGGGCCGAAAATCAATATTCCGACGGCAAAGAAAAAGAAGAACGCCGTCAACGTCATATTGACTTCCGCCGCCGTCGCCGAAAAATGCCCCGCCATGCCGGGCAAGGCCGGCAGATACAGATCCGTTGACAGGGGAATGAACATGTTCGTAACGGAAATAAAAGCGATCAGGCCTTTTAACCCCAACCGCCTCTGGCTTCTGGAAAAAGCGTTCCTCATATAAAAACTCCCGTTTCAAAAGATTTTGATCCAGGCACAAAAAAAAACGCTGATCCGACAGCGTTTTTTTAATGGTGGGCGCGACAAGGTTCGAACTTGTGACCCCTACGATGTCAACGTAGTGCTCTACCGCTGAGCTACGTGCCCATATTTTTATTTACCTCAACACGGTGTTTATGCTTTTATAGATTTATGGAGCGAATTGCAATAAAAAAATTCATCAGAGGCGAAAAAAATTGGCGGTATCCGAAAACTATCCTTCGTATCTGCTTCAAAAATCAGGGAAAATTGATTCTCCGCTGATTTTGGCTTCGCCGCACAGCGGAACGTTTTACCCCGAACGCCTGTTTCATCTGTCCGACCGAAAACTTGAAGAGTTTCAAAAAAACGAAGATGCCGCCGTTGATAAACTCTTTTCTTTCGCTCCCGCCTGCGGCATTCCTCTGTTAAGCGCCGTATACGGCCGCACTTGGGTTGACCTGAACCGCCATCCTTTAGAGCTTGATCCCGATATGTTTTCAGATTCTCTGCCTCCGCAGGCTCTGAGCGATTCCAAACGCGTTAAGGCGGGCTTGGGATGTTTTCATAAAATATTGGCTCCGGACGTTCCGATCTACAAAAGCAAGCTTTTGTTTCGAATCGAACAAAAGCGCCTTTTCGATATTCATTTTCCGTATCATGCCGCTTTGGCCGACATGGTTAAAAAGAATCTGTCCCGTTTCGGGTATTCCGTCCTTTTGGATCTCCATTCCATGCCCGATTTTGAAAAGCATCGGGAAATCAAAAACGGAACGCCCGATTTTGTTTTAGGCGACGCGGACGGCGCTTCTTGCGCGCCCGAATTGACGAACGCCGTTGCCGAATGCCTGAAAAGCATGGGGTACGAGGTTACGATCAACCTGCCGTACAGCGGCGCTTACACGACGTTGTATTACGGCCGCCCCGAAGGGCATTCTCATGCCTTGCAGATCGAGATTGCCCGCCATTTGTATTGGAATGCCGAAAAATATATGCCCTCCGAAGGGTTCGATTCGCTGTGGCGGCGGATGTCCGTCCTGATTGAGCATTTGCAAAGGGTTTTGCCGCTATTGCCGCTATGAAAACGCTTTTATTCCTTTTTGCCTTTTTTCTGTTTTTTTCTCCGCGCGCCGCATTTTGCGACGACGCGCTTCTGTGTTTAAAGGAAACGGCGCGTCGGGAAAGGGCGGACGGGATACAGACGAATCTGCTCAGCGCCATCGCTTTGGTCGAAAGCGGCAGGTATTCGAAAGAATATCCTTCGGGAATCGCATGGCCGTGGACGGTAACGGCCGAGGGAAAGGGCGGCTTTTACCCGTCAAAAAAAGAAGCCGTCGCCGCAGTTCGGGAATTGCAGGCGAAAGGCATTGAAAATATTGATGTCGGCTGTATGCAGATTAACCTGAAATACCATCCCGACGCTTTTGACGGCGTTGAAGAAGCCCTTACGCCGTCCGCAAATATCGCGTATGCTGCGGAGTTTTTAAAAAGAAACTATGAAGAAACGAAGTCTTGGGGCATCGCGGCGACGCGCTACCATTCCAAAACGGATAACAAGGCCTTGAGATACGAGGACAAACTGCTGGACGCGTGGAAAAGGCTGACGAAATACGGCAATCCCGCCGCCGCGGAAATTCGCGCGACGCAAAAGGACATGTCCCGCCGCGCCGTTCGGGAGGTTAGGAAACGCATTCGGGAAAATCAGAAAAAACAAAAAGAGAGCCCTTCCGACAGCAAGAAAAAGATTCAGCCGGGGGCTCCCGAAAGCAAGGCTTTGGCGGATCAGTGGCGCAAGGCTAAATTAGAGGAATACATGGCGCGCAAAAAAGCCGAAGCCAAAAAGCTTTACGGGGACGGCCCCGTTTTTGAAGAGGTTCTTCCGAAAAAAAATTAGGCGCGCGCCTTCATATTATTTATACTGATAAAAAAGCGGGAGGTTTTTATGGTCTCTGAACGCGGGGAGGGCTTGTATTGGACTCCGCTCGGCGGCAATGATTCGCTGGACATTCGCGCGAATTGCCACGTGTTCGAATCCGTTTCGAATGAAAACGGAAAAACGGCGCGGGATTATTTAATCGTTGACATCGGCGCGGACGAGGTCGGCGAAACGTCCGTTTTGAACACTTTTTCCGCCGTCGTTCCCGACTTGTCCGATTTTTTGGACGTTTCGGGAAAAAATCCGCCCGTGAATAAAGCGGCGGGGATATTTTTGACTCACGCGCATGAGGATCATATGGGCGGCATCGTCAGGTATCTGGCGGCGGGAATTAAATTGCCGCCGATTTATGCTTCGGATTTTACTTTGGCGATGCTGAAAAAGGAACTGGTTTCCCAAGACGTTCCGCTGTCGGTTTTACCCGAGGTTCACACCGTCAAAGCAGGGGAGAAGATAAAAGTCGGCGCGTTCACGCTGGAACCCGTCCGCGCCCCTCATTCGATTCCCGGTTGTCTGGGCGTGAAAATATCGGATAAAAACGGTTCAATCTATCATTCGGGCGACATTAAGGCCGATTCGACGTCATATCTGGGCGAACCTTTGGATGAGGCTCACCTGAAACGGATCGGAGAAGAGGGCGTTGACCTGATGCTGTTTGACGCCGTCGCGGCGGATAAGCCGGGGTTCGCGCGTTCGGAACGGGATATTTGCGCTTCTTATGCGGAGCTGTTTGAAAAATACGGCGACAGACAAATCGTTTCTTTAATTAAATCCAGCCATACGGAACGTTTTGCAACCGTACTGAAGGCGGCGGAAAAAGCAGGAAAAAACGTGATTATCCAAGGCGGTTCCGAAATGCAGTTTCATTTGGCGGGACTGAAGGAAGGCGGCATTTCTTTGCATGACATCGCCCCTTCAATCAAAATATTGAACCATACGTCGCCCGAAGCCCGCAGGCTTTCTCCAGAAACGACGGTCATTCTGTCTTCGGGAATCGAGGGGGTTGAGGAAGCGCCTTTCTTTAAAACGCTGCGCGGGGAAAAAGGGTATTTGCCGCTCGCGCCCGACGCGGTGATCATCGCACCGCTGTCAAAACGAAACGGAGAAAACTTTAAAAACAAGCTGTATTCATACGAGGGAACGCAGGGATTTTCTTTTATCGGAACGAAGGACTGCCCCGGTATTGACGGGTCAGGACATGCTCTGCGCGGGGATTTCCTTTTTATAGCGGGGGCGGTTCGTCCGAAAATGATCGTACCGATCCATTGCAAGGCGCAAAAAGCCAATAAGTTTAATAAAATGGCGGCTTCAATGTTCAATACCTTTCCCCTTCAAATTAAAAACGGCGAAACGCTGAAGGTTCGGAACGGTAAAATGATTCTTGAAGGACGAAGAAATACTCCGAGGTTGGCGTTCGTTCAATCGGGGCAGACGCGCGGGATGCGTTTCCTTTCCCCGGCGGAAAGAGGGGAAGGGAAAAACGGCGGAAAAAATTCCCTTTCTGCCGCCGCATCAAAGCGAAAAAACGTCAATGTGACGGCTCTTTTAGCCTGTCGGCGCCTTCGAAAACAACAATGAATATAAAAAAATAAAAAAAAAATTTCTCTTGATTTTTGGTTATATCATTTCATATACTTTGAAAATAAAATATATTGTGAAGGTTTTATTTATAAAAATAAAAAAAAAAAATACGGAAGG
>CALXYE010000074.1 GCA_944392845.1 uncultured Alphaproteobacteria bacterium
GAAGAATATATCGAAGGCTGGATGGAACGCATTTTCATGCCCGGACACGGCGAAACGCTCGGTATCCAGCATGACGAAATGAAAGAAATGTACGACATCGCCAAAAAGATCGCCGCCAACCACGGCATCGGCGAACCCATACTGGTCGAGGGCAAGATCAGCGGCGCGAAACGCATTAAGGATCTGTACAACGCCGACGTTTCGATGTTGCCCGACAAACAAACGGACGTCATCCGCAACGAACTGGCCGAGCTGTTGGAAAAGAAGCACGGCATTAAGCTGGAAAATGCCGAAGAAGCCCTGCCGACGTTCGCGATCAACGCCGCTTTGGCGCGCGTTAAGGACGCCGCGAACAAGGAACCCGAAAACGCTCAGGTTCGTTCCATCCACGTTTTGAACGAAAACGTCGATACGGTTGCGGATTCGCCGATTGTTGAAGCCGTCCTGACGGATGCTTCGGTTGCGGAAGCGCCCGAACCGAAAGATCTGGCGCCGCATGATACGTTCATGGGGGCTTTGGCCATCCCCGCCCTGTCGGATGCGAACATCAAGGCGTTATGGAATCATTCCCTGTCCGCGATGGATGCGCTTGATCCCGACGACGAGACGGTCAAGATTGCAGAAAACCGTTCCGAAACGGGTATCGGCCTGACGACCCTTTTGACGAATGACAAAGGCGAAGCCGTCGTTACGCACGTTTTAACGGATGCGCCGAACAAGCGCACGGTCATTATCAGCGAAGACGTTGATAAAAAGGTGCAGGACATGTTCGCACGCAACGGCATTACCTACATTGACCGCAAAGCGCCCGACGCGGCGGCAAAGATTGATAAGGAAATCGAATTTATGACGCTCAGCCGCCCGAACCCCCAAGAGGTCATGGAGTGTATGCAGGGAGCCCTGATGTTGCGCGACACGTCGGCGGGCGAAACGCTCGGCGAAGCCTTGGCGGCCTCATCGGCGGAAACCGTTCATAATCCGATCTTTGTATCGCACGTCGAACGCCCGCCCGTCATTGCCAAAGATCTGCTGACACCGACGCGCAAGGCGGAAAAGGCCGCCGAATCTTCCGCGAATCATGCGGATGCGGTATCTTTTGCCAAACCGCGCGAAGTCATGTCTTACGCCGCGACGATGCGCGCGAAAAAGACCCGTTAAGGAGGGAATGCCGATGAAAAGCAATAAAACGGACTTGAATCTGACACCCGAACAAACGGAAGCCCTGTTGCCCGAAATCGCCATGCAAATGGCGACAAGGTACCGCCAAGAACCGATAGAAGGCTCTTCTATCTTTCAGCTGACGGAAGAATGGCAGGAAAAAATTTTGGCGGAAAAGGGATATGCCGAAATCGCCAGAACCCCCGCCGAGCTGGAAGGTTACCTGCAGGACGAAATCCCCGCGAACGTCATCATCCCGAACGACGCGGCGATCACGACGGAAACGTTGCGCGCCGTCCTTTCCCGCAATTCTTTAACAAAAAATATCTTTTTAGGCGTTCGCGCTACACCTGAAGAAACGAAATAAATTTTTATTCGGGCGGAGGGAAACAATGTTTCTCTCCGCCTTTTTCAGATTTTGAGGAGACGGCCAATGCCTTCTTTGTTCAAACGTGCCAATGATATGAGGAAATTGTGTAAAGCGGGCTTTACGGTCGCCGAAGCACATGCGTTTCTTTCCGACGTTTATGCAAAAAAAGCTGTCCTTCGTCTTCCGAAGCATCTGGTGGAAATCGGCGAACGTTTCATCAACGGACATCCTTTGGACGGTGAATTGCTCATTCAAAAACAGGCTCGTTCCGTTTCGGGAAAACTGAAAGATATTCGCAAACTTTACGAACGCGGATTTTCCGCCCTTGAAGCCCGTCGCCTCATATCTGAAATCAGGGATCAAAAAAACGATACGCTGACGCTTTACCCGTCTCAGCTGAAGCATCTGGAATTCCCGCATTGCTTCGCATCGGAGCTGATGACAAACATGTTACCGTTAGAACCGCATATCCGCCATATCGATTTTCGTGAACCGATTCAAAGCGAACTTAAAGACTTTTGGAAAACATTTGTACGCGAACTTCCGTATACGAACGTGTCCCGGCTGACGTTGCGCGGTGCGCCATCCGACGTTATTCTGAGTGCAGGTTTTCCGAAAATCGACGCACTCTCATTGCAACTGAAGAACAAAGACGACAACGTTATCTCCAACGGTATCAATAAAAACAAAGAGCTTTTCAAAGCACTCGCGACGACCATTTCCGGGACGAAACAGCCTCAATCCTTAAAAAGTCTGGACGTTTCCATGCCGACCGTTACGGATTGGGACGTTGCATTGATCGGAGAACTTTGTTCGCCCGAACTTAAACACCTTTCGTTAAAAGCGACGCAAAAAGAGAAAACATCGTCCGCCGACGGCTCTCAGATAGAGGCTTCATTGTTCCGGCGCGCTCTTTTTACGCCGAATTTGGAAACGTTTTCCATAGACGGCATCGGGATTCGGAGCAGATGGAGCGAAATGTGGTTTGACAAGGCTCCAAAGTTAAAAGAATTTGAACTGAAAAACGCCGGTCTTTCTTCCGAAGCCTTTGATGCCATGGAATTATCTTTGAGCGTTTCAAGCATTGAAAGCCTGACGCTTAAAAACGTAACGCCTCTTGAGTACGCGCAGATACCGTATTTTCCCAGATATGATCATTTTTTTGACGTCATCGAATCGGGAAAAACAAATTTAAAAAAAGTCAGCGTTACGGATACGTTACACCCGAATTTACGAATAAAATCAAATCAATTGTCAAAACGGCTTGCCTCCGTTGCGCGTTTCGACGCTAACGCGCCGTCTTTTGAAAGCGAAAAGGCCGTCGAAGCCTCCGTATCATTATTTGATGCGGCGCGCGACGGAACGTTAAAAAAATTTATTGAAGAAAACGGCATGCCGACGGCCGACGATCTTTTAAAGCAAGGCGCCGACGGACGGACGCCTGTTGCCTTGGCGGCGGAATCCAAACAACTGGCATGTGTTTTTGAAGAAAAGAACTGGTCCAACGTTAAAGATATGCAACGCGTATTTGACAAAGTTCCCGAAAATGAAAAATACCAGCTGGACGGCAAGGACGGTCGTCCGAGTTATCAAAAAGTCAAAAACGCCGTTATGGCCGCGACCGTTCGAAAACAAGTCGCCGCCGCGAAACGGGAAAGGTAGAATATGGTTTCTCTTGTCAAAAAACTTCAGGAAGTCAAAGAACTTTATCAGGCGGGCTTTACCCTGTCCGAAGCCCGACGCTTCGTCAACGAGCTCAGATCTCCCGAAAACGATACGCTGTATTTGTCCTTGAACAATGTCCCCGATGATAAAACCGCCGCAGACGTTTTTATAAACAAATTGGCCGAAGAGCCTCACGTGACGCGTCTGACTCTTGAAAAAGGGATGTTCGCCAAAGAAAAATTTACGGACGCCTTTACCCGAAATTTGGGATCAACGCACGTTTCGGTTCTGAGCATCAAGGATATTCCCTCCTTTGAATACCCAAACGTTGACCTGTCAAAAATCAGGGAAATGCGAATCATTGAAGGCGCCAAGCCTTTCGCCTCCCTCCCCACTTATCCTTTTTTAAGAACAGCGGAAAACATGGAGAAGCTTTCTCTTGCGCCCGAACGGTTTTACAAGGGAGACCTGTCCGTTTAAAAAAACGGACTGCCGCCGAATTTAAAGGACTTTTCCCTGTACGTCGGAAAAGCGCGCTCCCTGCCGACGGCGGACATTGTCGCCTCCCTTCCCGACGGGTTAGAGGCTTTAACGCTGGACAACCTGAAATTCAGGGAAGAAGGGGACGTCTTGGCATTAAAAGGGGTAACACGCTCCTTAAAATCCCTCAACCTTAAAAATTGCCGCCTCGCCGAGCCGAAACTGTATACGGGTTTGCTCAAACGCCTTTTGGAAAACACCCCCGTCGAACGCCTGAGCATTTCGGGTCAGGAAGCGGGGCTGACGGACGAAAACGTCAACGCGATGCTTGATGCCTTTGAACAGCCTTCGTATATGCTGACGACGCTTGAATTTCCCGATGCCGCCTTATCCCCGGAAACGAAAGCACGCATCCGCAGGCTGGAATCCGGGCGCAAAAAAATGACGGAACGAACGGACGCTCCCGCCGCCGGGTTTTCCGCGAAAACTCCCGAAGAAGAACGCTCAGCTCTCTTGTTCAGAGAAGCGTCCGCAAACGGCGACATTAACAAAGTCTATGACGAACTGGCCAAAGAGAACAAAACGCTGACTGCCGAAGATTATCGGCAGAAAAACGCCGAAGGTTACCGTTTGATCGACGCTTTGGCGTATTCAAAGCAATTAAACAAAGTCTTTGCGCCGCAACATTGGAACAATGCCAAAGACATGCAAACCGTTTTTGATATGCTTTCCGACATTCATAAAGCGCAACTGGACGGCAAGGATGGCCGCCCGAATTTCAAAGTTTTGAAAAATCAGGTCATGGCCGCCGCGGTTCGGCAAAAGATATCCGCCGCAAAGGACGTCAGGCGTTAGCTTTATCCGAAAATATTGACAAAAAACGAAAAACGTTTTATCTTTCAAGCAAGATAAAAGGAGATTTGCCGATGCCCGGTTTTTTGTCGTCATTGTTTGCTCAAAGCACAAAAGAAACCGCCCCTGCCCCGAAAACGCTGGAAGAACGTTTGCTGGACGCAGGCGTTACCGAAGAAGGCGCGCGCCATTTTTCCGAAGTCATTAAAAACGGCGGAGATTTTGTTTTTGACGCCAGAAAAGAGGCTCATTTTCCCCACCGCGATATTGCGATCGGCGCGTTGGATCTCCTTTTAAACGCCGCCGACGGAAAAACGTTCAAATCATTTATCCTTGTTTCCTTAAACAACCAAATTTGTACGGAGGATCCCTCAAAGATCACCGTCAGCAAAAGAATGCCCGACGGAACGCTCGTAAAACAAAAAGCGGAACCCGGTATGATTCGCCCGTATGACCTGTCCGCGCTGACCGAGGGGAGAATCCGCGTCAAAGCCGAATGTTTCGGGCTGAAACGCTATCAGCCCGGAGAAGAAAACCTTGCGGGACTGGCGGGTTGCATTGAAGCGTCGGGCGCGTCAAAGTTGGAATTCAGAGAAACGGACATTTCTCCTTTCGCAGAAAAGCTGCGCGAAGGAATGACGGCAAGACGCATTACGCAATTGTCCGTTAACTTTTGTGACGCGTCCGAAGACGCCATGCAAAAGATGGCCTCAGGCATTGAATCGTCTTCTCTTACCCGCTTTGAAATGCAGATGCTGAACAAAGGCGTCGGCGCTTCTCTGGCCGGCATTATTGAAGCCTTGCCGCCGTCTTTAACCTACTTAGCTTTGGACAACAACATGCTTCGGGACGCCGAAAAAAGCGCTCTGATAAAAAAATTGCCCGATCTGAAAGCGTTGCGCCATTTGGGTTTGGGGGACGACGAGATCAAAACGCGGGACATACAACAGATCGCTTCCGCTCTGCCCGCTTCGTTGGAAACGATGTCGTTAAAGGAAAACGCGTCAATTTTAGACGAAGGCACGCTGGCTTTAGTCGACGCGATGAATACGAAAAACCGTCTGCTTCACAAAACGGCGCTGTTTGAAACCGACGAATTCAACTTCAGCCTGACGGGATCGGCGGCGCGCCAAAAAGCGGAAGAAGCCGAAGAAGCCAACAAGGCCGTGTACATGGAAAAAGTCCAACGCGACAAAGCGGCGGAGATCGCTTATCTGCAATCGGGAAAAACGGTCGGAGAAAAGCTCGGCGAAGCCCGCACGCCCGAAGAGGTAAAAGGACTGATCTTTGAGGCTTACGCCTTTGGGAACGTCGGCGACGCCTTAAAGCGCATGGAGGACGTTAAAGGCACCTTCACGCCCGAAGATTTAGCGAAGAAAAACAAAGACGGTCTGAGGATGATTGACGTCCTTTCCGTGACGCGCAAAATTCCGGAATTGATGACCGACAAGCTGATCGCCGGAACGAAAAACCTGACGGCGGCATACGAAATGCTTTGCGACACGGATAAAAAGCTGTTTGACGGGAAAAACGGGCGTCCCACTTTCTTAAAGCTGAAAAACCAAATCATGGCCGCCGCCGTTAAACAGGCCGTCGCCGCAAAACGATTTGAACGCAAGAGTCCGTAAAATGGAAAAAAAATCCCCCGTCTATGTTATCCGTTCGCTGTTTGAGCACGGCTATTCTCCGTCGGAAGCGCAGGAAACCGTCGATTTATTCCAAAATCCCTCCGACGGCGAATTACTATTGGATGCCGTTTTCTTCAGCGGAATCCATAAAACTCTTTCTCCCGAGCACATTGACGCTCTGATGACTTTAACCCCCGCCACAAAAATCATGATTGAGGGGATACCTTCTCCGACGGCGACGGCGGCTCAATGGATTTCCGGCGCCGAAAAGGCCGAAAAGCTGACGGAATTTTCCGTCCGAAACCTGTCTTTAAGACCCGAAGGATGCGCCGATTTGTCCCGATTGATCGGAAATAAGCCGCTGACAAAGCTGGAAGTATCCGATACGGACATCGCAAAAGCTTTTCTTGTTTTTTCCGATTTTTGTTCCGCGCTTTCAAAGTGCGAAACGCTGACCTCGCTGACCGTTTCAAACAATCGCGGCATGTTTGCCCCCAACACGGAAAAATTGGCGAAAGCGATCAAAAAACTGCCGTTGAAAGAACTTGACCTCAGCGGTCAGATGTATTCGATACGGACGTTTGACGAACTTCCCGCTTCCTTAGAAAGCCTCGGGATCAGGAAAATGTCCTTTTCCCATTTTCCGCCCGCCGATTTGTTGGATACGCTGGACAGGTTGCCTAACCTGAAATCGATTGACGCGGAAGGATGTTACCTGTTTAACGACCATTTTGACCGTTTTTGCGGCGCGCTGGAAGGGACAAAAATCGAGCGTTTGAACCTGTTTCGCGCGAAAGCGTCCTCCAAAGGCGACAAACTGTCCGACGATTCCGTCGCGCCGCTGATCGCCGCCATGAAACGGGAAGACAGCCTGCTAAAAGATACGGGGCTGACAAAACCGTTCGATCATGACCTGTCCCCCGAAACGGTCAAAGAAATCGCATATTGGGAAGACTTTAACGCCGATAAAATCGAAATTTCAAAAAACAAAGCCGCCATGCGCGACAAATACGAAAACGGCGACAGGTCCCTCTTTACGCTGGCGGGAACGGGACGTTTTGAAGAAGCTTTTCAACGTGCGCCTATTGCCGCCGATGATTTCAAACAAACAGACACGGCGGGAAAGGCTTTAATCGTCCGTATCGCCGAAAGCAATCAACTGCCTTTGGTTTTTACGCCGTCCCGTCTGAAAAGCGCAAAAGAAATGGGCGAATTGTGGGCTTTGGTTCCCGACAAGTTCAAATCCCAGATGGACGGCAAAGACGGACGCCCGTCATTTGTGAAAATCAAACAACAAATGATGCTGGACGCCATTAAAAATGCCGCCGTTAAAAAAAGCGCGGGACGGTAGAAAAAAAACGTTTTTTTTGTCCAAAATTATTGACTTGAGGCTTTGTTTCTTTTACTTTTGTATTAAGGATAAATTTATCTGAACAAAGGGAAACAAAGGTGTCTGTTGCTCAATCTGACGGCATGAACAAAACGGATGCGGCGACCTTGAAACACGATTTGGAAGAAATCGGCGTTTGTGAAGACGGTGCGGCGCATTATGCTTCCCTGTTTGCTTTAAGCGCGCCTTTTGACTTTACGTTCACCCCCAGAAACCGCGAATATTTTAAAAACGGCGAAATCGCAGGAGAAGCATTTGAACGTTTGTTGCCCGAAATAAACGGGCGCCGGTTTTCGTCGTTTTTCGTCGAAGATATCGGACACAGAATGAAATGCCCCGATTTCATATCCGGAAAATCCGTTTCTTTCCAAACCGACATGCTGACCGTCAGATGGTCGAAAGTCCCCGAAGAAAATTTGAACGGATTTTTGGACATGGTCGGAAAAACGGGGGCGAAAAAGTTGAACTTGCAACAAACAAGGCTTGAGTTCAAAGACGACACGTTCGCCCGTTTTCTGAACGATAAAAAAATCGAAAGTCTGGCTTATTCCGTATCGGACGAAGGCATGGACGTTTTTTTGACGAAGCTTGGCGGAACAAAGCTTAAAAAATTCGATTTATCCTTTTCGGACGCGCGCGAAAAAGGTCTTTCTTTAACTTTTAAGAATTTGCCGCCGACGCTGGAATCTTTGATTTCCGAATGCAACATTATCGGCGAAGGGGCGACTTTGGACGCTTTGTGCGCGGGAATTCGCCCGTTTCACTTAAAAGAACTGAACCTGCAATGCTGCACTTTGACCAATACGGCGATTGAAAAACTGATTAACGTCTTGCCGCCCGAATTGGAATCTTTGAACATCAGTAACAACACCAACATAACGGACAAAGGCGGCGAGCTTTTATTAAAGCAATTGAAACGTCCCGATTGTCTTATCCGAAAGCTGGGCATCGACGGGATGTTCGGCATGTCAAAAGGATTGCAAAAAGAGTTGCGCGAAGCCGCTCAGGACAACGACGACCGCCATATGCAAAAATTGCAATGCCAAAAGGCAGAGCAAATCGCCAAAACAAAAGAAGGCATTCGCATTAAAAACGCCGTTAAAAACGCATCAAAGGAAAATATAAAAAGCCTGTTGCACGATGCTTTGGAATACGGCGCCGCCGATGCGGCTTTTGATAAAATGCGCGAAACGGGCGCCGGTTTAACGTTAAAAGACGCTCTTGCGACCAACAAAGACGGAAAAACGTTATTGGAAGCTTGTCGCGACATGGGAAAACTGCCGCAACTGATGGCGCCCGAAATGTTCGGAAACGTAAAAGATTTCAATGAAGTGTATGACGCTTTATCCGAAAAGGGAAAACGCATATATGACGGCAAAGACGGCCGCCCGTCCGTTCAACAGGTCAAAAACAGGATCATGTCCGCCGCCGTTAAGCGCGCCGTTTCGCAAAGATCGGAACAAAGGGGGTAAGCGATGGGATTCCTGCAGTCCGTTTTTGAGCGTTTCATCCCCGACAACATATTGATCGCCGAAGAGCTGGAGCGGCGCGGCGTAACGGAAAACGGCGCTTATTGCCTGGCCGAGGCCGTTTCTTCTTTTTCCTCTCGTCCGTCGGCTTTTGTCTTTGACGCGGAATCCGCCGCTTTTCGCGGGCAGAAAAGCATCGCTTCGAAAGCTTTTGACTATTTGCAAAACAAAACGGGCGGACGCGTCTATGCGGCATTTGAGCTGAAAAGGACGTCTTTCGACGACAAAGATGCTCCAGTTATAAAA
>CALXYE010000075.1 GCA_944392845.1 uncultured Alphaproteobacteria bacterium
ATTTTTGCAGCGGTACCGCGAAACGATGCTGTCCGAACGGATCTAAACCGACAGCTGGTTCGTGTTATCCTGCCGTAATCAATCGGGGTAACGGAGCCGACTGCGAACCCAGCAAATACGTCAACGGAAGATGGTTGCAGGGCAAATGCCGATAATTATAAACAGCCCCTTTTACGGGGCTGTTTTTTTTCGTTTTTCTCATGAAAAATCTCTTTTTTAAACAACCGTTATCCGCCCGAACGACAGTTTTTTGCGGAGCGATGTTTTTCTTTTGCCGCGGCTCGCGAAGCCTGCCTTCGTTTTTTTTATCAGGAAACAAAACTTGAGGATTTAAGATCACCCGAAGCGGACGCTGATCGGCGATAAAGACGAAACACCGCCGTAACGGCGGCAACGCGGGATACAAGCTCCCCTGTTTTTCGCCGAAAGACGGAAGGATTTCGGAAGAAGTGCGGGAGCAGGAAACGCCCGCGTATCTGCGGACGGAGGTTCCGATACCGAAACAACGCCGCGCAAAGCAACGGAGATCATTATCCCCCGCAGGAAAAGACCTCCTGTCGTTTTTCTCACGGTTCGGACAAATAACCGCAACAGCCGTTCTCCGCCGTGAAACGCCCGAACGCCTTGCGCATGGCGGCGTCTTCCGACCGAACTCGGAATATTTCTTTACAATTTCCGAACACGGCTTCGTCCGTAAAAGAAATGCCAATCAGTACGCAAATACGGTTACGCCTTCTTGATTTCACGGCGGCACGTTTCTCGGCGGCGCTTCAAAACAAACGCAAGGCGATACGCGCCCTTCCGTACGCGTACGCTTTATGCCCTCTCTTGCACAAGGGGATTTTTTTGAAAATCGCCCCCCTGCGCCCGAAGAGAAAGAACAAAAGGACTGCCCGGCGAGAGATTTAAATTAGCGTCAGCCTTCCGCACGGACGGAAGCGACGCGGTCTATGAAAGCGCCGATTTCTTCGGGCGTTTTGCCTTTAAACGGGTTGGCGTTTTCATCGGCGAGCAGGTTTTCTTCAGCGACGGGCAACTTTTTGACGACCTGAACGGGAACCTCATACGAAATCTGCCCCGAGGTCGCCGCTTCCTTAAAAGTAGAGGCATCGGGCCGTTTCGGTTCAACGAACGAAGCCGTCTTAGCGGCTTTCAACACTGAAACGGCCAATTCGTCCAACTTCGTCAGCGCCACGGCCTGACCGGGACGGCGGTACAAAACCGCCGTTTCCTTACCGTCAAACAACAAACGCGGCGAATCGGGTTCTCCCTCGCGAGGTCCGATAATGAAAGAAAGAGAGCCGTCTTCCTCAATCATACGAAAATACATCGGTTCCGCCGTAACTTTTTCCATGCCGTCCTCCGCATATAAAAAAGCTCTTTAGCGTACTAAAGAGCTTTATTTTCCTTTTGTTAAATCAACGCGATTTGTTCTGATAGAACTTGGCCGCCGCTGCCGCGAAATCAACCGTTTTGACGCTGTCCTTCTTTTCGGCGGGCGCCTGATACCGTTCAACTTTGGGCTTCGCCTGATCCTGTTGTTTTTCCTTGGCTTCGTCGGATTTCATGTACGGCGCCGCCGCGATCACGGCCGCCATCAGCCCGACGTTTATCGCCGCCGTAATTTTTAACGTTTTCAAATCCTCTTTCGTATAATTTTCGGGATTCGTCGGCATAATGACCATTCCGTTCGGCAAAGCGTGCGGATGCAAAACAACGGGCGCTTTCTTTTCTTCAGGGGTCTTCGGGGACTGATTTTTTTCCATCGTTTTCATCCTTCGCTCTATGGAAAACCGTACTTTTAAGAATACGCTTTTTTTAGATTTTGTCCATATTTTTTCTAAAACAGCATCAAAGCCATAACCTGCGGCGCCAATATCCTCAAACACATCGTCAGAGGATAGACCGTCGCGTACCCGACGGCCGCGGCATCCGATCCCGACATTTCGTTTGCAAACGCCAAAGCGGGAGGATCCGTCATCGTCCCTGCGAGCATCCCGCTCAGAGTCAGATAATTGATGCCGAAAACGCACCGCCCGATCAGCGCCGCCGTAAACAACGGAATAAAGGTAATCAAAAAGCCGTACCCGATCCACGCCAATCCGTTTCCGTTCACGAGCAGGTCAAAAAATTGCGCTCCCGACGTAATGCCGACAACGGACAAAAACATCACAATGCCGAATTCGCGCAAAGCCGACGAAGCGGCATGCGGCATATAAAAAATCATCCGCCCCAGATAACCCTTTGCCGCCAAAAGCAAGGAAACGACCAGAGGGCCTCCCGCCAATCCCAAGCGGATCGGCACGCTGACGCCCGAAATGAAAAAAGAAAGAGAGCCGAGCAGCACGCCTAAAGCGATTCCCAAGAACATCGGAATCAGACGAATCTTTTCCAACTCCTGTTTGTCATTTCCCAACAGACGAACCAGCGGTAAAATGTCCGAAGGTCTGGAAACGGCGGTTACTTCGTCGCCGAAAGCCAGCTTAAAATCGGGCGTCGCGGGAAAAGAACGGCCGTTCCGCGTCACTCTGGAAATGACCCAATCGCGCCCCTCGCGTCCCGAAATGACCTCTACGGGCGCTCCCAGCAAAGCGGGATTCGTTACCAACAATTTGTGCGCATTGATTTCAGCCGCACTGTCTATAATCAGATTATCGGCTTGCTCCGCGCGAAACAGCTCTTGCAACGTCGAAAAATAACTGACGGGACCGACCAAGTGCAAAACATCGCCGACCTGAAGCTTCGTTTTCAAATGCGGCACGATAAATTTGCCGTCGCGTTTCATGCGGGAAACGACGACGCCCTGATGAAAAATCTCTGAAAAGCGGCCGATTTCGACGCCTTGGCAATCCCGATTCCCGACGATCAGGTCAATCCCTGCGACCTCGGGCATACGGCGTTCCTTTTGGTCTTCATAGCGTTCAATCTCTTCGGCCAGGTCAATCTTCAAAGCGAAACGCAACAAAACGATCGTCAGCAGGATACCGCCGATACCTAAAGGATAAGCCATCGCGTACGCCATACTCGTCAGATCGACGTTATATTGCGCCCCTGCGGCGTTCATGTCCGCCAACACCTGCTGCGCCGACCCCAGCGCGGGCGTATTCGTAACGGCGCCCGCGAACAATCCCAAAACGGCCGGAAGCTCCAGCCCCGCAGATTTAAACAGGATAACGGCGATCAAAGCGCCCGCCAAAACGATGAAAACGGCCAGAGCGTTCAAAAGCATGCCGTTCCTTTTCAAGGCGGCGAAGAAGCCGGGGCCGACCTGCATCCCGATCATATAAACGAACAGGATCAGTCCGAATTCCCGCATAAAATCCAACGCCTCTTCATTCAATGCCCACCCGAGCGAATGAGAAAAATGCCCGACAACCAGCCCCGAAAACAAAACGCCGCCGATCCCGAGCGAAATGCCCTTGAACTTCAAATGCCCCAAAATCAGCCCGAAAAAAGCGGCGGCCGACAAACAAAGAATGGTAAGAGCCATCATCGACATAAAAAATCATCCTGCAAATAACGGTTAAGCTCTGCGCACGATAAAGTTAGAAAATAAATCATTCAGCTCGGAAAGCAAAGCCTTATCGCGGAAAAACGCGGAAATATCTTCGGCGGACGGCGGCGTTTCGTGTGTCGGATGCGGGCGGTATTCCTGCAAAGCATACGTTTTGACGCCCGCATCCGCAATCATATGCGCCAGTTCCCGCAATTCGGAAACCGAAATCAGTCGCGGATCCAACGTCGTGCGCGCTTCGAATTCAACGCCCGATTTCAGAATCGCCCGCAAACTTTTCAAGGCTTCCTCTCCCTTCGCGTTCGGGATTCGCCGATCATAAAATTCGAACGGCACCTTGATGTCAAATCCGATCCAATCGACCAAAGGCAACACCTTTTCCAAACGCGCGGCATCGGCGCCCGCCGTATGCAAGCCGACGTCAAACCCCATCGCTTTAACCTGCTTCATCGCATCGGCCAACCCGTCCTGCCACAGCGGTTCGCCGCCGCTGAAAACGATTCCGTCCAGCAACTTTTTCCGCGATTCCAAAAATTCGACGATCTTATCCCATTCAACGACGGGCATTCCCGAAAAGGGCTGCAATTCGGGATTATGGCAATACGGGCACCGCCACGTGCACCCCAAGCAAAAGAAAACGGCGGCGAGCCTTCCCGGAAAATCCACCGTTGTGAAAGGCTCGACGCCGCCGATAACTACAGACATAGCGACCTTATTCCGCCGCTACGTCCAAGCATTTGTCGCAGGCTTTCTTTTCGGAAAAGCAGACGCGTTCGGCATATTCGCTCTTTTTGCCGATATTGAATTCGGACACCGGACGAAAATATCCCATAACCCGCGTCTATACTTCGCAGGGTTGGCGTTCTGCATCGGAAAGTTCAATTCTGGTTTCGTTATTCATCATGTTCTCTACTCACTTGTTAAAAGTT
Organism: uncultured Alphaproteobacteria bacterium; assembly: GCA_944392845.1. Classification (GTDB taxonomy): domain Bacteria; phylum Pseudomonadota; class Alphaproteobacteria; order CAAGCB01; family CAG-977; genus CAG-977. The sequence goes on from CALXYE010000075.1 coordinate 4,444, forward strand.
ATACCGTTTTGCCTGAAAGCAAGCCTGTATTAACAGGCGCAGGCTTGCCGGCGTTTAAGTTCTATCAGCTCTTCATCGCACAGCGGGCAGAATTTGTGCTCGCCCGAGATGTAGCCGTGTTTGGGACAAATAGAGAAAGTCGGTGTCACCGTTACATAGGGTATCCTATAATTCTCTAAAATTCTCTTAAGGAGCGTCCGGCACGTTTTCGCATCGGAAATGCGTTCGCCCATATACAAGTGCATCACCGTGCCGCCCGTATACTTGGATTGCAAAGACTCCTGCAGGTTCAGGGCCGTAAACGGATCGTCCGTAAAGCCGACGGGCAGCTGCGAAGAGTTCGTATAATACGGCGCTTCTTTCGTTCCCGCCTGCAAAATGTCGGGATAACGCTTCTGATCTTCCTTGGCTAAGCGATAGGTCGTGCCTTCGGCCGGCGTGGCTTCCAAATTATACATGCTTCCCGTTTCCTGCTGGAAAACAACCATCTTGTTGCGGATGTATTCCAAGAAGCGATTCGCAAAAGCCTGGCCGTACGCATCCGTAATGTCGTGCTCGTCATTCGTGAAGTTGCGAATCATTTCGTTGATGCCGTTCACGCCGATGGTCGAGAAATGATTGCGCAACGTCCCCAAATAACGCTTCGTATAGGGGAACAGCCCCGAATCGATGTGACGTTGAATGACCTTGCGCTTGATTTCCAAAGTCGAACGCGCCAATTCCATCAGTTCTTCCAAACGCGCCATCAAAGCGGGTTCGTCGCCTTTGTACAAATAGCCCAAACGCGCGCAGTTAATCGTAACGACACCGACGGACCCCGTCTGTTCCGCGGAACCGAACAGGCCGTTGCCTCTGGCCAGCAATTCGCGCAAATCCAGCTGTAAACGGCAGCACATTGAACGCACCTGCCCCGGCTTCAGGCTTGAATTGATAAAGTTCTGAAAATACGGCAGGCCGTACTTTGCCGTCATTTCAAACAACAGATTCGCATTTTCGCTTTCCCACGGGAAATCCGGCGTGATGTTGTACGTCGGGATCGGGAACGTGAACAAACGGCCTTTTGCGTCGCCTTCGGTCATCACCTCGATATAGGCGCGGTTGACCATATCCATTTCCGCCTGCAGATCGCCGTAGCAGAAATCCATTTCCTTGCCGGCGATGACGGGAATCTGATTTTTCAAATCTTCGGGACAGACCCAGTCAAACGTCAGGTTCGTAAAGGGCGTTTGCGTCCCCCAGCGGGAAGGAACGTTCAGATTATAGATAAACTCCTGAATGTCCTGACGCACGCGGTCATAGGACATGTTATCCTTGCGGATAAAGGGCGCCAAATACGTATCGACGGAACTGAACGCCTGCGCCCCGGCCCATTCGTTTTGCAAAGTTCCCAAGAAGTTGACCATCTGCCCCAAAGCGCTGCTTAAATGTTTCGGAGCCCCCGATTCGACCTTGCCGGGAACGCCGTTCAGGCCTTCCTGCAACAGCATGCGCAAAGACCATCCCGCGCAATAGCCCGACAGCATATCCAAATCGTGAATGTGGAAATCGCCGTTTCTGTGCGCTTCGCCCGCCGCCTGCGGATAAACGTGGCTGAGCCAGTAATTGGCGATGATCTTGCCCGAAACGTTCAGAATCAAACCGCCCAGAGAATAGCCCTGATTCGCGTTCGCATTGACGAGCCAGTCCGCGCGTTCCAGATATTCGTTGACCGAGGAAGCGACATCAACCAGCGTTTTTTTATCCTGACGGGATTTGCTGCGGTTTTCGCGGTACACAATGTAAGCGCGCGCCGTCGTGTAATAGTTCGCCGAAATCAGAACCTGTTCGACAACGTCCTGAATCTGTTCAATCGTCGGAAGGGTTTTCGCCTTGCCGAAACGGTGACGCAACACCTTTGTCACCTGGTTCGTCAGCAAAGAGGCTTCGTCTTCGTCAAATTCGCCCGTCGCTTCTCCCGCGCGGCGAATCGCGGACATGATCCTTTCGGAATTGAAAATGACCTGAGTTCCGTCTCTTTTGACGATACGGGACAGATCGCCCCCGTTCTCCCCTTCATTGGAAACGATTTCCAGCTTCGGCGTGTTTTCCGACATTATGCTTGACTCCGTATTGCTTACAAACTTTTAAAAAGCGACACTATCTATTGTGTCCTTGCGCCGCTTCGGACACCAATATATTGATGCTTTTCCGTTTAGCAACCGAAAAAATATTTTTTTAGGGATTGACACGGGGCAAGGCGCTGATATCAGCGGATATTTTTTTTCATTCGCCCTTGTCAAAAAGGTCGCGCGAGAAGCGGTATCCTTAACGAAAGATTAACGCCTAAATTATCCGTTTTTGTCCGCGTGTCAAAAATAAAAACGCAACGTCCCGTTTTCCGACGATTCCCGACGAAAGGAAAACGCCCGTTCTTTCCGAATCGAAAAAAATTTCCCCCGGTTCGCGATAGCGGGAGTATCATTTCGTAAGCATCAAAAATTCAAGGAGGCGTTTGATGGGCGTTT
>CALXYE010000076.1 GCA_944392845.1 uncultured Alphaproteobacteria bacterium
AAAGCTTCATCGCAAACGCCGTTAACAGCCGCGCATCCGTACGGGCGCTTTCTATCCCGCATGCCGAAAAACGGCGCGTCAATTCGTTTAAAGCCTCAAAAACGCGCATCTTATTCCAGTTCGGACAGGCGGGCGAGCTGATCTTCGGTAATCAAAGCGTCGATGATTTCGCCCAGCGCCGTGCCGTTCATTACCTGATCAATTTTATAAAGCGTCAGGTTAATGCGGTGGTCGGTCACGCGTCCCTGCGGGAAATTATAGGTGCGAATGCGTTCGGAACGGTCGCCCGAACCGACCTGATTCTTACGATCCGTCGCCCGTTCGCTTTCCAATGCCTGACGCTGGGCGTCATACAGGCGGGAACGCAAAATCGTCATCGCGCGGTCTTTGTTCTTAAACTGGGAACGTTCGTCCTGACATTCCACAACGACGCCCGTCGGAATGTGCGTGATGCGAACCGCGCTTTCCGTTTTATTGACGTGTTGGCCGCCCGCGCCCGATGCGCGATAAACGTCAATCTTTAAATCCTTCGGGTCAATTTTCAAGTCAACCTCTTCGGCTTCGGGCAGGACGGCGACCGTCGCCGCCGACGTATGGATGCGCCCGCCCGATTCCGTTTCGGGAACGCGCTGGACGCGGTGCACGCCCGATTCAAATTTCAGCTTTTCAAAAACCGATTTTCCCGTAACGCTCGCCGAGGCTTCCTTAAATCCGCCAAGCCCCGTGTCGTTCACGCTGAGCGTTTCAAATTTCCACCCCTGTTCCGCCGCGTAATGTTCGTACATGCGGAACAGCTCCGCCGCGAACAAAGCCGCTTCCTCGCCGCCCGTTCCCGCGCGGACTTCCAAAATGGCGTTCTTTTCGTCAACGGCGTTTTTCGGCAACAATAAAATCTTCAGACTTTTTTCAAGTTCGGGCAGTTTTTCCTTAACGGTGTAAAACTCCTCTTCCGCCATCGCTTTCATCTCGGCGTCCAAAGATTCGTCCTTCATCATCGCTTCGGCGTCCGTCAATTCGCGCTGTGCGGCCTGATACGCTTTTATCGCGTCCACGACGTCCTTTAAATTCGCCAGTTCCTTCGACAATTTGACGAACGTTTCGCCGTCAACGCCTTCTCCCGACCCCAGCAGAGCTTCAAGTTCCTCATGGCGCGCCAGCACGACATTCAGTTTTTCTTCAAAGCTCATGCCTTACCCCTGCCGTTGAGCGTACTTTTTCAAATATTCGGGCAAGTTTTCAATCAAAACCTCGGCCTGTTCCCCGCTGTCCAAATCGCGCACGGAAACGGCGCCCTTCGCCAATTCGTCGGATCCCGCGATAATCGCGGCGCAGGCGTTGATCTTGTCGGCTTTCTTCAAACGCTTGGCCATATTGCCCGAATACGTCATATCGACGACGCATCCCGCGCGGCGCAGATCTTGGGCGATTTTCATAACGGACAGAACGGCGTCTTCGCCGACGGGAACGACGGCAATCGGGCGAACAGCGGGCGGCAAAAGCCCCGCTTCAACCAACAGCATCGCCAAACGGTCCACTCCCGAACCGAAGCCGATCCCCGGCGTTTGGGAACCGCCCAGCTCCCGAACCAAACCGTCATAGCGGCCGCCGCCCAGAACCGTTCCCTGCGTTCCCAAAGATTCCGTAATAAATTCAAATACGGTATGGCGGTAATAATCCAAACCGCGCACCAAACGCGGATTAACCGTAAACGGAATATCCAAAGCGTTCAGGCCTTCCTTGACGGTTTCAAAAAACTTGCGGGATTCTTCGTTCAGGTACGCCGTCATTTCGGGAGCGCCCCCGACAATCTTTTTGTCCCGTTCGTCCTTGGAATCCAAAATGCGCAACGGATTTTTATCCAAACGGTTCAGGCTGTCCTCGGACAACCCGTCCTTATGCGCCGAAAAATAAGCGACCAAAGCATCGCGATACGCCGCGCGGCTTTCAAGATCGCCCAAAGTATTCAGCTCCAGACGGATGTGGTCTTTCAGCCCCAAAGCCTTCAAAAACTCCCAAGCCAAAGACAAAACTTCAATATCCGCCTGAGGCGCCGAAGCGCCCAAAAGTTCAACGCCGATCTGGTTGAATTGGCGGTAGCGCCCCTTTTGGGGACGTTCGTAACGGAACATTGAGCCCGAATAGAACAGCTTGACGGGAAGGTTTTGTTCCATGCCCTCGGAAATAAAGGCGCGCACCGCCCCCGCAGTCCCTTCGGGACGAAGGGTCAGGCTTTCGCCGCCGCGGTCGTTAAACGTATACATTTCCTTGCTGACGACATCGGTCGCTTCGCCGATGCCGCGCGCGAAAACTTCGGTAAATTCAAAAACGGGCGTGCGGATTTCTCCGTATCCGTAACGCTCCGCCATATCCTTTGCCGTTTGTTCGACAAAGGCAAAAGCGCGCAGTTCGTCTCCGTAAACGTCGCGCGTACCGCGCACGGGCCGTATCGTCATTTCGTTTCCTCCGCCTGTCGTTCCGCCGCCGCCTTTTCGGCCAGAGCGACCATTTTTTCAACGACTTCATCCGCGTTAATCTGTTCCTTTTGTTCGCCGTGAAGGAACAAAAGGGCTTTGCCGTTTCCGCCGCCGCAAACGCCGATGTCGGCTTCGCGCGCTTCGCCGATGCCGTTGACGACGCATCCCAAAACGGACAGCTTCAGCGGAACGGAAATATGCTCGAGGCGCTCTTCCAAAGAACGGACGATCTTTTCGACGTCAATCCCCTTGCGCGCGCACGTCGGGCACGAAACAATGCGCACGCCGCGGTAACGCAGACCCAAGGCGCGCAGAATCTCAAAGCCGACCTTAACTTCTTCGGTAACGTCGGCGGTCAGGGAAACGCGCAGCGTATCGCCGATGCCTTCCGACAAAAGCGTCCCGATTCCCAACGCCGATTTGACCGTCCCCGCGCGCAATCCGCCCGCTTCCGTAACCCCCAGATGCAACGGATAATCGCATGCCGCCGCCAACAGGCGGTAAGCCTTCATCATCATCAGGGTGTCCGAAGATTTGACGCTGATTTTGAAATTAAAAAAGTCTTCATCTTCAAGCATTTTCGCTTGATTCAAAGCGCTTTCGACCATTGCTTCGGGACAGGGTTCCCCGTATTTTTCCAACAGCGCCTTTTCCAGCGAACCGCCGTTCACGCCGATGCGGATTGAGCAATTATAGTCTTTCGCCGCCCTGACGACTTCGCGGACGCGTTCGGCAGAACCGATGTTTCCCGGATTGATGCGCAGGCAGGCCGCTCCCGCCTCGGCGGCTTCTATGCCGCGCTTATAATGGAAGTGAATGTCCGCGACGATCGGAACGCTGACCTGTTTTACGATTTCCTTTAACGCCGCGGTCGATTCCTCATCGGGACAGGAAACGCGGGCGATATCGACGCCGACGGCCTCCATCGCCCTGATCTGCGCGACCGTCGCCGCGACGTCGGAGGTCGGCGTGTTCGTCATAGACTGTACGGAAATCGGAGCCCCGTCGCCGACGGGAACTTTTCCGACATAGATGCGGCGCGACCTGCGCCGCTTGATCTCTATCGCTTCCATTTTTTAAGCCTTAGTCTTCAGCCGTTTTCGGCAGCAAATATTCGGGATCCAAAGAAACGCGGGAACGCGTCGCGTTTTTCGGTCCCAAAGGCGGAACCGGCACTCCGTCGACATAAACGTCCAAACCGCCCGCATTGCCCGTCCTTAAAAACAGATCGTCCGAATCGCGCGGCGCCTGATAACGGTCGCCCGCCTTCAGCGTTCTGGAAATCAAAACCGTATCGCCGCGCGTTACTTCAATCCAAGCGTCGGAAGCCGCAACCAAAACGACGCGGGAATCGTAATTTTTCTGACCGTAGATGCGGCGTTCCCGAACGACGCCTTCTTCTTCAACGGCGTTCGAAGC
>CALXYE010000077.1 GCA_944392845.1 uncultured Alphaproteobacteria bacterium
CATGCCAACCTCCCACCGGATCAGAAGTAACAATCTAAGCCAAAACATTCACTTGCCATTCCATTTTTGGAAAATATTCGGCGACGGCCTGTTGAAAAAAGCGGCGGGAAAAAACGGTTTAAGCATAAAATACGAACTTTCGGGCATATCCGTCCGCCCCGTCGAAGCGGCGGAAAGACAGCCGAAATCCATACAAGACACGGCGGCTTTGCCTGATTTTTCCCGCGACAAGGCAACGCTGAAGGAAGCCTTAAACGGACACGCGCGCGAAGCCTGCCGACGTTTGCGCCGCCATAACGGCTATTGCGCCGTCGTCGGCATCATGTTGAGAACGAAAGATTTTCGCATATTTGAAACAAGAACGCGTCTTCCCTTTGCGACGAACGCCGAAGAAGACGTTATAAAAGCCGCCCTTTCTTTGCTGAACGAACTGTTTGACCCCCGAACGACCTATCGAAGCGTCGGCATCATGCTGGAAAATCTGGATTACGGAAACCAATCCGATCTTTTTCAAAAAACGCTGCATCGCGACAGCCCGTTGGATCGCGCGATCGACGAACTGGAAGTCAAATTCGGAACGCGCATCATCAAACGAAATAATCTCTGAATTTTTAAAATTCGGAACCGCATTTTGCCGAACCGGGCTTTTTTCATCAGCCTTAGCGGAAAAAGCAGGATTTTTACCCGATTTTTTATACGGAAAAAGCATATCCTTTTTAACGCGTTTTCGCACGGGACAAACGGGGGAAAACGTTTTTTGCGGCTTGGGTTTTAAGCGAAGCAGAGCGGCATTTCTTTTTAAGCGACGATTTCTCGGGCGCTTAAGCCTATAAGATTGCGACAGAAAAAGGTCTAAAAAGTCAAAGTGTGCCCGACGGGCACCTTTTCAGGCCCACTTCAGACACACCCCTTGAAAAATCAAAGTGCTTTTCAAGCACCCTTTCAGGCACCCGAGGGGTGATCAAACCTATAAAAATGCGGCAGAAAAAGGTTCAAAAAGTTAAAGTGCCTTTCAGGCACCCTTCGGCTACCATCCTCATCCTCTTTCAAAAAATTAAAGTGTCCTTCGGACACTTCCCCTTTTCAAGGGGTTGAAAAACGATTCGAAACGTTCGATGATGATTATCTAAAGTTGATGACATGCCCGTAATTTTTAGGAGACGCTCCAAGAACAAACGTTATTTTATTGCTTTAGCGGCGGCGTTTCTGCCGCTTTCAGCATCGGCAATAGAATTGATGCCCCCCCTCCGTACGACTTTTAAGTGACTCTTCTTTTCAAGTCGCCGCTTCCATGAAGCTCGGCGCCGCCATGGGCGAAATGTCCAAACCGAATAAAGGCGGCGCAACCAAAGAAGCCCTCTGCACTTCCGACGCCGACTGTTCCGATAACGAAATATGCAAAAACGGAAACTGCATCAACGTTTGTAATCCTTCTCCCTGTCCTTCCGACGAATTTTGTTTAAACGAAGGCAATCATTCTTATTCCTGCGTCGAATGCACGAGTAATGACCAATGCCCCGACAGGGAAATATGCAAAAACAATTCCTGCGTCGATGCGTGTACGGGTAATCCGTGCACTTCGAAAAATCAGGCGTGTTCTTCACAGAACGGACATTCGTATATTTGTTACGGGTGCATTAACGACAAAGGATGCCCGAGCGGAAAGATATGCGACGTTTCTTCAAAGACATGCATTGACGCTTCTTGTCCGTCGGGATATTCAACGTCGGTTACTTCGTGCGGTACGGGCTATACGTTAAGCAAAAACGGTTCCGTCGGCGGAAAACCGTGCGGCAAGTGTGTATCGACGGGAGATCCGTGTAAAACTCAATTTGGAACCTACTATGTTGCGAGCACCACAAGGACATGCGGTTCTGATGCAAAATTAGTAAAGAAAACAACATCTTCCGGCGTCGCTTGCATAGGATGCATACCTTGCAATTGCTCTGCCGGCTATATGGCCGCTTGGAATGAAGCCGAAAGTTTCTATCACCTTCCCGGGGATCCGAATTGTCACGGAGCCACTTCTCCGTCAGTTGGAACAATCATGGATTATGCTCTGGAAGGAGAGGGAAAAAACTGCGACGGCAGGCCGTGTTGGAAGTGTGTCCAGGGATGTCCGACGGGATGCAAAAATAAATATAAAAATGAAACCTGTCCTATCGGACAAGCAGAAAGACCTTGTAACAGTGCTCTTACTTTCGGCAACAGCTTTTGCTTTACTTGCGGATACTGACCGTAAGGCGGCATAAGCAGTAAAAAAGGCCCCTTGCTCGGCAGGGAGCCTTTTTAATTGCGCCCATAAAAAATTGTTCCGAAAACGCTTTTAATAAAATTATTTTTTGAAGAAAATATATACTCTCATCTTCTTTTCTTTTTATGAAAGCCGTTTGCTTATCCGGAAGATCACGGCGGCAGATCGCGAGGGCAAAGAGGAAGCAGAATAAAATTCGAAAAACCGTTCTTTCTTTCGACACGCATCAGCCGTTTATGACGCGCGTTACAACCGTTCGACTTTTTTACAAAAAAAATCCCCGCAAAAATCGGGGATATTTCACTGAGATCTTTCAAATATCCCGAATGACGGAAGACATTTCGTCCCATGTTTTCAATACGTTCAGGTTCGCTTTATATGCTGCGGCGGCTTCCGTCATATTGACCGTTTCCGCAATAAAAGAAACGTCCGAAGCCGCATAAGCCGCCGTTACGGAATTGTTCAATCCCCCGCCCGTTACGGGAGGCGCAGACTGCTCCGCCGCTTCGTCCCGAAAAGCAAAGGCGTCTTCGCCGACGGTTGAAGGCACTTCGGATACGGGACGAACGGGCGCCGTTACGACGCGCGACGCCGCGTTCGTAAAGCGGACTTCCGCGGATCTCAATCCTGAAAGAGCGATTAACGGCCCCATTTATTCGCCTCCGTCAATGAATTGATAACATTGTACCGCGTTTCCCGATTTTCGGCAAGCCGAAGGAAGATTCAGCGTCCCCGCCCCTTCTTCGCCGTCGCCGCATAAGCCGCGCGCACGGCCGTTTTTTTAGGCAGAATCACGCCGTCCGAACGTCGGGGATACATTTCAAACACGGACGAATCATACGGCGCCCCGTCGACTTTTTGAGCATATTCGCCCAACAGCGCGCCGATTTTTTTCTGATTCCGTTCGGGAATCGAAAATGCCGCGGGAGATTCCAAAAAGGCCTTGTCAACATACGGTTTACCGTTAAACAAACACATCCTGTCCGTAACGTCTTCGGGCATTTTTTTGGAAAACAGACTTGCGTCTGCGTATTTTACGGCATAATCGATCAGGGCGGAAAAGCGGTTTAAAACGGAAGCGTCATAGTAATCCCGATAATAATCGTAGGAATACCACGCTTTAAAAGAAGCCTGCATCGCCTGTTTTTCATTGCCCGTTTTATCCAGAGTCTCGGAATAAGCCTGCAGCATCGGGGAATAGGCATGTTCTTCATAAATATCGGGGCGTTTGTCGCGCATCTGATGAATAAATGCGCATTCGTGCGCCGTCGCATCGGCTTCAAACGCGCGAAAAAGCTTTTCCCCGTCGGCGAAACGGTAAAGATCCAAATCATCATTCAAGCGGTTGTATTGAACGGCGTGACGGGCTTCATGAATAAAGACGGAAGAAAGGTCTTTAAAGCCCCCCGCAGGGTTAATCACGACGGCATTATCCCTGACGGAAAAGAAACCGCCGGCGTTCGCGCCTTCTTCGAAACGGACGGAACAGCCCGTTTTGGAAAACTCCCTTAACGTTTTCCGCCCTTCGGCGGCGCTTTCAACCGTTTTAAGAAGTTTTTCAAAAAGAGCCTTGTCTTCGCCGTTTTTTAAATCCGCCGTCCGCATGAACGCCGACGACAGCGCCCTCGGAGACGCCGCACGCCGTTTCGCGCCGCATGCGTACCGTTTTGAAACTCCGTACAGAAAATCGTCGGCTTTAAACGCCACGGTTGCTCCTTCCGATCCGAAAAACTTTTTTAATTTTAACCCAACGGAAAAGCCTTATCAAGGCGATTGACTTTCCGCTTTCCGTTTCCTAATTTAAAGCGTATCAGGAGAATGCCGAAGCCATGACGGATAAAAAACTGCACCATCATCACCCGAACGGCGAAGAACTGCTGTCAAGAATGCCCTCCGAAGCCGATTTCATCAAGGCTTCCGACATTTTTCAGCAACTTTGCGATCCGACCAGACTGCGCATCCTGTGGATATTGGCGCACAGCGAACAATGCGTCAATAACGTCGCCCTTTTGATCGGCATGAGCATGTCCGCCGTTTCCCACCATTTAAGGACGCTGCGTCAGTCGGGGCTGATCACGAACCGCCGCGAAGGCAAGGAAATGTATTACAGGCTTGCCGAAGACAAAACCGCGACGCTGGTTCATCAAATGATTGACGACATCTTTGAAATGAACTGCCTGAAATAATTTACTTCCGTTTAAAGGAAAGCGCCCGCATCGCGTTCAAAACGGCGATCACGGATACGCCGACGTCCGCGAAGACGGCTTCCCACATCGTCGCTTCGCCCAAAGCCCCCAATAACAGAACGGCGCCCTTTATTCCCAAAGCAAAGACGATATTCTGGCGGACGATCCGCATTGTTTTGCGGCCGATTGCGACGGCATCGGCGACCTGTGAAGGCTCGTCGGTCATCAGGACGGCGTCCGCAGCCTCGACGGCCGCATCGGAACCGATCCCGCCCATCGCGACGCCGACGTCCGAACGCGCCAAAACGGGAGCATCGTTAATGCCGTCGCCGACAAAGATCAGCGAACCGCCCTTGCGCTTTTCGGCATCAAGCTCTTCCAACCGTTCCACTTTTTGATCGGGAAGCAGCCCGGCATACACGTCGTCGGCTCCGACGGCGGCGGCAACGGCGCGGGCGGCGCTTTCATTGTCGCCCGTCAGAATGACGACGCGGCGAACGCCCATGTTTCTTAAGCGGGAAATCCCTTCGGCGGCATCGGGCTTAGGTTCGTCCGCAATGCGTATTTTGCCGATTTTTTTGCCGTCTGCGGCGACGTAAACGATCGTCCCTTCGTCAGGTTCTTCAGTGAACGGAACGCCTTCCCGCTTCATCAGAGCCGCCGTTCCCGCCAGCAGCTTTTTGCCGCCGACTTCGGCCTTAACGCCGAAACCGCCGATTTCTTCCTGATTTTCTATCAGGGACCGGTCAATCGGTTTGCCGTAAGCGGAAAGAATTGACAGCGCGACGGGATGGTTGGAAAAAGCGTCCGCATATGCGGCCGTTTTTAAAACGTCTTCTTCAGACACGCCTTCGTCGGAAACGACCTCAACGACTTGAAATTTACCGCGCGTCAGCGTCCCCGTTTTATCAAACACGGCCGTATCGATACGGGAAAGCGCTTCCAGCGAATTGCTCCCCTTGACGAGGATGCCGTTGCGCGACGCGGCGCCGATGCCTCCGAAAAATCCCAAAGGGACGGAAATAACCAAAGCGCAGGGACAGGAAACGACCAAAAACGTCAAAGCTCTGTAAAGCCATTCGTCAAACGATCCGCCGAAAAAGACGCTCGGAACGACGGCCAGCAATACGGCGGCCGTAACGACCAAAGGCGTATAGACGCGGGCAAAACGCGTGATGAAATTTTCCAAAGGCGCCTTGCGCGAGGCGGCTTTTTCCGTCAACTCCAATATTCTGGCAACCGTCGATTCACGATACGGCGAAGAAACCCGAAGCTCTAACGGGCTGTTCAAGTCAATGCAACCGCTGAGAACTCCGTCGCCCGCCCGTACCGTTCGGGGAACGGATTCCCCCGTCAAAGCCGAAGTGTCCAAAGAGGCTTCGCCCTTTTCGACAACGCCGTCCAAAGGCACGCGCTCGCCCGCTTTGACGCGGATCAGATCGCCCGCCGCGACCTCTTCGGGCGCGACGCGAACAAATTCTCCGCCGCGTTTAACGAACGCATATTCGGGACGAATGTTCATCAGCGCCGCAATGGAACGGCGGGAACGGCGGACGGCATAGGACTGGAAAGCTTCTCCGATTTGATAGAACAGCATGACGGCCGCGCCTTCGGAATACTGGCCGAGAGCAAACGCGCCGAAAACGGCCGCCGACATTAAAAAGTTTTCGTCAAGCATCCGCCCGCCGAACAAACTTTTCAACGCCTTGTACACAACCCCCGTGCCCGCCGACAGAGCCGACAAGCCGAAGACGACCGCCTTTGCGCCGCCCGCTTCGGGAACGAAAAAACCTGCGGCAAACAAAACCGCCGCAACGCCGATCTGCAACATTTCCCGTTTACGCCTGTTCATCGTTCGCCCCTCTTCCGTTTTATTCAACGCCGACGGTAACGTCGGGCTCTATCTTTCCGACAATCTTCTTAACGTCTTTTAAAACGTCGTCAAAACACCCCTCTTCAAACTCAAGGGTCATTTTTTGCGTCATAAAAGACACCGTCGCCTTTACGTTTTTCAGTTTGTTCACCGCGGTTTCGATCTCCGCGGCGCAATGGGCGCAATCTAAATCTTCCAGTTTCAAAGTCTTTATCGTCATGGGCTTTCTCCTTAAAAACCGATCAAACACTTGAACGATTGTTTGATTGTTAATTTATTTATGACTCCGTTTTCGCGCGCCGTCAATAAAAAAGATGCAAAAAAATACCCGTTTCCGAAGGAACGGGAATCTTACGAAAAAAAATGAAGAAGTGCTTATCCGAAAGCCTTGGTGGATTTTTTAGGAGACGTTGCCTCAACGGCTTCTTGAGCCGTTTCGTAACTGCCGACCTGACGCACGGCATCCTGCGGAGAAAACAGCGCTCCGTATGCCGAATCGGCATTTTCGTATGCCAATAAGGCTTCGTGAGAAACATAGGCGGCCGCAACGTTTCCCTCTTCCACCGG
>CALXYE010000078.1 GCA_944392845.1 uncultured Alphaproteobacteria bacterium
GTTCTTTCCACCATAAACGGATACTCCGAAATAAAAATCTGATATATGATAGCCGCCAAAGATTAACAAATATCAAACTGCGGGAGAATGACGCTTGGAAATCCTGACTGCTTCACAAATGTATGCCGCCGACAAAGAAACCGTTGCAAAAATCATGCCTGAATTTGACCTGATGTCAAACGCGGGATTCGCCGCAACGTGCGAAATATCGAAAAGGTTTCGCAAAGCGCCCGTGTTTATCCTGTGCGGCGGCGGCAATAACGGCGGAGACGGATTCGTCATCGCCCGCCTGTTGGAAAGCCGCGGCTGGCCCGTCGAAGTCGTCTTTACGGGAGACCTGCCCGACCTGAAAGGCGCGGCGCTTAAACACGCTTCGCTTTGGAAGGGACGGACTGTTTTGATGTCCTCAACGCTTGTCGGGCGGATACGTTCCAAAAGCGGAATCATCGTTGACGCGATGTTCGGAATCGGGTTGAACCGCCCCTTGCCCGACGGGTTGAGGCAATTCGTCCGCGCCGTCAATGATACGGACATTCCCTGCGTCGCCGTTGACGTTCCGAGCGGCGTCAAAGCCGATACGGGGGAAGTTCTCGGAGACGCGTTAAAATGTATGCTGACGGTTACTTTTTGCCGACCGAAGCCCGCCCATTTCCTTTATCCCGCAAAGGAATACGTCGGAGAGCTTGCCGTTTGTCCGATCGGCATTCCCGATGAAACGGTCAACGCGCAAAAACCGTTCCTGTTCGTCAACGATGACGCTCTTTTTTCCGTCCCGCCCCTGTCGTTCCAAACGCATAAATATACGCGCGGCGCCGTCCTGATCTGCGGCGGCAAAGAAATGACGGGAGCCGCCCGACTGGCCGCGCGCGCCGCGAGGCGAGCGGGAGCGGGATGGACCGCCGTCGCCGCCGATGTCGAAGCCTGCCCCTTTTATATGCGGGATGCCGCCGAAAACGTCGTCATTCCCCTTCGCTCTTCCCAAGATTTTTCAAAAGCGGCGAACGCTTCAAAAATCGGATCCGTCGTCATCGGCCCCGGATGCGGCGTTTCGGAAGAAACAAAAGAACGCCTTAAAATCGTTGCAGAAACGGGCAAGCCTTTTGTCGTTGACGCCGACGCCCTGACGTTTGCCCGAAGCGTCGATTTGAAAAATGCCGTCCTGACGCCGCACGCGGGCGAATTTCGTCGTCTGTTTCCCGAAGCGGAAAAACCGGACAAGCTCTCTGCCGCAAGGGAGGCGGCAAAAACGCTGAATGCCGTTATCGTTTATAAAGGGGCGGACACCGTTGTCGCCGCACCCGACGGACGCGCGGCAATTTCGGCAAAGACAAGTTTCGAACTGTCCGTCGCAGGCAGCGGAGACGTTCTGGCGGGTGTCGCGGGCGCGATGCTGGCTAAAGGAATGCCCCGTTTCGAAGCCGCCTGCGCCGCCGTTTTCATGCATTCGGAAGCGGGCATAAGAGCCGGAAAAAACATCATTGCGTCAGACATTATTGACAGTCTTTGAAAAAATATTTTTTCAAGCTAAGATACTTGTATGTACTTTTTTTACCTGATGCGGCACAAATTCTGGGTGATGTTCTTCTGCTTCAAACACGGGCTGTTTTGGCGGGGGATTGTTCACGACTGGGACAAATTTCTGCCGTCCATGTTCCGCGTTTATGCCCGTCATTATCCGAAAATCAGAGAAATCAGAAACAAAACGGGACATTATGACCCGTTACAGGCGCCGCCCGATTACCGCATCGCCATCATGGAACATTTCAACCGTTCAAAACACCATTGGCAGCATTGGGTATTGGCAAACGGCGTAACGGCGCAACCTCAGGACATTCCCGAAAAATACGTCCGCGAAATGATATGCGACTGGGCGGGCGCAGGGCGCACGCGGCAGGGCAAAGACTGGCACAAAGAAAAAGTCCGCGAGTTTTTTAACACGACCCGCAACGGAATGGTTTTGTCGGAAGAAACCGTCCGCCTGATTGAAAAAAATTTGGATAAAATGGGATACTGACGGCAAAAACATTATGATATCCGGAGAATCCGCGCCCCCGACCCCGTAAATGAGGGCTTTTCCGCGCTTAAACATGCTTTTTTGTTTTATATTCTCGGAATTTTTGCGGGGATTTCGGAACTTCATAATTTTTACGCAGGTTACAAACGGCGCGACATTGTCCCGTTTCCCCCGATTTAACGCTCAAAGCCGCCCGCGCGTTCGTTTCCGCTCCTTTCCTGCTTTTCTTGCCGAGCGTTTTCATTTATTTTTGGAATCCGTTCGAAGTCGTCACGGTCAAAAAAGAAGCAAACGGGATTCCTTGTCCCGTCGGCAGTTCAAATCGCGAAAGAATACAAATGAAAAAGGCTCCGAATTCGGAGCCTTTTCCTTATCCGTTTCAACGGCCGATGCCGACGTATTCAAAACCTTCTTTTTGCGCGGCTTCTTTGTCCAACAAATTACGCAAATCAACGATTTTCGGCGCGTTCAATGCCGCCTTGATCTTTGCCAAATCCAGCGCTTTGAAATCTTCCCATTCGGTCAGAATTGCCAAAACGTCCGCACCCCTTGCCGCTTCGTAAGCATCCGAAGCGTATTCCAACTTATCCCCGACCAAAGCCTTGGCCGTTTCCATTGCTTTCGGGTCATAGGCGCGGATTTTGACATTATGTTTTAACAGCTCGGCAATAATGTCCATTGCGGGGGATTCGCGGCAATCGTCCGTACCGCCTTTGAACGCCAAGCCTAAAACGCCGATAACGGGTTTTTCGATCCCTTTAACCGCCGCCAGAATACGCTCCGCCATTTCGGCTTTGCGCGCGTCGTTCCCCTTAATCGTCGTTTCGATCAACGACATATCAACGCCGTATCCGCGCGCCATGTAAGCCATGGCGTTCGTATCTTTCGGGAAACAGGAACCGCCGTAGCCCGGCCCGGGATTTAAAAATTTGTTGCCGATGCGCGTATCCATCCCCATTCCCTTGGCGACCTCGAATACGTCGGCGCCCGATTTTTCACAGAAATTCGCCATCTCGTTAATGTAATGAATCTTCATGGCCAAAAACGCGTTTGACGCATACTTGATCGTTTCCGACGAACGGCGCTTTACGAACAACATATGCGCTTTATCGCCGAACGGCTTGTAAAGCTCCTTGACGACGTTCTTCGCCCGTTCGGCGTTCGCGCCGACAATCACGCGGTCGGGATTGAAAAAGTCATGAACGGCAAAGCCTTCGCGCAAAAATTCAGGCAAAGACACAACGTCAAAATCCGCCGTCGGATTGATTTTGCGGATACGCGCTTCCACATCGTCGCCCGTCCCGACGGGAACCGTGGATTTGTTGGCAACAACCGTATAGCCCGTCAGGTAGCGCGCCAGCTCTTCCGCCGCGGCATGAATATATTTCATGTCGGCTTCCTTGGTCACGGGATGCGGAGGCGTCCCGACGGCAATAATAACGATGTCCGCGCCTTCTACGGCGTCCTTCATCGACGTCGTGAAAGAAATCTTTCCGGCATTCAAATTTTTACGGAACAGATCTTCCAATCCGTCCTCAAACAACGTAATCTTTCCTGCTTTCAGCGCGTCAACCTTCGCCTGAATTGCATCAACGCAAACGACGTCATGACCAAGTTCGGCAAAACCGACCCCCGTCGGCAATCCGACGTAGCCCGTTCCGATAATTCCGACTTTCATAAGAGCTTTCCTTACAAAAAACAAAATACACGATACATATACTTTATTTCTCCGCAAGGGTACAGATAAATTTAACCCCCGCATCCCCGATTTTGTGATATAACAAAGAAAAATTAACGGAGGCCGGCATGCAGTTCAAAAAATTTCAAGACGCTTTCCTGATCCGCTTGGAAAAAGGCGAAGAGCTTGTTTCTTCCCTGGCAAAATTCTGCACGGAGCAAAACGTGTTGCTGGGCGACGTACGCGGCATTGGCGCCGCGTCTTCGATCACCTTGGGTTTCTTTACCCCCGGCACAAAAGCCTACCGCACGGAAACGTTTGAACGCTATATGGAAATCACTTCCCTCATCGGCAACATAACGCAAAAAGACGGGAAACCGTATCTGCATCTGCACTTGAACGCGGCGGGAGACGACTACCGCTCGATCGGCGGACATTTAGTCGCCGCCGTCATCAGCGTTACGGGAGAAATTTGGATTCGCCCGTACGACGGAAATGCGGGACGCAAGCTTGACGACGAGATCGGAATCAATCTGATCAATTTCGCATAAGAGGCGTCATTTTCGCTTCTTCAAAATCCAACGCCAGAGAATTGATGCAATAACGGATTCCCGTTTCCGTCGGCCCGTCCTTGAATACATGTCCCAAATGACTGCCGCATCCGGAACAGACGACCTCATCGCGAACTGTGAAATTGCTGTAATCCTTGCGCGTTTCGACGGCTCCGGGCAAAGGACGGTCAAACCCCGGCCATCCGCATGCCGTCGCGAATTTCGCGCTTGACGAAAACAACGGACGACCGCATGCTCCGCAACGGTAAATGCCTTTTTCGTCAAAATTTACATATTTTCCGGCATAAGGTTTTTCCGTACCTTTTTCGCGCATGATTTCGTAACGTTCGGCAGACAATTTTTTCTTCCACATTGCCTCGTTGCGATAGACATGACACCGACCGCCCGTCTTTTCAAAATATTTCTGATGATATTCCTCCGCGGGATAAAAAGCCGTCGCCGGCACAACCTGAGTCACGATCGGCTTATCAAAATACAAAGAATATTCTTTGATTTTTTCTTCCGCCGCCTTTTTTTGTTCGGGCGTCATGTAAAAAATCGCCGAACGGTACTGCGTCCCTTTGTCGGGCCCTTGGCGGTTCAACGTCGTCGGATCGTGTGAAATAAAGAAAACGTCCAATATCTCGCCAAGCGTTACGACGCTCGGATCAAATGAAACCTTAACGGCTTCGGCATGTCCCGTTTTGCCCGAAGAAACGTCTTTGTACGAAGGCTTGTCAAGCGTTCCGCCGATATAACCGACTTCCGTCGCTCGTACGCCGTTCACTTTATCAAAAGTCGCCTGTACCCCCCAAAAACACCCGGCTGCCAAAATAATTTCCGCCAACATTTTTCACCCTCCCGACATCAGTTTCTCTCTTACGGATATAGGACGCTTGAACGGAAAAACAAGAACGAATGCAAAACAAACCACGCCTGTAGCCATACCCCCTAACAAGTAATACAAAGCAAACAAATGCGAAAATATTATCAGATTAAAAACTGCGGTTTGACGTGAAACAATCTTCTGCTATAATTGCATAGAAATGCCCGTTCTCATAGATATGTTGCGGTTTGACGCAAAGTAATTATCTGCTATAATTTCGCCAGTATGTCGCGGCTAAACGTGGCAGTTGCGGTTTGACGCAAAGTAATTATCTGCTATAATTAGCCAAACGGTTCAAAATGTAATTATCGTGTTGCGGTTTGACGCAAAGTAATTATCTGCTATAATTACGCGCGGCGTTTTTCACGACCATCCCGAGTTGCGGTTTGACGCAAAGTAATTATCTGCTATAATTCTTAGTATAATCCGATTTCTGCCACTTGCGTTGCGGTTTGACGCAAAGTAATTATCTGCTATAATTAGCCATTCGTTC
>CALXYE010000079.1 GCA_944392845.1 uncultured Alphaproteobacteria bacterium
CGAAACAGTCGATGTCGTGGAGATCCCCGAAAACGCCGTTCCGAAGTTTGAGAAAGTTTCCGAATTGGTTAAGTGGATTAAAGATTCACTCGGAGATGAGCGTACCGTAACCATCAGGTCAACGGGGTAAGGCGTTTTGCTCTCTAATAGAGGGATACAGCGAGGGGCTAAGAAACGCGGAGAGAAACATAAAGATGCGTATGCTAAAATTAAAGAGTTGTTTTCTAACGCTAAGTATGCGGGTTTTGAAGAGGCCGACACAGCTCATCCCAACGTTAAGGGACAGGACGTTTACTATTCGGGAATGATTATCAACGGAAAGCCTTATTCCGTTCGCTTTAAGGTGGACGTTCCATTGAATGAAGGTACGTTTAATTATGCAGATCATAAAGTATCTGAAATAGAAATAGCCTCCGCGGATAAGGCTTACGGGTATTTTAACTCCCTAGTTTCTCTAAAACCGCAAGAGGCTATTCATACAATCAGTATGGGGGTATTGCGTGGAAAAGTCAAGCCCGCGCGGTTAAGGGACGGCGGATTAAGCCAAAGAAAGACGGTAAGGAGCGACGTTATCAAAGGGTCGTTTGACCCGTCGGAACGGATTATCCGCATTACGAAAAACGCGGATTATTCGACGTTGCCGCACGAGTTCGCGCATTATTGGCTGACGATGCAAAAGAGCTGGTATGACAGCGGGGCGGCGTCCGAGGCGTACCAAGAAAGGATGCGCATCGCGTTTGATTGGCTGGGCGTGAAACCGTGGAAAAACATCGGTGTGCGCGCGCAGGAAAAGTTCGCGCGGGGCTATGAACAATACCTGCTTAACGGGGATTTGCCCGAAAGCCCGCTGAACCCCGCGTTCAAGGAGTATGACAAGTGGCTGAAGGAAGTTTACAACGGGGCGAACAAACCGCAAAAACAGCCGTTGACCGAGGATATGGTACGGTTTTTCAATTCGATGACGACGGGAGTTTTGCCCCCGCCCGTGAAAACGCCCGTCAATACGCCCCCCGACGAAGAGCTTGAGAAGCCCGCAGAGCCCGAAGGGCTCAACGGGATTGAGAAGTCCGAAGAGCTTGAAAAGCTCGCAGGATTTGGAGAATCCGCAGGGTTTGAGAAGCCCGAAGGCAACAACTCAGTATTACTTACAAGTTCGCGGCTTGAGAAACCCGCCGTTGCCGCCGAAACGGATTTTTCGCCGGTTTGTTTTGCCTTGTTATTTCAATAAAATCGAAGCGTTTTCCATCGCCCATTTTAAAAACGGGGCGACATGCTTTTTCCTGTCCGTCAGATACGAAAGCCGATAAATTTCCGATATTCCTTCATCCCTCAACGGGATGAAGATACGGCCGTCGCCGTCGGAACGGTATTGCTTTACCAAGCGCGTCGTTAAAGTAAGGATGTTTTTTTGTTCCAAGAGTTGCTTAAAAACAAAATAATCGTCATAAATTTTTGCCGAGTGCCGTGAAACCAGCCAATCCAAAAGAGGGCGGAGCCTGCGAATATATGCTCCCGATCCGCAATAGACGGCTATGTCAAAATCGCTTTCTTCATGAAGGCAGACGGACGTTCTTCGCGCCCAAGGATGGTCTTTCGGAACGGAAAGCAACAGTGTTTCAAAGGCGAAAGGAACCGTTTCGATATCGGGGGCTTGCGGATTCTGCAATGAAATGACGGCATCGTATTTTAGCGAACGCAACAGGTCGGGAACGTCGCTTTCGTCTGCGAAGACTTCGGAAGTTACATTGATGTTCGGAAAGGCTTTTTGGAACAAAGGTACGGAAAAGCGCATAGGGCCGGGATCGCAAAAGCCGAGAGACGTCAGGCGACCCTGTTTGAACGCATCTTTCATTTTTTCCGCCGCGCCGAGGACGCTCTCAGCGCAGGTCAGAGCTTTTTTTCCCGCGGCATTTAATGAAATGTTGTTTTTGCGGCGTTCGAACAGACAGGTTTCCAGTTCGTTTTCTAATTTTTTTACGGCGGCGCTCAAAGCAGGCTGAGAAACGTGAAGTTTTTCCGCCGCCCGCGACATATTGTTACATTCGGCAACGGTCTTAAAATATAATAACTGCTTTAGTTCCACAGGGCCCCGCTATAAATTTTAGTTATAGGCATATAAAAAAACGGTATTGGATTTTTCTCCGTAAGTCAAACATTCTGGAATTACGGATAAGGACGAAAGATTGGAGAAAAAAATGAAAATATCGATATGCTTGTTAACGTTGGCTTTGTCGTTCTTTCCTTCGGCGTTGAAAGCGGAAGAAACGGAGACGGCAATGGACAGGGTACGGTTGGCGGATAAAAAATTTGAAACGTTGTTTGCCGCAAAAAGAGGCGTTGACCCGACGGATCCCGAATTTATGGACATTTTGCAAAATCTTATTTTCGGCGAGGTCTTTTATATCGGAGATTTAAGCGATCGGGAGCGCGAATTGATTACCGTAACGTCATTATCGGCGATTCAGGCTCTGCCGCAGCTGAAAGCACATATAGGAGCGGCATTGAACGTCGGCAATGCGCCCGTAGAGATCCGCGAGGCAATTTATCAATGCGCGCCTTTCATCGGTTTTCCCAAAACATTAAATGCGATAGGCGTGTTTAATCAGGTCATGCGCGATAAAGGAACGGAATTGCCGTTAAAAAAGCAAGGTACCGTTACCGAAGAAAACCGTCATGCCAAGGGAGCGGAGATTCAAGAGAAACTGTACGGCACTGAAGTCAGTGAGGCAATGAAAACATTGCCGTCCGAATATCGGGAAAAGGTGCCCGGCCTTTTGACGGATTTCGCGTTCGGCGATTTTTATACCAGAAACGGTTTGACCGTGCGCCAAAGGGAACTGTTGTCTTTGGTTATTTTGGCATCAATCGGGGCGGAAAAACAGTTGAGCGCGCATGTCGCGGGTAATCTGAAAGCGGGCAATTCGAAAGAAACGATGCTGGCTGCGATGGTACAAACCATTCCTTACATAGGTTTTCCGCGCGCATTGTCGGCGATAAACACCGTCAAAAACGTTGACGTCGAAAACTATGAGCCGATTTACGGGCGGAAATGACGATGAAAAGGTTGTTCGCGTGCGTTGCGGCGTATTTGTTTGCAATCGGTTGCGCTTTTGCCGGAGAAGGGGATATGAAAGTCAGATTTGTTTTTGAAGGCGGAGAAGTCGTCGTCAGGATGGAAAAAAATCCCGCGGCCGAACGAATGCTCGAAATGCTTCCCGCGAGTTTTGAGTTTATCGATTTCGCAGGAGAAGAAAAGATCGCCGAATTTCCCGCTCCGTTGTCTTTGGAAGGGGCGCCGCGGGGGATGAAAGCCTTGGCGGGCAGGATGTTCGTTTATGAACCGTGGGGGAACCTCGGGATATTTTACAAAGAACACGGACGGACGACGGATAAAAATTTGATTCCGTTGGGAGAAGTCGAAAGCGGTTTGGAATATCTGATTTCCCGAAAAGGCGGCTTCAGAGCCGAAGCGGAGCTCATCAAACAATGACGGAGGCGGGATATGAATCGCAGGGAATTTTTAAAATTGACGTCGGGAACGGCTTTGGCGCTGGCCGGAACGGCCTTTGTCGCCGGTCGTATTTCGAGAGACGCGCCTTTTACGGGATATAAAGGCGATGAGCGGCGCAGGGCGGGAAGATTGGATGTTTCGTGCATTGGGCTCGGTTGTTTGCCGATGGTCGGGTATTACGGCGGAAAATACGACAAAAAAGAAATGATCGCATTGATCCGCCGCGCCTTTGACAAAGGGGTTACTTTTTTTGATACGGCGGAAGTTTACGGTCCTTATACCGATGAAGAATGGGTCGGAGAAGCCGTGGAGCCGTTTCGCGAACGGGTAAAGCTTGCCACAAAATTCGGTTTCGGCGTCGAAGAAGGGCGCCCGAAGGCTTTGAACAGCCGTCCCGACCATATCCGCCGCGCCGTTGAAGGGTCTTTAAAACGTTTGCGTACGGATCACATCGATTTGCTGTATCAGCACAGGGTTGACCCCGCCGTTCCGATTGAAGACGTCGCCGGAACGGTTAAAGAGCTGATCAGGGAAGGCAAAGTGCTGCATTGGGGGATGTCCGAAGCGTCGGCGGCTTCAATCCGACGGGCTCATGCCGTTTGTCCGCTTGACGCCGTTCAAAGCGAATATTCGCTTATTTGGCGGGAACCCGAAACAAAAATCTTTCCGACGCTGGAAGAGTTGGGCATCGGTTTCGTTCCGTATTGTCCTTTGGGACGCGCTTTGTTGACGGGAGCGATTAACGCAAACAGCCGCTTTTCTGAAAATGACCGCCGCGCTACGCTGCCGATGTTTACGCCCGAAGCCTTGCCGCAAAATATGCGGATCGTCCGCCTTACTGAAAAATGGGCAAAACGCAAGGATGTAACGCCGGCACAGTTTGCCCTTGTCTGGCTGTTGTCGCAAAAGCCTTGGATCGTACCGATTCCCGGAACGACAAATCCCGACCATTTAACGGATTTGCTCGGCGCGGCGAATGTTCGCCTGTCTGCCGGCGAGCTGCGCGATTTTGAAAAAGATTATGCCGGAATACGGCTTGTCGGACATCGGGCCGATCCGTTTACCGAAAGCCAGATCGACAAATAAGGCGGCAAGAATCAAATCGGGTTCGATACCATGCCGTCGGCAAGTTTTGGTTCGAACCAGGTCGATTTCGGCGGCATAACCTGATTGGAATCCGCAACGGCGATCAAGTCTTCCATCCGTGTCGGGTACATGGCAAAGGCGACTTTCATTTCTCCGCTGTCAACGCGGCGTTCAAGCTCTTTCAGCCCTCTCATTCCGCCGACGAAATCGATCCGTTTGTCCGTCCGCGGGTCTTTAATGCCGAGCAAGGGTGATAAAACCAAATCCGACAGCAGGCTGACGTCCAAAAGTTTGACGGGATCGTCCGTGTCGGGAAGTTCTTTCAGCCCCAACAAATACCATTGGCCGTCAATATACATTCCGAAGGAATGCGGACGAACGGGAACGGCGGGCGTTTTGTCTTTGGGCAAAATGACGAAACGTTGCGCCAAAGCCTGAATAAGATCATCCGTATCCATGCCGTTTAAGTCTTTGACCAAGCGGTTATAATCCAGAATCTTCATTTCGTCGACGGGAAAGGCGACGGCCAAAAAGAAATTATAATCTTCTTTGCCCGTATGGTTCGGATTTTCGGCCGCGCGTTTTTTCGCGACGCGGGAAGCCGCGGCGGAACGATGATGCCCGTCGGCGATATAAACGGCTTCGGCCTTGGCAAATTCGTCGGTAATCGTTTTGACGTCGCCGTCGTCGTCAATGATCCATAAGGAATGGATGACTTTGTTGTCGCCCTCGACTTCATAGGCGGGAGCCTTTGCCGAAACGGTCTTTTTAATGACGGCGTCAACGGTTTCGTTTTGGCGGTAAGCCAAAAGGACGGGCCCCGTTTGGGCGTTTAAAGCGTCAATTTGGCGGACGCGGTCGTCTTCTTTGTCAACGCGCGTGAATTCATGTTTTCTGATGCGGTTTTTGTCGTACTCCGCGACGGATGCGGCGACGGCCAGCCCGGTTTGAACGTGGTCGCCCATGACGGCTCTGTAAACGTAGTAACACGGTTTGTTGTCCTGCTTCAGAATGCCGTTCTTTAGCATTTTGTTGTAATTTTCCGCGGATTTCGCGTACACTTCTGGGGAATACGGATCAGTCCCTTCGGGCAGGTCGATCTCGGCTTTGGAAACGTGCAGGAAGGAAAAAGGCTTTCCTTTCGCTTTTTCCCGCGCTTCTTTCGCGTCAAGGACGTCATAAGGCGGCGCGATGACGGCTGCGGCATGCTCGGGAACGGGACGGACGCCTTTGAACGGGCGGAATAAAGAAACGGCAGACACGGATGTCCTCCTTGAACGAAAATAAAAACGGCAATTCTTTTTGTACTTCAAAAAACGAAAAGAGCAAAGCCATAGTTTTCGGCGGGCCGACGGCTTCGGGAAAATCGGGGCTGGCGTTAAGGCTGGCGGAAAAAATCAACGGCGTTATCATCAACGCCGACAGCATGCAGGCGTATCGCGACGTGCCGACCCTGACGGCGTGGCCTTCCGAATCGGAAAGGCGAAAGGTTGACCACAGGCTTTACGGTTTTCTGGACGCGAATCGGAAATGCTCGGCGGCGCAATGGGCTCAAGCGGCCGCCGAAGAAATGCGAAAGGCGCGGGCGGAAGGCAAAGTTCCCGTGTTTGTCGGAGGAACGGGGCTTTATATCCGAACGCTGGAAGAAGGGATGTCGCCGATGCCCGAAATTCCCGAAAACGTCCGCGCCGCCGTCCGCGCCCGCTTTTCCGCGGAAGGATACGAAGCTTTTTTGGCGGATTTCCTGAAAAAGGACCCTTCACTCCGTTTGAGGGATCCTCAGCGTCTGATCCGCGCCGCGGAAGTTTTCGAAGCGACGGGAAAAAGTATCGCGTACTGGCAGTCCTTACCTTCGGTGAAAGCCGTTGACGCCGATTATTTCAACGTTTTGATCCTGCCGCCGCGGGAGGTTTTGTACGAACGCTGCAACGTCCGTTTCGAACGGATGGCGGAAAGCGGCGCGGAAAATGAGGTCAAAGAGCTGCTGGCCAAGGATCCTCCGCCCGACTTCCCGATTATGAAGGCGATCGGGGTCAAAGAATTCGCGGCTTTTTTGCGCGGGGAAACGACGCGGGAAGAAGCGATCAAACGGGCGCAGCAAATGACGCGTAACTACGCGAAACGGCAAACGACATGGTTCACGCGCCGTTTCAGGGCGGATATGATCGTATCTGACGGGAATTTTGAACAAATATTAACCAAGGTTTTACAATTCTTGTCATAAATTTAAGAGTCAACGTATATATCCGCTTGTCTAAAAAGCGGACGTGCGTTATTACTTGGCGTTATGGGGAAACTTTAATTTTTTTTGAGAGGGCAAATGCTTTCAAAACTGACCGGCTGGCTGTCCGCGGATATGGCCATTGACCTTGGAACAGCGAATACTTTGGTGTATGTGAAGGGACGCGGTATTGTCCTGAACGAACCGTCCGTCGTGGCGATTGCGGAAAACAAAGGAAAAAAACAGGTTTTGGCCGTCGGTGATGAAGCCAAACAGATGTTGGGGCGCACGCCCGGAACGATTCATGCCATCCGTCCGTTGCGCGACGGCGTGATTGCCGACTTTGAAGTCGCCGAGGAAATGATCAAGCACTTTATTTACAAAGCGCACAACCGCCGCAATTTTGTTTCTCCGATGATTGTCATTTGCGTTCCGTCGGGTTCGACGGCCGTTGAACGCCGCGCGATTCAGGAATCTGCCGAAGCCGCGGGCGCGCGCCGCGTCTTTTTAATCGAAGAACCCATGGCGGCGGCAATCGGCGCCAGCCTGCCCGTTACCGAACCGACCGGCAGCATGGTTGTCGATATCGGCGGCGGCACGACAGAAGTCGCGGTTTTGGCTTTGGGCGACATTGTTTTTGCCCGCTCCGTCCGCGTCGGCGGCGATAAGATGGACGAAGCCATCATCGCTTATATTCGCCGCAACCACAATCTGCTGGTCGGCGAAGGGTCTTCCGAACGCATTAAGAAGGCCATCGGTTCGGCATGTCCTCCGGAACAGGGCGAAGGCCGCACGATGGAGATTAAAGGACGCGATTTAATGAACGGCGTACCGAAGGAATTGACGATTTCCGAACGCCAAATCGCCGAAAGTCTTGCCGAACCCATCAGCCAAATCGTCGAAGCCGTTAAAGTGGCGTTGGAGCATACGGCGCCCGAATTGGCGGCGGACATTGTTGATAAAGGCATCGTGCTGACGGGCGGCGGCGCTTTGCTGACGAACCTTGACCGCGTTTTGCGCAAATCAACGGGATTGCCCGTTTCGATCGCCGAGGATCCGCTGACCTGCGTGGCGATGGGTACGGGTCGCGCTTTGGAAAGCATCAATAAGTTCCGCAACGCGCTTTCAACGATGTATTGATCTGTTCGACCGCGGCGTCGGCATAAGACGGACGCCGCGTTTTTTCGGAAGGATGCCCGCGCATGGGGAAGCAGCAAACGGGAAGCCTGCCTTCCCTGCACAAGCTGAAGACAAAACTGCAGAAGTTTGCCCTGCTGGCTTTGGTGATGCTGGCGTTCGGGGTCATGCTTTTGGGCAAGGCCGATACTTATCTGGTCGAAAGAGGGCGCATTCTGTTTAACGACATCGCGACGCCCGTGCTGGCTCTTTTGTCAAAGCCTGCGGAAGCCGTGTCGGCATTCGTCGAAAACATCCACGAACTGGCTTCCATCCGCCGCGAAAACGCCCGTCTGCGCGAAGAAAACGAGCGATTGACGCTTTCAAAGTTGGAAATCGAGCGTTTGCGCAAGGAAAATGAATATCTGGCGGAATTATTGAAATATGTGCCCTCTCCCGATGCGATATCGATTTCTTCGCGCGTCATTGCCGACACGGGGAACTCGTTCGCGCAGTCTTTAATCGCGTTCGTGGGGCAAAAGCAGGAAATCGAAAAGGGCAACGTCGTTTTGACGGGCGACGGTCTGGTCGGGCGCATCGCTTCCGTCGGCGTCAATGCCGCGCGTATTTTACTGATCACCGACATTAACTCGCGCGTTCCCGTCAAGGTCGAACCGATTGACGCGCCCGCCATACTGACGGGGGACAATACGGAATATCCGCAGCTGATTTCTTTGCCGAATAACGTTCAGGTTTCCGTCGGCGACCGCGTCGTTACGTCGGGAATGGCCGGCGTTTATCCCGCGGGGCTTCCCGTCGGCGTGATTACGTCCGTTTCCGACGGCGTTATCAGGGTGCGCCCGTTTTTTAACCGTAACCGTCTGGAAATTGTCCGTATCGTGGATTACGGACTTTCCGGCCTGCTTCCGGATCCGCCATGCGAACCTTCCCGTTAGACCGTCAGCCCCTGTTCGTCCGATTGGTTTCCGGGCTGCGGCGCGGTTCGCCGAAGCTGCTGACCCTGCTGATTTTGCTGTTCTCGATTGCGCCGACATACATTCCGGGATATGCGTCGGTTCGCCCCGCGCTGGTTTTGGTTCCGATTTTTTATTGGGCGGTGTACCGTCCTTATTCCTTTTCGGTCGTCAGCGCTTTTTTTACGGGATTGGCGCTTGACCTTTTGGAAAGTACGCCTCTGGGGGTCAATACGCTGGTTTTTACGGTGCTGTATATTGCAACGGAAACGCAAAGGCGTTTTTTAACGGGAAAATCGTTTTCTTTGGTTTGGTTCGGATTTGCGATTTTGTCTTTCGGCGCTTATTTTTTAAAATGGTTCTTCGTTTCGGTCAGTTTCGCGGTTTTTACGCCCGTGTGGACGGCGTTCGTCAGTTATTTTTTACTGGTGTCGGCGTATCCCGCCGTCGTATGGCCGTGCGCGAAGCTCCATATGTATCTGACGGATAAGGAAAAATGATCACGCGTGACGGAGACAGGGGGAAAATGCTGACGCGGCGGGCGGCGATGCTTGCGGGCGGCCAGCTTTTTTTGTCTTCGCTGTTGTTGGCCAGGATGTACTATTTGCAGGTTTTGGAATCCGACAGGTACAAAACTCTGGCGGAAGAAAACCGTATCAGCACGCGTCTGCTGGCGCCGCCGCGAGGGTTGATTTTTGACCGTTTCGGCGTTCCTTTGGCTCAGAACAATCAAAATTTCCGCGTTTTGGTCATTTCCGAACAGACGGAAGGAAATCTGAATGCGACGCTGGAAGCCTTAAACGAGATACTGCCGTTAACGGACGGAGAGATTCAGCGGATCCGTCGGGACGTACGCCGTTCGCGCGATTTTACGCCCGTTACGATCAGGGAAAACCTGACGTGGGAACAGATGGCGTCAATCCAGCTGAACGCCCCCGACCTGCCGGGGATCATCATTGACGAAGGGTTGAGCCGTTTTTATCCCGAAAAAGAGCTGTTGTCTCATGTCGTCGGCTATGTCGGCATCGTATCCGAAACGGAGATTGCATCGGGGAATCCTCTTCTTCGCTTGCCGGGATTTCGCGTCGGCAAGTCGGGCATAGAGCTGGAGCACGAAGCCGAACTGCGCGGCAAGGAAGGGGCTCAGCGCGTTGAAGTGAACGCCGTCGGCCGCATCATCAGAGAGATTGAACGCGACGAGGGAATACCGGGGCGGACGCTGCCTCTGTCAATTGACGTTCGCTTACAGCAGATCGCTTACGAAAAAATGAAAAAGGAAAGCGCTTCCGCGGTTTTATTGGACATTTACACGGGCGAGGTGCTGATGCTGGTTTCTACGCCGGGGTTCGATCCGAACGCTTTGAATCGGGGGCTGTCTCCCGAAGAATGGAGCGTTTTGTCCTCCAACCCGCGCGCCCCCATGCTGAACAAAGCGATTAGCGGATTGTATTCTCCCGGTTCCACTTTTAAAATGGTCGTCGCTTTGGCGGCGCTGGAAGCGGGCGTCATCACGCCTGAAACCAAGATCTTTTGCGACGGCTATACGATGATGGGAAACCACAAGTTCCACTGTTGGAAAAGTTCGGGGCACGGGAACCTGAATCTGAAAGAGGCTTTTCGCCATTCTTGCGATATTTATTTTTACGAGATCGCGCGGCGCACGGGGATTGACCGTATTTCTGCGATGGCGGAACGTTTGGGCTTCGGCTCTTTGACGGGCATAGACCTGCCCGGGGAAAAGAAAGGGCTGATGCCGAACAGGAAATGGAAGGAACGTCGGCTGGGCGAACAATGGCTGCAGGGCGATACCTATAACGCAGGCATCGGGCAGGGCTTTATTTCCTGTACGCCCGTCCAACTGGCGGTTATGGCGGCGGCGATCGCGAACGGCGGACGGAAAGTCAAACCGACCCTTTTGGTGCCGAAGGAACGCGGGATACAGGCGCCTAAGGGCGAGATATTGAACATATCGAAGCAGCATCTTCGGCTGGTTCGCGACGCGATGGCGGACGTCGTCAATCATCCGCGCGGCACGGGCCGCCCGGCGTTTGTTGACGTGGACGGCCAAAGAATCGCGGGAAAAACGGGAACCACGCAGGTCAAAAGGATTACCCTGAAGGAACGCGAAGAAGGATTGAAGGCGCAGGAAGATTTGCCGTGGAAGGACAGAAACCATGCTTTGTTCGTTGCGTTCGGTCCCGTCGGCGCGCCCCGCTATGCTTTGGCGGTTGTCGTCGAACACGGCGGCGGCGGCGCGAAAACGGCGGCGCCGATCGCGGGGGCGATCATGGATGCCGTGCTGCGTTTGGATCCTGCGGCGCAAAAGCCCGTCTTTCCCGAAAATCCGACGGATAAAAACGGAGGCGAAAAGAAATGATTCCTTTTTCCGGGTATGAAAACAGTTCTTTGCGCAATCCCGACATGACACTGAAGGAACGCTTTTATCATATCAGTTGGTTTTACATTTTTTTGATCTGCCTGGTCGCGGGAACGGGCTTCGTCATTTTGTACGCCGCCGCTAACGGCAGTTGGGAGCCGTGGGCTTCTAAGCAGTTCGTGCGTTTTTGGATGGGAATCGCGGTTTTATTTTGCGTCGCCATGATGAACCTGCGCTTTTGGCTGAAATACGCTTACGTTTTTTATGCCGCCGTTTTGATTTTGCTGTTTTACGTAGAATTTAACGGGCATGACGCGATGGGGGCAACGCGCTGGATCAATTTGGGCTTTATTCAAATACAGCCGTCCGAGTTAATGAAGATCGCTCTGGTTTTGGCTTTGGCGCGCTATTTTCACGGCTGTTCCCTGCAGGAAACGATGAGTTTTTCATATATGGTCATTCCGTCCATGCTGGTTTTGATGCCCGTCGCTCTGGTTATGCGCCAGCCCGACTTGGGGACGGCGGTGCTGATGATCGCCGTTTCGACGGCTTTGTTTTTCCTGGTCGGCGTCCAAATATGGAAGTTCGTCGTTTTGGGCGTTGCGGGGTTGGCCTCGATTCCGATTGCGTGGCGTTTTTTGCACGATTATCAAAAAGAACGCGTGTGGACTTTCCTGGATCCCGAACGCGACCCGCTGGGCAAAGGGTATCATATCCTGCAATCAAAGATTACGCTGGGGTCGGGAGGAATCTTCGGCAAGGGCTTTTTACAGGGAACGCAAAGCCGTTTGAACTTTCTGCCCGAAAAGCAGACGGATTTTATCTTTACCGTGTTGGCGGAGGAATTCGGGATGATCGGTTCGGTTTCTTTGCTGATTCTTTATTTAGCCCTGATTTTTTACGGTTACGTCATTGCCTTTCGTTCGTCCAGCTTTTTCGGCAGACTGCTGGCTTTGGGACTGAGCACGAATTTGTTTTTGTACGTTTTCATTAATATCGCCATGGTTATGGGGCTGGTTCCCGTCGTGGGAATTCCTTTGCCGATGATTTCATACGGCGGAACGGTTATGTTGACGCTGATGTTTTCTTTTGGTTTGATAGAATGCGTGAACGTGAATCGTAACGTCCAGATCGGGCGGCGCGGGGCTTATGACGATTAAAGGAACGAAAAAATGACGACATATTACACCGAAACGCATCAATGGATCAGAAAAGAAGGCGATTCTTATATTGCGGGCATTACCGATTACGCTCAGAACGAATTGGGGCCGATCGTTTTCGTGTCTTTGCCGTCGGTCGGTCAAACGTTTAAGGCGCAGGACGAAGCGGCCGTCGTTGAATCAATGAAAACGGCCGGCAAGGTTTATATGCCCGTTGCCGGAAAAGTGGAAACGATCAATGCCCGCCTGAACGCCGAGCCGTTTCTGGTAAACGCCGACGCCGAAGGGGAAGGATGGTTCTTTACCGTTTCTCCCGATGATCCGTCGGACGTAGAAAAGCTGATGACAAAAGAACAATATGACGCTTTAACGCGTTGAGCTTACGAAAAAACCTCCCGAAAGGGAGGTTTTTTTTTGCTTTACGGCGCCATCGTCAGAGCGGGATCTATGCCGTCCGCAGAAGGAGGAGGAGGCGTCTCTTGAATTTCGGGCTCGGCTCTTCTTTGTTGGACGACCGGGGGAGGCAAAGCGGGCTGTTGCATAAAAGCGGGCGGCGCGGCAGGAGGGAGATCTTCCCCTCTTGCCAAGGCTTCCGCTTCCGCCTGTTTACGTTTTTGTTCGGCTTCCTTTTGCAGTTGAGCCTGAATCAACGCTTCAACAAGCGGGTTGTCGCTTTTTGTTTTTTTGTCGTCTTTCGGAGGATCAAATTCCGCCAGATTAATGTTGAAGTACTGGCTGTACTGTCGTTCAAGCTCTTTTTCTTTTTCTTCCAGATCCTTGTCCTGGCGCTCCGCGTACATGTCCAAAAGATCCAGCGTTTTTTGAATCAGCGGGATGGACATGGCAATATCGTCAATGGACATGGCGTTTTCCAAGCGGTTGCGCGGCGTAACGGCGGACTTGTCTCCCAACAGGACGGCCGTTTGGTACCATTTATAGGCAAAAATATCGCTTTGCGGGACGCCGCGTCCGTATTCATACATTTTTCCCAATTCGATCTGGGCCTGCGTATGGTTGCGCGTCGCTGCCGCCATAAAACAGTCCGAGGCGGCCAGATAAGCGTCTTCGTTTTCGTCGCTGGCCAACAGCATGCCGCGTTCGTACAAAGCTTCGGGATCCGTCATGCGGGCGCATATGGCGCGGGCGTTCGTATACTTTGACAGCAGGTTTTCCTGAGAAGAAGCGTCGTCGGCGAACATGGACGATTCCTGAGCCTGCGCGGGAAGCGCGAAAAAGAAGGAAAGAAGCAGAAATACCTTGAACACGATGCCTTATCCTTGAAATAATGACCAAGCGGGGCAACACGGCGATTTTCGACCCCTTAAGAAAATTTTATGCTAAACGGGCGCAAAATGAAACGGCTTTTATTCATTTTTTCCTTTTTATTCCTGACGGCGGAGAGTTGCCTTGCGGAACGGCCGCCCCTGACGGCGGAGCTCGTGCCGCAAAAAAGCGGGATATTTTCCGGCGAAACGATGTATCTTGCCCTGCGTTTGAAACCGCGGGAAGGTTGGCATATTTATTGGCGCAATTCGGGCGATGCGGGCGAGCCCGTCGATTTAAAGCTTACTCTGCCCGAAGGGTTTGAAGAAACGGAACGTTTGTGGCCCTATCCCGAACGTTTTATGACCGAAGGCATGGCGGAATACGGTTACGGCGAAGAAGCCGTCCCGTTGATCGGAATCAAAGCGCCCGAAAATTTGCCGCTGAAGCGAAAGCTGGAAATCACGGGGCGCGTGACTTGGATGGCGTGCAAAAACGAATGCGTTCCCGGAAGTTCGGAGCTTCGCGCCTATCTGACTTCGGGAATGGCGGACGATTCCGAAAACGTCCTTATAAAAGAGGCGGCGGAAAAAATTCCGGAAAAGGCCGCCTCTCCTCTTCCGTTTTGGGAAAAGGACGATACGCTTGTTTTAAAGCTGCCGTCCGCCGATTTTGAAACGGCTTATTTCTTCCCCGATTCGCCCAAAGTGCTTGACCATGCGGCGGAGCAACGCGTCAGAACGGCGGAAAACGGAGAAAAATACCTGTTTATGCCGGGACGCAAAAATTCGCTTAAAAGCGTTCCCGACGTTTTTTCGGGGGCGCTGGTTTTGTACGGGAAGGACGGTCAGGCGTCGAAAGCGTTTGAAATAAACGCCGCGCGGGCGCAAACGCCTATGCCCGAATTTACCCTGCCGTTTGCCTGGTCGGACTTTGTCGGCGCGCTGGTCTTGGCTTTTGCGGGCGGATTTTTGTTGAATCTGATGCCGTGCGTCTTTCCCGTTTTGTCGCTGAAAGCCTTTAAAGTCGTTTCGTCGGCGGGGTCAAACGCGGCGGCGCTGAAAAAGGAAAGCCTGTTTTATACGGCGGGCGTTTTCGTGTCGTTCTTGGCCGTCGGCGGCGCGCTTTTGGGACTCAGGTCGGCGGGGGCGGAGCTCGGTTGGGGGTTCCAGCTTCAATATCCGCCGTTTGTTTTGTTTTTGTGCGTTTTTTTGTTTGTTCTGGGGTTGTTGTTTTCCGATGCGGCGTCTTTCGGAGAAACGATTTCTTCAAAAGGGGCCGCCGCTTCTTCCGAATGGGGTGATTTCGGGACGGGCGTTTTGGCCGTGTTCGTCGCGACGCCTTGCGCGGCGCCGTTCATGGGGACGGCTTTGGGATACGGGATGATCTCTCCCGCTCCCGTTACGCTGGCCGTTTTCGCCGTCATGGGAACGGGCATGGCCTTGCCGTTTTTGCTTTTGGGGTTTTTCCCGCCGTTGGCCCGCGCATTACCGAAGCCCGGAGCCTGGATGCTTTTGTTCCGCAGGTTTTTGGCTTTTCCGTTGTACGGTGCGGCGGGATGGCTGTTGTGGGTGTTGTCGGCTCAGGGCGGACCGTTCGCCCTGGCCGCGGGGATCGTTTGTCTGACGTCGGCGGGGCTTGCCGTCTGGCTTTGCGGAGAAACGAGAGAGCATCCCCGCCTGAAACAGATAAGCCGCGCGGTCTTTGTCGCGTTTGTTTTGCTTCTTTGTTTTTCCGTCCGTTCCGTCAGCCCCGAAGCCCGCGAACGGGCGGCGTCCGTTGCCGTCGAATGGATGCCCTATGACGAAAAAAAGATTGAAGAATACAGAAACAAAGGCGTTCCCGTTTTTATCAAATTTTCGGCGTCGTGGTGTTTGACGTGCCTGATGAACGACAAGGCGGTACTGGATTCCGAAAAAACGGCGGAGCTGTTTCGCGCCAAGGGCGTCGCGGCCTTTTACGGCGATTGGACGGAGCGTGACGACGGCATTACGCGGGCGCTGGAGAACTTCGGACGCGGCGGAATACCTTTGTACGTTTATTATCCGCCGCATGAGAAAACGCCCGAAATCTTCCCGCAAATATTGACGGGAGGGATGATTGACAAGGCTTTGTCCGATTTATAATTCGGGCGCGGGAGAAATAATAAAAACGACCGTATGCCCGAAAGCGTCGGGCGTTTCGTTTCGGGGCGTAAAGCGGACGACGGCCTTTCCGGGGGCAAGTGCCTGAAACGCCTGCCCGACCCAGCTTTCCGTTTCTTTCGTTTCGTCGGACAAGGGGAGGAACAGCGGGACGGAATCGGTGTCCATCGTTCCGACGGGCGTATTCAGCAGGACTTGGTAGCCCGTGTTTTTAAAGTTTTTTTTGCCGCCTTTCAGGGTCGTTTCCGTTTCATGCAGAGGCGAATAAGCATACAGGGTTACGATGTCGCCGACGATCAGGGGCAGGGCGATTTCCCGCGTACCGAGGGTCATTTTGATTCTTTGCGGGACGGCTTGTCGGTAATAAAGGGCGGAAATCATTTCATCCGAATCGGCGTAAGGGAAAGGCGGCGTTTTTCCTTTTAAAGCGGGGTCGGCGGGCGATTTTGAGTCGAACGGAATCCAATTCGGCATCAGGGGCGGCAAAGTTTTGAATTTATAGGCTTCGGGATCGGCATTTACGCGGGACATAAAAGCCGTTTTTTCGATCATTTGACCGTTTCGGGGCGGCAAAGGCAATTTTTTGGGATACATTCTGCCGTTCAGATATTTTTCGGAAATCAGCGGAGACAGCCAAAAAGGCAAGAATTTTTTTAAATAAGCCTTTTGCAGGGGCGTCAGCGCTTTTTCCGTTTCCTTTTTCAGGTATTCCGCAGCGAAAATTTTCTTTTTTTCCTTTTTCTTTTGCGCTTTCAGTTTTTGCAGCGCCATGTCGGACAGGATGTGCGCTTGCAGGACGTCCCGCCGTTCTCCCGACGCGTCGTTCAGCATGTCCGCCAGATTGTAAAGGGCATACATGTCTTTTTTCAGCAGGGCTTTTTCGTAATACTCCCGCGCTTTTTCAAAATTCCGTTCCACGCCCAGCCCGAAACGGTGATAAAGCCCCAAAGTATTCGCGGCGGCGGCGTTTCCGTTGTCTGCGGCGATTTTGAAAAATTTCGCAGACGATCCGAAATCGCGGGGAAAGCCGATGCCTTCCTGATAAAACAGCCCCAATCTGTAAGCGCTCGCGGTATTTTTGGTTTTTGCGGAGGAAAGCAGTCTGTTTTTTTCCATCCCGGCCGCCAGCCCCGTCGTTCGTCCCTTGGCCGACGCCCGGATGATCATGCCCAAGCGGTCCAGCTTGGCGTTATCGCCTTCCAGAACAAGACGGGCGATCTTTTTCTTATCGTTCGTTTGTCTGCCCTGTTTTTTTTGCATGGCAGCGACCCATTTTAATAAATAAGCGGCGCTCGGCTGCGTTTTTTCAATGGGCAGAAGCAGTTCTTCGGCTTTGTCGTAATCTTTGGCGTTAAAAGCCGCCAGTCCTTGGCGGATGCGGTCGGAATCCGACAGTTCGGCAGATGCGGAAACGGGCAGGATGCAACATAAAAGGAAAAGGAATAAACGCGTCATTATTCGGAAACGTCCAAAGTTTCACCCTGAAACCGCTTTTCATAAACGCTTTGCTTTTCGATACTGTCGTACCAGCGTTTCGACGTGAAGATATTCGGAGCGACCAGCCCCTTTCCTTCGCGATAGATGAGAGCAAGCGCCAGTTTGGCGTTTTTGTCGCCGTTTCGGGCGGCTTTCGTGTACCATTTGACGGCCAGGGCGGTGTCTTTGTGACCCAAAAATCCGTTTTCGTACCACGAAGCCAGCGTAACCTGCGCTTCGCGGTCGTTTTTATCCGCGGCTTCGGCCATATAGACGTGGGCGGCTTCCCTGTTTTCGGGCAGAATATTTCCCGCCGCATAAAGAAATCCGAGTGTCGTCATCGCGGGGATGTAATCGTTTTCGGCGGCTTTGACGTACAGGCGTTCGGCTTCGGCGGGATTGCGCCCGACGCCCAATCCGTTCAGGTACATCGCCCCCAGGATGAACGAGGACTGCGGATCGCCGCTTTCGTCGCCGCGCTTGAACAGCCTGAACGCTTCGGCGTAATCGCCGTTTTCATAGGCGATCAATCCCTCTTCCGCCAAGGCGGGCGTCCACTGGGTTCCGCTTTGCAGGCGGAAAACGAACCAGGCGGCGCACAGAAGCGCCAAAACGACGACTCCTCTTGAAAACAGGATTTTTGCTTTTGACTCTCCGCTTGTTTTCATCATTTCCGCCCTTTTTTAAAACAGTTATCATTTTAGGGGCTTTAAGATTCGGATTGCAACGGTTTTTATGCGGCGCGGGGATTGAAGAACGCGCCGCTTTTTGGTATTTTCCCGAAAGGTCAAATTACTAAGGGGCCGAACCGTTGGATTTTCCTTTCAGAAAAGATGTCAAAGCCTTTCGCTTCACGGATTTTTCCTTTGACGGGGAAACGTCGACGGCATTTTTGCGTTATGCCTTTGACGATTCCGCCGCTTTTGAAGAAACGGTTACTTTTTGCGATGCGCCCGCGCTGACGGACGAACGGCGCGACGCGCTGCAAAAGTGCTTGCGGCTGTTGCATCTGGCGGCGGGGGTGAGTTATTACAAGGCTTACGTTCCCGCGGAAATCAGGGTTGAAACGTCGCCGCTTTCGAACGCCGAAGCCGAATTTTTCGATTTGTTTTACCGTTCGGGGTTGGGGGAGTTTTCCTATCGCAACGGTATCGTTTCGCACATCGGGTTTCCGTTTTCCGAAACGGCGGTTTGCGTGCCGTCAACGCTGAAATTGGCCTCCCGCGTCGTCGTGCCCGTCGGCGGCGGCAAGGATTCCGTCGTTACGTTGGAAGCGTTGAAGGCGGCGGGGAAAAATCCGATTCCGTTTTCCGTCGGCGCGCCGCGCCCGATCAAAGAAACGATAGAGCTGTCGGGATTGCCGTCAATCAAGGTTGTCCGCAGGCTTTCTCCCGCTTTGACGGAGCTGAACGCGAACGCGGAAAAGTACGGCGCTTTGAACGGGCATGTTCCCGTTACGGGGATTATCGCCTTTATTTTGGCGGCGGCGGCCGTTTTGTATGATTTTTCCGATGTCGCCATGTCGAACGAACGTTCCGCAAACGTCGGCAACACGCTGATGAACGGCGTGCCCGTCAATCACCAATGGAGCAAATCTTTTGAGTTTGAAAAGGCGTTCGGCGCCCTGATGCGGGGCGTTTTGCCTTCATTTCGGTATTTTTCGTTTTTGCGCCCGCTGTCGGAATTGTCAATCGCGCGTTTGTTCTCAAATATTAAAAAATATGACGGCGTGTTTACCAGCTGTAACCGCGCGTTTCGGCTGGACGAAACCAAACGGACGGACAGGTGGTGCGGCGAATGCGACAAGTGCCGCTTTGTTTTTTTGGCGCTGGCGCCCTTCGCGGGGAAGGAACGCGTCGTTTCGATCTTCGGCCGCAACCCTTTAAACGAAGCGGAACAGGCCGAAGGGTTCAGGCAGCTTTTGGGACTGTCGGCATTCAAGCCTTTTGAGTGCGTCGGGGAAATCGAAGAATCGGCGCTGAGTTTTTTAAAGATTTGCAGGCGTCCCGAATGGCGGGACGACGCGGTTGTCGCGATGCTGCGCGACGAAACGGAAGCAAAGTGGAAAATGCGGGAAAAGGAACTGTCCGACAAGGTTTTTTCTTTGTCGGAAGAACATTTGATTCCGAAGGAGTATGCGGATGCTGTCGGATATTTCAAAGGCTGAGCGCGTAACGGTATGGGGCGCGGGGCGCGAAGGAACCGCCGCCGCCGATTTTTTGCGCCGCGAATTTCCCCGATGTCGCGTTGACGTCGTTGAGGATCCCTTGACGGAGCCTTTGTCGGGCATTGTCGTCAAATCCCCCGGCATCAGCCTTTACCGTCCCGAGATACAAAATTCAAACGCGGTCTTCACGTCGGGAACGAATTTGTTTCTGGAAAAGTGCTATGCGGCGGAAAAGCGCCCGTTTCTGATCGGCGTTACGGGAACGAAAGGAAAAAGCACGACATCGTCCCTGATCGCGCATTTATTGGCGGCACAGGGTCGTAAAGTCGCCTTGGGCGGCAATATCGGGAAGCCCGTCATCGGTTACGCGGAGGAGATTTCTTCGCTGGACGTTGTCGTTGACGAGGTTTCCAGCTATCAGGCGGCGGACCTGCGGTATTCGTTTGACGTTTGCGTCGTGTTGAATCTGTATCCCGAACATATCGACTGGCACAAAACGCACGACCGCTACTATCGGGACAAGCTGAACATTTTGGCGCATCGGCGGGCGGGGCAAAAAGCCGTTCTGAATGCCGAAGATCCGCGCTTGAAAGAATATCTGCCCGCGCCGTCGGACGCCGTATTTTTCAATTCGCCCGACGGAATATTCGAAAGCGGCGGTTGGTTTCGGAAAGGGACGGAGCGCCTGTTCGAAACGTCCGTCGTGCCGTTGAAGGGCGAACATAACCTGAAAAACGTCTGCGCGGCGCTGACGGCGGTCGGTTTGGCGGGCGGCGATCTTTTCGCGTGCGCGGAAGGTCTGAAAACGTTTCGGGCATTGCCGCACAGATTGCAGCCGTGCGGAGAAAAGGGCGGCGTGCGCTTTATTGACGACAGCATATCGACGACGCCCGAAACGGCGGT
>CALXYE010000080.1 GCA_944392845.1 uncultured Alphaproteobacteria bacterium
CTTCTTCTCTCAAAGCCGGATTCTTCAAAAGCTTGTTGACGTTTTCGGGCTTTAACTGTTCCGCCGCCGCCAAAGCCGCAGAAACGTCGGAAGGATCTTTCCCCGATTGCAAAACGGCATATCCGACCGCACGGTACAAACGCCCCGTGTCCAAAAAAGCGCAGTGAAAATGCTTTGCCAGATTCTGCGCCAAAGTCCCTTTGCCCGCCGCCGCGGGGCCGTCAATCGCGATAATCATCTATCCTTGCTCCTTTTGAATTCATCAGCCCGATAAAATCGGGAAAGCTTGTCGCTACCGAAGAAACGTCGTCAATAACGACGGGACGTTCGCACGCCGTCCCCATCACCATGAACGCCATGGCGATGCGGTGGTCCAGTTTTGCCTCAATCAGCCCGCCGCCGCAAGCGTTTTTGCCTTTACCCCGAATAATCAGGTCGTCGCCTTCGGCAAAACAGACGATTCCGTTCGCCGTCAACCCTTTTATAATCGCTTCGAAACGGTCGCTTTCCTTGACTTTCAATTCGGAAAGCCCGCACAGGCGCGTTTCCCCTTCGGCAAAAGCGGCCGCAACCGCCAAAACGGGATATTCGTCAATCATTGAAGGCGCCTTTTCTGGCGGAACGACGACTCCCCGCAGTTCCGAAGATCTGACGCGAATGTCGGCGACGGGCTCGCCCGCGGCGTCGCGTTCGCTTTCATAAGAAACGTCGGCGCCCATTTCTTTTAAAACGTCGATGATCCCCGCCCTTAACGGATTGATTCCGACGTTTTCCAGCAAAATATCGGAATCCTTCGTGATCAAAGCCGCAACCGTCGGAAACGCCGCCGAAGAAACGTCGGCGGGCACGATGACTTCGGAAGCCTTTAAGGCCGATCCTCCCCGAACGGAAATAACGTTTCCGCCGTTTCGGCTTTCAACGGAAATATCGGCGCCGAAAGCCCTCAGCATCCGTTCGGTGTGGTCGCGCGTCGGCACGGGTTCGACGACGGACGTAACGCCGTTCGCTTTCAGCCCCGCCAGCAACACCGCCGATTTGACCTGTGCCGAAGGAACGGGCAGTTCGTAAGTCAGCGCCTTCAAAGCGGCGGAACCGTATTCCGTCATCGGCAGCGTACCGCCCCCCGCCGTTTCAAAACGCGCCCCCATCATTGACAAAGGTTCCGTTACGCGCTTCATCGGACGGGAGCAAAGGCTCGCGTCCCCCGTAAAGGCGACTTTGAGCGGACAGCCCGCGACCAGCCCCGTCAACAACCGCACGCCCGTTCCCGAATTTCCCATATCCAGCGCGCCGTCGGGAGAAGAAAATTCTGAAACGCCCGTTACTTCATACGTTCCGTCCTCTTTTTTAACGACAAAAGCCCCCAAAGCCCGCAACGCCTTTGCCGTGTTCAGAACGTCTTCGCTTTCGAGCAGCCCTTTGATCTTTGTCGTTCCCGAAGCGATCGCCCCCAGCATCAAAGCGCGGTGAGAAACCGACTTGTCGCCGGGAATGCGAATTTTTCCTTTTAAACCTGTTGAAATTTTTGAAACAGTCTTCATTATAGTTCATCACTTTTTTGTTTTGACAAGACAACGCTATCATGTCAAAAGCCCTAAATAAATCTTTTTGAACGGAGGACCGTATTATGTCTAAACCTGAATGGGGAACGAAGCGCACCTGCCTGCAGTGCGGAGAGCATTTCTACGATTTGAACAAAGACCCGATCGTCTGCCCGCATTGCGGCGAAAAGATTCCCGTCGAGGAATTCCTGCGCCTGCAGATGGCTTACGCGGGAAAAAGCAAGCGTCCCGGAAAGGGCAAAATCCATGAAGACGTCGAAACGGCCGCCGAAATCGAAGCCGATTTTTCCGAAGCGGAAGGCGATGAGCTGGAATTGATCGAAGACGCTTCCGATCTGGGCGACGACAACCATGATATGGCCGAAGTCATGGACAATATGGAAAAGGGCGAAGAATAAGCCCGATTAAATTCTGGAAAAAAAAAGCATCGGATGCTATCTTTTACAATAGGATAGTGCATTCGGTGCTTTTTCCGTTACGGAGTCGCAAATGTTCTTTCGGGCGCTTTTCATATTGTTTCTGTGTTCCGCTTCGGCGGCGCACGCCGCGTGCGAATGGGCGGAAAGCGCCGAACGCGCGGGAAAGAACGCGATCGCCCTGATGCAGTACATGTATTGCGCCGAAGAAGAAAACGACCCCGAAGCGCAATATAAGCTCGGTTCCTTGTTTTATCAGGGGCAAATCATCAAAAAGCCCGATTTCAAGCGCGCCGTCGTTTATTTCACGCTGGCCTCAAGGAACGGGTACGCTCCCGCCCAATCGAAACTGGGGCTTTTATACTGGCGCGGCGAAGGCATCGAAAAGGATATGAACCAAGCCTTCAAATGGCTTTATCTGGCTCAGGAACCGACGGATCTGCGCTGGTTCTACAAAGCGGGAGCCACCTCCGATCCGTCCGCGAAAAAACTTTATGACCAAATCAGCCGTACGGAACCCGTCAAAACGACGCTTGAAGCTGAAAAAAAAGCCGAAAACGCAGGGGCGACGGGAACGCTTTTCCCCCTTGTTTCCGAATTTCAGCGCACGAATTTGACCGATGCGGGAGAACGCTACCTTTCTCAAACGGATTACGGCGCTTTGCGCCGTTATCTGGACGGCTTGGCGAACGCCGTGCTGACCGCGGATAATTTCGATTTGAAAAAAACGCCCGTTCTGAATATCTTAAAAAACAAAATGTACCCTCCCGTCGCCAACTAATAAAAATTCCCGCGGAAAAATCATGACTAAAAAATTGTTTATCAAGACCTTCGGCTGTCAAATGAACGTCTATGATTCGGCGCGCATCGCCGACATAATGCGCGGATTGGGCTATGAAGAAACAAACGACCCCGAAGATGCCGACATGATCGTTTTCAATACCTGTCACATCCGCGAAAAGGCGTCGGAAAAAATCTTTTCGGAACTGGGACGTTTCAAACCGTTGAAAGAAGCCCGCCGCAAAGAAGGCAAAGACCTGATCATCGTCGTTGCGGGTTGCGTCGTTCAGGCCGAAAGCGACGAATTCATGAACCGCGCAAAATTCGTCGATATCGCTATGGGGCCTCAAACTTATCACCGTCTGCCCGAAATGTTGCGAAAACTGCAGGACGAAAATAAACACTTGCGCGTTATCGACACGGACTTTCCCGCGGAACCCAAGTTTGACTTCCTGCCCGAAGCGCGCGCGTCGGGAGTGTCATCTTTTTTGGCGATTCAGGAAGGTTGCGACCGTTTCTGTTCGTACTGCGTCGTTCCCTACACGCGCGGGGCGGAATATTCCCGCAGCGCGGCGGAGATATTGAAAGAAGCCCGCGAACTGGCCGCATCGGGAACGAAAGAACTGATGCTTTTGGGGCAAAACGTCAATGCCTGGCACGGAGAAGGATTGGACGGCAAAGAATGGGATTTGAGCCGTCTGGTCGCCAAAATTGCGGAGATTGACGGCATTTGGCGCATCCGTTACACGACGTCATACCCGTCCGATTTTACGGACGACATGATCGCCATGCACCGCGACATTCCCAAGGTCATGCCGTATTTGCATTTGCCCGTCCAATCGGGTTCCGACCGCATTTTAAAAGCCATGAACCGCCGCTATACGCACGCGCAATACGAAGACGTCATCGCAAAACTGCGCGCCGCCCGTCCCGACATTGCCCTGTCGTCCGATTTCATCGTAGGATTTCCCGGCGAAACGGACGCGGATTTCAAAGACACAATGGCTCTGGTCGAACGGGTCGGTTTCGCCCAATCCTATTCTTTTAAGTACAGCGCGCGCCCCGGAACGCCCGCCGCGGGCATGAAAAACCAAATCGACGAAAACGTCAAAGGCGAACGTCTTGACCTTTTGCAGGAACTTTTGATGAAACAGCATGCGGCTTACAACGCGGATTTCCTCGGAAAAACGCTTGACGTCATGCCCGAAGGCGTCGGACGCAAGGCAGGAACGCTTTTGGGGCATTCGCCGCAGATGCAGAACGTCGTTTTCAACGGCGACGCTTCGCTGATCGGGAAAATCGTCCCCGTTCGCATCACAAAAACGACCGCCGCCGCGCTGGAAGGCGAAGCCGTTTAAACCGACAGTTTTAATCGAATTTTCAAATCGTCCGATATCTTTCCCGAAAGAATCAGGTCAACGAAATCTTCTTTATCAAGCAACAAGATGTTTTCATCCTCTCCGACGGCTTTTTGCGCGTCTTCGTCAAACC
This sequence comes from uncultured Alphaproteobacteria bacterium, assembly GCA_944392845.1. GTDB lineage: Bacteria > Pseudomonadota > Alphaproteobacteria > CAAGCB01 > CAG-977 > CAG-977. The sequence goes on from CALXYE010000080.1 coordinate 4,250, forward strand.
CGTCAAATGATGCGAAAATGCCGTAATTGTCACCGACGGCCTCAACAAATTTCCGAACCTCTTCTTCAGACGCTTTTTTTCCCAACCTTCTTTTTGCCTGACCGTACCATTTTTGACCGAACGGCCCCGTTCCGTACACATCAACGATCGCTTTGGATTTTCCGACGTCACAAGAACATTTGATGCCTTGAAATTCCATTAAATCAAACAACAATTTTTCAAAATCCCCGTCCTGAAAATCTTGCATTTTTTTCAGGACGATCTCTTTCATTTTTGCGAAAGCCTCGTTGAATTCTTTGTTTTCCCGTTCAAAAAAATCTTTGTCGTGCGCCAAACAATCCGCGTAATTTTTTTCCGCGCTATTGTTTTCGATACGCCAAAACGACATACGCGGCCCCAATACGCTCCATTTTAAAAGACCGGGGAAGTCCAGATAGTTGATTTCTTTTAGTTTTTCAACCTTTCGATAATTCCAAACGTCAATATCGTTATCCGAATCGAAATCGCGATGCCGCGCTTCTCCGATCACGCGACACAACGAAAATGTTTTTTTGCGCGGATTATAATAAATGACGTAATCGCCGATTTCGACGTCTTGGCAAAAACGGCGCAAGCGCGCGGGGAGTCCGTCGTCGTCGGGAGAATACCCTTTCCATCCTACACCGACGATCTCGTGATTTTCACAAAACTCAACGGCGCTTCCGTAAGAGCCTAATTTTATTCCCCACGTCTGCATATTATCCTCCCCGCGCTTTTAATTAACCTAACCTTGCCACAAAGGGATTTCCCTTATTCCATTTAGCTTCATATTTTTCATTTACCTTATAAACGCGAATATCCGCATCATACGATTCAGAAGCCCAAAATA
>CALXYE010000081.1 GCA_944392845.1 uncultured Alphaproteobacteria bacterium
ACGTAACGCCCGTATTCGCCCATCTTCCCGTGGAACGTCCTAAAATACGATAACGAAGGAAGAACGGATGCTGGAAAAAGAACGCTTTTCTCCGACGGTCGCTTCAAACGGCATTTCGACGTTGAAAGACGCCCTCGCCCGCACTTCCCGAAAACATTCGGGACGGGATAAAAAACGCGGCGATTTTCGAAAAGGGGCTGAAGAGCTTCCTCTGATTCCCGTTGTTTTAGACGGCACGCCGAAGGAAAAAAACAAACTGGCGCGAATCGTTAATGAAACGTGCCGTTCCGAAGCGGGGCGCGCCATACTGGAAGCCGCCGCGCAAATGGGCTATTCGTTGCGATTTGATGAAAGCACCGTTGAAGATGATTCTTTCGGCTATGCGGATCCCGTAGACAGATTTTGCGCGCTGAACCCGCGCAATTCGACGCCGGAAGCCGTCGTTACGCTGGCTCATGAATTAAGGCACGCTTTTCAATACGAATCAGAGGCGATTCGTTCCGTCAGTCCCGACGTCCATGATACAAAAACGAAAATGATGGTTTCCCGCGCGACGGAAGCGGATGCCGAAGCATACGGCTGTTTGGTCGCATGGGAGCTCAAGGAAGCGGGACGCCCCGCCGCTTGGAACGACTTTATTGAAAGCTATCCCGAAATCGTCGTTCCGTTTGAAAACGCCGTAAGAAACGGAAGCAATACGGACGAAGCGCGGACGGCCGCTTTTTTGGGATGGTACGACAACTCCGTCCGCAGAAATGATTACGACAAGCGCCTCTTAAAAGAATTACAGAGCTTTAACCCGTCGCGGCTGAACAAAAAATTAAAATCTCTTCCCGCCCGAACGATTATTGCCGAAGTCTGCCGCGACCCGCAGCGAACCTCCTCTTATTTCACGAAAGATCCCGCTACGTTGGAAAGCGGAAAGTATGCCGTCATGTATGAAGACGTCAAAAGAAAATTCGAACGTTATTTTGAAGCCAGAAGCCGCTTTAAAGGCAGGCTTCCCGACGTTTCGCTCGCCTCCATCCCGACGGAACCCCGTCCGTATGCCAAGAAAAAAGGAAAAGCCGTCGGCCCCAAAGCCAAAAGGGTCATGTATCAAAACAAACAAATGCGCGCGGCTCGGATCATTCGCGACAAAAAACGGGAAAAAGCGGACGAAGCGCTCGTTTTATCCGCCGCGCTGAAAAAAACGGCCGCGCGTTGATTTCCCGCAAGACTGCCGGCGGCGCGTCAACCGTTTTGCTTTTGCCGAAGCAAGAGATAAAATTTTACGCTTTAACGGCGCGAAAGGTCTTTGTCCGCCGTCCCGCCTTTTCAAGCGGCCGTTCTTCCGGGATCTTCCCGTTCTAATAATGCGGCGGCGGCGTTTCTTCCGACAACGGTTTTACGGCTCCCGTCGCGTCAAAATTTTCACACAAATAACGTACCTGACGATTCAGCAGATCAATCACGTTCGCCTGTTCCGCCACAATCTGATTCAGATCCTTGATAATTCGCTCATGTTCCGCCGCCATGATCTCCAGCTCTACAAAGCGGTCTTCAATTTCCTGCGGCTCCATTTCATTCCCCCTCTTCGGCCAGAGCCTTCAACACTTCGTCGACATGGCCGTTGACCTTGACCTTTCGCCATTCCTTTTTGACCTCGCCGTCCGCGCCGATCAAAAACGTTGACCGTATCACTCCCGCATATTTTTTACCGTACATTGATTTTTCGCCCCACGCGCCGAACGCTTCCGCCAATTTGTGTTCCGTATCGGACAACAGAACGAAATTTAAAGAATGATTTTCGCGAAACTTAACGTGGCTTTTAACGCTGTCGGGACTGACGCCGACGACGGCGGCCTTTGCGGTCAATCGGTTCATATTGTCCCGAAAATCGCAGGCTTCCTGCGTGCACCCCGACGTATTGTCTCTGGGGTAAAAATAAAGCACAAACCTTTGTCCCGAAAAATCGGACAAAGAATAGTTCCTTTCGTTGCCGTTCGAATCAATGCCCGCCAACCCGATATTTTCCACATCCCTGATGTTCATTCCTTTTTCCTTTCCAATCGGCCGCAACCGCTTTAATATACAGCCGAACGAACCGACAGACAAAGCCTTTCCGCCATGAACGACCTTATTTATAAAGCCGAAACGACGCATGCCCTGAATATTGACGAGCTGACGGCTCTTTTGGACGCTTCCGAATATGACGAAGCTCTGTTCGCCGCTGCCGACAGAGTCAGGAAAAAATACGTCGGCGACGCCGTTCATCTGCGCGGATTGATCGAATTTTCAAATATATGCCGCTGTTTTTGCATGTATTGCGGCTTGCGGTGCGAAAATAAAAACGCCGAACGCTACCGCCTGACGGAGGACGAAATCGTCGAAACGGCTCGAAAAGCGGCCGAAGCAGGCTATCGGACAATCGTTCTGCAGTCGGGGGAAGACGCTTGGTTTTCCGCCGAACGTATGAGCTCCGTCATTCGCCGCGTCAAAGCCTTTGACGTTGCCGTTACTCTCAGCGTCGGCGAAAGACCTTTCGAAGACTACAAAGCCTTCAAAGACGCGGGAGCGGACAGGTATTTGCTGCGCATCGAAACAAGCGACAAAGCGCTTTACGAATCCGTGCATCCGCACATGAGTTTTGAAAACAGGGTCAGATGCCTGAAAGATTTAAAAACCCTCGGGTACGAGGTCGGGACAGGATGCCTGGTCGGGCTTCCGCACCAAACAAGCCGACACTTGGCAAAAGATATCCTGTTTTTCAAGGAAATCGAAGCCGACATGATCGGAATCGGCCCGTATATCCCGCATCCGCAAACGCCGTTAAGGAACGAGAAGGGCGGAGATTTAATTCAAGCCGTCAAAGTCATGGCGTTAACGCGTCTTTTGCTTCCGACGATTAACATTCCCGCGACGACGGCGATGGAAACGCTGGCGCCGAACGGTCAAGCCAAGGCGTTGCAAAGCGGAGCGAACGTTATCATGCCGAACGTGACGGATCCGTCCGTGCGAAAAAAATACGAAATCTATCCGGGAAAAACACCCGCGAACCCTGCCGAAGATGCCCGAAAAGAAACGATCGGCAAAATCCTTTCGCTCGGTCGAACCATTGGAACCGGCTTCGGCGGCCGCATTAAAGCGCATAGCGGGTAATACCGCGCTTTCAGAGCATTTCCGCGACAAAACGAAAATTGAATAAAGCGAAAAAGTTTTCTGATCCCGCAGAACGGATTTTACGCGGCTTTTTCACCTTTGCACAAGTTTCCGATTGACAACGGGAATCTTTGATATAAAAAGGATAAGGTTTTCTTTTAAGGAAACGCGCCTTGGAACGCGGACGGAAAACGGAGCCGTTATCGGCGCGACAAAAGTGAATACGGAGAGGTGGCAGAGTGGTCGAATGCGGCAGACTCGAAATCTGTTGACCGGCTCGTTCGGTCCGGGGGTTCGAATCCCCCCTTCTCCGCCATTTTGCAAAAGAACCCATTGTTTTCAACGGGTTCTTTTTGTTTTTGCAGCAAGTTCAAAAACTTACTGCTAATAAAACTGCTAATAAAATCTCTTCCCGCCAGTCTTTTCGAGGAGCTTTTGCCCCACAGGAAGGTGTCCCGATGACGCTGTATAACAGGGGCTTTTCCTATTATGCGGTATATAGCCTTTCAAAGGCGGAAGCTTTGCGGGAAGGGCGGAAACAAATTTGGATTTCTCTGCACACCAAAGACAGGGGACTGGCTGAACAACGTTATTTTGTGGTAATGTCGGAGTTAATGAAACGATTGCGCTTTAAGGACGAAACGATGACGACACCTTTTCAAATTCCCGACGAACTTTTGCTTCCCAGTTTGAAAGAAACCAAAGCCAAACTGCGTCAATCCGGTTACGGCTGTGTTTATCCGTATGACAAACACTTGATTGAGCTGCTGCTGGTCGAGCATCTGCAAGACAAAATCCGCACCGAACAGAATAAAGCCGGCGTGCCGATGATTGCCGACATATACCAAAACCGTTTCAACGAGGCGCACGGCTATTATTACAACGGAGATTTTTCCCTGATTGACGATGAGTGCAACGCGTATTTTGAACAGGAGAATCTGCCCCGACCGACCGATTCAGTCAAGAACATCGTGCGCGAGGTTTTTATGCGCGCACAGTTGCAGTTTTTGGATTATATGGTCAAGTACCTGAACGGAGAGAAACCCGTATTGCCGACGCAAATAATCCCCGGCATTCCGGCATCGAAAACCAACTCCTCCATCTATGCGCAAAGCGGCTATAATGCCCCCGTTAAGGAAGAGATTATTCAAAAGGCGACGCAGGGGAAAACGTTTTTAGACATTGCCACGCAATACTGTAATCTTCCCGCCAGAAAGAATAAAACTGACGCGAATAAAAAGATTCTCGGCCGCGCGAAGGTCGTTCAGGAACTGTTGGGCGTTGGCAGGGATATGCGTTCAATCACGTCGGACGACTTGCAGAACGCCGCAAACAATCTGGCTTATATCCCGTACTCCTACGGACATGACCATAACAAGAAAAGTATTTTCGAGCACATCAAAATCGGCAAAAGGAAACCTGAAAACTGCATTACGCAAAAGACGCTTGACGAGTATGTCGGGTGCATAAAGACCGTTTTTGCCGAAGCTTTGCGTAAGGGCGATATTCAAGAAAATATCGTTGACGCGGTGGATTGGCCTGTTTCCCATAATCAGACTCAGACGAAGAAATACGCCCCATTCAGTATTGAACAACTCAACGCGATTTTCCACGCGCCGTTATATACGGGGTGCAAGGACGACGGGCGCAATTATAACAAGGTCGGCACCAATCACCCGCGCCGCATTCGTTTTTGGCTGCCGTTGATAGCCTTGTTTACGGGGGCGCGCATCAACGAGATTT
>CALXYE010000082.1 GCA_944392845.1 uncultured Alphaproteobacteria bacterium
TGGGGCAATTTAACTTTAAAGGCGCCGACCAACAAAAGAAAGTCGGACAGCTGTCGGGCGGCGAACGCAATCGCGTCCATATGGCAAAGATGCTGAAATCGGGCGCGAACGTTATTTTGCTTGACGAACCGACAAACGATTTGGACGTCGATACGCTCCGCGCGTTGGAAGAAGCTCTGCTCGCTTTTCCCGGATGCGCCGTCGTCACTTCCCACGACCGTTGGTTCCTTGACCGTATCGCGACGCATATCTTAGCTTTTGAAGGCGACAGTCACGTCGAATGGTTTGAAGGCAATTACGAAGAATACGAAGCCGACAAAAAACGCCGTCTGGGCGCGGAAGCCGATCAGCCTCACCGCGTAAAATATAAACCTCTGGTCAGGAAATGACCGTTAAAAAGCCCCCGCACATAACGCGGGGGTTTTGGCATGATTTATACCGCCGGAAACGCCTGAACGGTTTTCATCCGGTCCGGCGCGGGTTGAATACGCCCCGCCCCCTCACAAAACGCTCGAAAAACCTGTTCCCGTTTGTCTTTTCGTCCGGTCGTTTTTTTATGCGCGCCTCCCTGTAGCCTTCCCGTGATCCGCGCGTATTCCTCTTTAGCCGGCAGCCCGACGTCCTTTGATTTAAAAGCTGTTTTCAGGCTCGCTCCGACCTTCACAAATCAGTCGGCGTTTTTTTAAAAATCCTGAACTTTACGGCCAAAACGCAAGCAGAAAAAAAGCCCCCTGTTTCGGAGGCTTTTTAGCGGATTATCGCGTTGCCATTTTATTGCGCAAAGCCTTCAACTTGACCGCGTCTTGTTCATATTGGCCGCGCAAACGAATGTCCGAAAAGCGGCTGTACATACTCAGCTTTCCTTTAAAATCAGGATTTTCCGCTTCTTTGCGGCAAATGTACTTTTGCGTCATTTTGCCGATTAACGCCGAAGCCGCCGCCGTCAACGAAGAATCAACCGAATGGTATTGCCGCCGCTCCTCAAGCCATTTTTCCGCCCGCATCAAAATTTTTTCGGCACGCGACGGCGGTTCGATCATATCGATGCGTTCAGCCGTTTTGGCCAAAGTCCTGTCCACTTCCTGCAAAGAAACGGACGTTTCCCGCACATACACATCGGAAGCGACGTTGGAAACGCCTTTTTCGTCAATATCGCGCCGGCCGAACAAATAAGCGTTTAAAAGTTCGGAGGTCGTGAAAACGCGATGACGCGACGTTCCTTCGGCATAATACGTCTGAGCGGCATAAGAAGAATTTTCGACGGCCTGCGCCCTGACGGCGGCCAGTTTATCCAATTTTTTCAAATCGCGCTTAAAGTCCTGACGGGATTTCAAATCGGCAAGACGTTCGGAAAACCCCTGACGCTTTTCGCGGCCGAGCGCTTTTTCCAAAACATAGCCTTTCGCCCGACCGTAAGCTCTGGCCGCCAACGAAATCATCCCCGTGCCCAACGCCGTCAGCCCCAACGTCGATACGTTTAAAATCCGGCCGGCTCTTTGTTCTTTGAGCGTACGGCGCAACAGCATGACTTTTTCCATAAAAGAAGGCGGCGTAATCATATTGACCTGACTTTGCGCGTATTCCCGATAAGCGGGGATCTGTTCCCGTAAATTCCTTTCCGTCAAGGTATCGTTAAAGATGTTGTGCGCGTTTGAAGCGCCGAACGCCGTCATCTTGCACCGCCCGTCCAGATACGCCGTCAAAATCGACGTTCCGTCAATGCGATAAGCGGCATTGTACGCTTCGGGAATTTTGTAACGCTCCTGAGCTTGCGTATAATCGCTGCCTTCGCCGCCGCCGAAACCGCCGTGTCCGCGCATTCCCCTCAACAACAGGACCGTCGCCGCTACGTTCATTTTTTCTCTCCTTTTCCGGCCGGTACGCCAATAACGTCCGCTTCGTAGAATTTTTTAAAAGCCGTTTCCAAGTTGCCGTCATCTTTTTCATACAGATCGGCCACCAAACCCAAGTCCAGTTCAATAACCAGACATTTGTCAACTTTTGCCAATGCATTCATCACTTCGCCGGGAATATCGGTCAAACGGCAACCGTCCTTGCCGGAGCGTTTAAAAAACAACGTGCCCGCATCCGTCGCCGACAAACTCGGCGCTTCGGGCTCGCCGGAAAACTCCGGCAACAGAACGCTCACGTTTCCGTTTTCATTCAAAATAAATGTCGGAGACGCTAACTTTTCAATTTGCATGACATACCCCCGCACCCGTTTTGTACTCTAAGTATATCCGTTCCCTTAAAAGAAGACAAGAGTTTTTGTCGATTTTTTGTCAAATCTTATTCATTCAACTTTCTTAAAAGCCAAGCCATATTGCGCCCCAGCACAGCCATCGCCTGCATGCCTTCTTCGTCGTTATTAACTTCTCCGGGCGCCCTGCCTTGCGCGACGTTCCAATAATTCCCGCCGGGAACGATCATCTCGCGCAGGAGAAACAGGTTGTTCAAAGTGTGAAAAGCGTTCAGCCCGCCCGCGCGGCGGCCGACGACAATTCCCGCGCCGACTTTGCGCCGAAACGCCGAAGGATTCGCTCCGGACAGCATTCCCGCGCGGTCGATCAATACTTTCATCTGTCCCGTCACGTCGCCGAAATAAACGGGAGAAGCCAGGATAAGCCCGTCCGCTTCTTTCATTTTATCGACCCAAGCATTGACGGGGTCTTCGGCAATCACGCAGCGGCGGTCCGCGGAACGGGAGCACAGTCCGCAACCGCGGCACGGAAACAGCGGCGTTTCGGCCAGCTGTATCATTTCGACATTGATATCTTCGGCGGCCAGCTCCTTGAATACCGCCCAGATCAGCGACGCCGTATTGCCGTCTTTTCTGGAGCTGCCGTTAAACGCAACGACTTTCATCATTTTCTCCCGTAAAAGAACGCTTTTTCTTTCGAGATTATAACAAGTCCCGAAAATAAAAAAAGATGTTGATAAAAAAACGTCCGTTTCGAAAAAAAATAAGATGCCAAAAGCGCGCCGAAAGTTTATAAAGAAAACGTTTGAAAATTTTTAACTGGAGAAAGCATTCAATGACTTGTTCTTATATGTGCTCGCACGAAGTGCAAGAGATGTGCCCCGTTACCAAAGGCGCCCGTCATGACC
>CALXYE010000083.1 GCA_944392845.1 uncultured Alphaproteobacteria bacterium
GTTCCATATCCGCCATCAACAACGTGATCTGATCCATCGTTTCATAAGCATTCGCCATGACGGCCAACGTATTGGCGTTCATCTGGTCAACCAGCGCTCCCGTTTTCGCGGCGTTTTCCAACGCCTCCTCAACGGCCTTCGTCCGTTCCTCCACGTCCTTGTCATGATTGGTAATCATATAAACGCTGGTCGCTACCTGACGCTTAGCGGCAAGTTCTCTGGCTTCTTTGCGTTTTTTATTCAGCTGCTCCAAATCTTCTTTGGAAGCTTTTTCCCCGGGTTTAATAAAAAATGACTCTTTTGCGACTCGAGAAGCTTCATCCGGGCCTTTGCTGCCTGCCTGCGCAACGACGCTTTCGCCGAAACTGAAGGCTTCCGTTCCCGAGATCTCTTGCACTCTCTTTCCCCAGTCGGTCAAACTTCCCAAGCTTTCCTTCAGTTTCTGAGGATTAACGACGGCTTGCAGATCTTCCATCCCCTTGATGTTTTGAAGCGCCGTCGGAAAACCTTGCATTTTCGCCGCCAAACTGCTGACCAGAGACGCCAGCTTCGTCGCGTCAAAAACGGGCCATCCCTGCGCTTGCGCCTCCGCAGAGGAGAAAAGCACGGCCAACGCCAAAAATATCGAAATGCAGATTTTTTTTGACATACCCTTTTCCTCCCTTATTCCTGCGTATTGGCATCAATGCTGAAGAAATCCACCGTCGTCTGAGCCTGCGTCCCCGCCGACCTCAACAGTTGGGTGTACCCCGCCTGTTCCAATGTCAGCAGTTTTACCCTGTTGATCTCGCCCAGCATCGCCGTTTCGGAAGTTTCCTCGGCTTTTTGCCCGTCCTCTTCCAAAGCGGGGATTTCGGACAGGTTTTTATCCAGTTTTTTGCGCGTTGCGACGGCTTTGCCGTATGCCTGCGCCATGGCAACAAAGGTCATCGCCTGCTGTTGCCCTCTGATTTCCTGTACCTCTTTAATTTGAGTTCCCGCGCGCATATTATTGCGCATCCATTCGGCCGAAGCGTTCGGATCGTCCGCCTTCGCAGCCAATTCGCCGGGCAGAATCGGCGCGGCTTTGCCGATGGGTTCGTCCTTTTGATCCTGTTTGAAAATACCCGTATTTTTTAACGTTTCCATCAAGTTTGCGGGATTTCCCAGATTCTTGGTCATCGACGTGAAGTTTTCGGTCGAAGCAATCTTTTCGATCGTTCCGCGGGCTTCGCTCAACGTATTCAGCATCGCCTGCAACTTCATGACGACGTCCGTGGTCGTTTGTGCCGAAACTTTAGTCGGCAAAAGGCAGAACGCGCCTAAAAAAATGATTCGAGTATATTTGCGAAACATGGTCTTTCTCCGTTTTTTTCGATTGATACGCTCAACCATTTTTTAACGGCATACGTCTCCGATCGAACTCGCCGCCGTATCGTTTGCCTGCATTTTCGTATCCTTGACTTTCAGCTTCAGGATCTTTTGAAGAATCTTGGCATTGGCGCCCAGCATCTGCATTTGATCGCTTGAATTGTTGACGGCTTCCTGAGCCTCCTTCATATCCTGTCCCGATGCCAGTTCCGTTTGGGTCGCCAAGCTTTCGCTCAAGCTGGCCGTCGTATTCTCCTCCTTAAGCTGAGACGCCGCCGCACGGCAGTTTTTCGTTTGTTCGGGATCAAATTCTCCGTCTTTTGCCTTATAAAGACCCTGAACCCAATCCTTAACCTTTTCGGGTTCCTTCACGACTTCCTCGGTCAGCCCGATCTTTTTCGCGGCAGGAGGAATCGTTACGGCCTTCGAGATCTTGTCAACGCTGTCCAACATCCCTTTCAAACCGTCCAAACTCAGCTTTCCGCCCATGTTTTTAGCCTGCTCGACGCCGTTTTTGATTTGTTCGAACTGCTGTTTTGCCTGTTCAATACTTTGCTTCACCATTTCCAGGTTTTGCACCAGCTCGCTCATGCCGATCGTCGGAATGGGAATCGCTTTGGCAGGTTCCGCAACCAACGAAGCCGAAACGAACGTCAGACCGACCAATGCCGATTTTTTCAAAATTTTCATCGAAGCCTCCCTAAACTTCTGCCGGAATTAAGGTAGTTTTCTTAGCCCTATACTTAAATTTTAAACATATAATTATGGCAAAACAACGGTTTTCATTAAGGCAATTATGACAAAAAAAAGACAAAAAAAGGCAAAGCGGCGAATTTGTTCTTCGCCGCTTCGTGCAACCTTTTGGTTTTACGGTAAAAATCAGGCAACTTCCAAATATTTGTCAACGAACGCCTCGGGCCCGTATTCCTTCATCAGCTGTTCCGCCAACAAAACGTGCTTGCGTCCCGAAGAGTACAGCTTCAGGTACGGTCCCAAGCCGGCCAGGCTGACATCCAAAATCACGGATTCGCCGACGGCGGGCCGCGCGACCAAAATGGCGTACTTCAGTTCTTTGAACGCCCTGCCGAAAATAAAGTCGCGTTCGCGCGGCGTCAGGCGCCAGTTTTCGTAATCTTCCTCCATTCCCTGCGGATTACGGAAGAATATAACGGTTTGGCATTGGCCGCGAATGACTTCGCCCAACCCCAAACTGTCAACGATATTGGGTTGTTGGAAAGCGCAGAGGTAAGCCTGCCGCTTTTTACGCCCTTCCTGCAAGCCGATAATGAAACTTTCGCGGAACATCGGATGTTTCAGCATCGGCGCCGTTTCGTCGATCATGATCAGGCTGGGATCGCCCGTTTGACCCGAAACGCTGTGAATACGTTGCATAATATAGCTGATGACTGCGGGCGCCAAGACTTCGTCTTCAAAAATATGTGTAAAGTCAAATGCAATAAAGCGCGCCGTCATATCCAACGTATCGTTCGGCGAATTGAAAATCAGCCCGTATTGCTGATCGTTCACCCAGCGGAACAATTCGCGGCGCATCGCTCCCGTCGGAGAAAAGCAACTTTTGTGCAGGTTCTTTAAAGTTCTTTCTTCAGGACGCAAATACTCAAAGGCCGTCGTTACGGCGCGGGCGATCTCTTTTTCGGACTGCGCGTCGTCAACCATCGTAATCGCCTTCAGCCAACGGCGCAGAAAGGCGCGGTTTTCGGGAACGTCCTGACACGAGAACGGATTCATTGACGTCGAATCCTTATCGCCGTCAAAATTAACGTAAGCTCCTTGAATTGCGCGGCAAAACACCTCGACGCCCCTGTGGCGGTCAAAGAAGTAGACGCGCAAATCGCGGTGCCGCATGGACTGTCCCGCCAGAAAAGCCAGCAACGTCGTTTTACCTTGACCGGTAGAGCCCAACAAAATACAGTGCGCCACCGCGTTAGCCGCCGCCGTAACGTGGAACTGCCAGCGATACACCGTTCCGCTGATGGTGCGGAAAATTGTAATCGGTCCCGGCCCCCAGTCGCTGTTTTCGTTGCCTTCGGCCGTTTTTTCCATGCCGATCGCGGTCGCGACGGCGCGCGACAGGAAGGAATACGTGCGCGGATAGACTTCATAAGTCGGAAATTGCGTAAAGAAGCAAGCTTGCGCAATCCAGCCTTCGCGCACGGGCGTAACGCCGTACAGACGGCAGATGCGCTCGACTTCCATCTGTCCGAATTCGATTTCTTCCATCGATTCGCCGAAAACGAACAGGCTGAGCGAATAATGGCAAAGCGTCTGCGTATCGCTGTCGGCGCTGTCGATCAGCTCGACGGCTTCGGCATACTGATCGGCGACAGATCCCGAAAAGCTCGTTACTTTCGCCATTCGTTCCTGCTGCATCAGAATCGCCAAAGCCTTGACCTTGGGAATCGGCGTGATTGTGTGAAGCATCGTTACTTCGACGTCAATGGACTGCAAATCCGAAATCATTTGTTCGTCCATATAATCCCCGGGCGAACGCAATCCCATCACAATACCGAAAAGCTCTCTTTCGCCCGAAAAGAAACGAATCAGCCCCTCGTCGCCCGTAAAATGAATGTAGTCCGCCGTCAGCATGGATTTCAGCTCGGCGCCTTCCAAAGAACCGACGCGCGGACGCGGACAGGTCACGGGGCTGCACAAACGCGCGAAAAACGTAAAGGGACTGAGATCCAAGTCGCTTTCGCCCGTTTCAAAAAGCTGCGTCGGTTCGTACATGTCCAAAATCGTTGTCAGGGCTTGCGCCGCCTGTGCCAGATCGCGGGCATGATTTTTGCGCTCTTTAACCGACAGGACGATGTAATGCTTATTTCTGAAAACGCGGCTCAGACTTTCCGACCACTGCTCGGCAATGCGGCGCAACAACGGATTTTCATGTTTCGTTTCGTTGCCCAAAGGCGTCATTTCGCGAATGGTGATGACGCGAACGGTAACGTTCAGGTCGGCCATCGCGTCAATGAAGCTTTGCCTGGCAACCAGCATGTTTTCGCGCATTTCCGGCTGAATCATCGCCACATCGGCCCCTTTAACCGAAAAAACGCGCACCAGGGAACCGTTATGACATTCGATCGTCGCCCCGTCTTCCTTTAAACGTTCAAAGGGAAGAAAGTCGCTGACCTGCGTTTCCCGGGGTTTGGGGAGGATGATTTCCCCCAGCTTCGTCGCCAAAAGCCCGGCAAACGCCGAAGCCGCAACAATGCCGAGCAGGCTGACCAAAACGGCGCCCGTTCCCAAACTTTGGATAAAAACGCTGTATATGCTATCAGGGGGCAAGTTTCGTTCCTTTACTCTTATACATATTACGCGAGCCGCCCGCCATCGGGCCGTAGGTCTGCATCATCGTCGAAAGATGCGGTTCGCGCGCGCCGTAAATAATCAGGAAAATGTGCGCGAAAAGAATCGTTACGCAAAACCACAACGGATTCGCGTTAAACAGCCCCATTCCGATAAACATGAACGGAAACTGCAACGCCATGTTCGCCGCCGACGGCAAAAAGGGCGCCCAGAACAAACGGGGCGGCATCGCGACGGCTTTCAACAAAGGTTCCCTCATCTTCGCTTTCCTTTCCTGGTTTCAGGATAATCCCGAAAACTGAAAAAAATCTAAATAATTATAAAAAATCCCGCTCCGGAAATAAAGAGGCCGTAAAAAAATATTGCCGCGGAATTTTTCCGCGGCAATATCCGTTTTTTTATTCGCGTTGCGATTACATCGTATCGGTAACGCCCGACATACCCGTCGCGTTGCTTTCCGAACCGGCACCGCCGCTCGTGAAGTATTCGACGACCGCGTTCGCAATAGCCAGAATAACCAGACCGAACGCCAGCGAAGCGAACCATTTCCACTTAACCGCGCCGAAGATCGCGCCGACGGCCAAGCCGACCAAACCGAAACCGCCCATAACGAAGACGACCGTACGGACGTTCGTAAACAGAGACTTACCTTTTCCGACGACCGTTGCGAAAGCGTCCGCGTAGGCATCGGGGGTCGTGGCGACCATGGCTGCCAAAGCCAGGAATAAAAGTTTCAACATATCGATTCTCCTTGTCCAAAGTTAAAAACTTTTTCATCTTGATATTTTCAGAATAAGAAAAACACGACTTAATGTCCAGCTCAAAAATCAACCGCTGAAAACGGAAAAACCCTATGAAAACAAACGAAAATTTAAAAAAATGACACTTCCGTAAAAAAACTGTCACGAAGTTGAAACGCTTCTTTTCGCCCCGGAAACGAAAGATCAGGCCGAAAAAATCGAATAACGCCCTTAAAATTTACTGATAGTTAAGCACTTTACGGATAGACTTTATATAAATATTTTTGAAAAATACGGCAATAGGTCTTATCAGCAAAGCGTTACCGAAATGACGACAGAACCACGCACCCCCCTTCATACAGTCGAGTTGTCGCCCTCCGCTTCCGACGTCGGCGGACAAAAGGAAAAGGCTTGTCCCGTAACGGCGGGAACGCTTGCCTTTTTGGCGGTGTGTCTGTTACTGGTCGCGGGGCTGTGCCGCTTTTCCTTTTATGTTTTAAAGAATCACCGCAGCGCCGTCGCTCGCGACGATCTGGTCAAAACATATGTGGACGTTCAACCGTACGGCGGCCGCCCGAAGAATACGGGCTATATCTCTTTGAACGCGCGGGATCGTGCGGCGCCCGCCGTCTTTTTCGACGCCCGCAAGGCTAAAACGCCCGCCGTCGCGGCGAAATTTTCGGAAAATCCGAAAGCGCCGCCTGCGCCCGTGTACGCATCCGCGCCTGCCGAACCCGCTCCGAGTTTACGCGCCGTACCCGCCGAACGTCTGGCGCCCGTCGCCGACGTTCCCGTTTCCGTTGCCGCGGTTATTCCTTCCGCCGCGTCCGAAGCCGGCGACAAGGCCGTTTCTTTGGACGATTTGCTCGTTTCGGGAACAAAAATTCTGGAAGAAGCCGAAACAAAAATCGCCGATATCGTCGAAGCGGAAGACGCCTTTGCTTATGACGAAGCGAAAGCCGCCGCCTTCATGACGCCGAAAGAACAAAAAAAGGCCGTTCCGCCTCTTCCTCCCGACGTTGCCGCGCCCGACAAAGCGCCTTTCACGCCCGCCGTGCGCAAAAAAAATGCCGAAAGGACGGTTTGGCTGGACGTTGCCGCTTTGCGCCGCGCCCTTAAAATAAAAGAGGACACAAGTAAAAAGACCGCCGTCGCTGCCGCAGCAAAAGAAAAAAGGCTGAAAGAAAACGACGCCTTATTAAAGATGGGCGGCGCCAAACAAACGGCTTCCCTGAAAACGGACGTTGTTTCCGACGTTGTTCCCGAAACGGCGCCCGCGAAAAAAACGCAAACGGCCGCCGTCGTCAAAGATGCCCCGTTCCCCGGAACGGAAACGTTGAACGCCGTCGGCAAGGCGGCAGACCCGAAAGTGCGGGAAACCGTCCGTTCAAAAATCGCTCAGGCGCAAAAGAAAGCAAACGACGCTTTTTCCGGTGCGGAAGGGTTGTGGAAGATCGCCGTTGCGAACGGCAAACCTAAAAACAAGCTGGCCGTAAAGACTGCCGAAAAGGCCGACGAAAAAATCGTCGCCATAAAAAATCTGGCAAGGGAAGAAAACGCCGGCGAACAAACCCCCAAAGATTACATGGAGGTTCGCAATGACCTTCCGAACGGCGGGGAAACCGTCATTTACAGGAACGGACGGCCGCATAAAGTTTTCAATTCCGGCGACGAAGAAGCAAAAACCGCTCTTGCCGAAGCGAAAACGGGAAAAGAATCGTCCCTGAATTGGATGGACCGTCAACAGGCCGCCGTATGGACCAGCATGTCCCAATCGGACGTTCCGTCGGTATGGACCGTGTCTTCCGATGAAAAAAAACATGATCCGGAAGCGGCCAAAGCATTCAAGGTCGCCGATGTTTCGGAACCTGCCGCGAAAGCCCCGAAAACGGAAGAACCCGACGTCGTGACCTCGGCCGAAGTCCGCGTCGTCGGCGAAGAAAAAAAGCCGGAAGCGAAAAAATCGCCGCTTTTGCTGCCGTTAGGTTCTTCGGCTCCCGTTTCGACGGCGGCGCCTCTTCCCGCCGCGGCAATGCCCGCGTCGGTGACGCCGCAAACGGCGGCTCCCGCGCCGATGACACTGCCTGCCCTGCCTCAACCCGCGGCAGCGGAAGAAGAGGCCGGGGAAACGGAAGCCGAAGACGACAGTATCGTCGGAAAAATCAAATCGCTGTTCGGCACGTCGGGCGAAGCGCCCGCCCTGCCTTCCCTCGGATCGGGGACGGCTTCCTCTCTGCCCGACCTGAATAAAAAGAAAAAAGCATCCGAAAAGAAGAAATCGTCCGCCCGAAAACAGCGCAAAGACTCGTCTTCGTCCGTACGGGAAGACGCCTTCGCCCGAATGGAAAGCAATGCCAAAAGAAACGACGAAAACGACCTTCCTTCCGAATTAAGACTGACGTTTAAGCCGGGAAACGCCGAGCTGACCTCGTCATCCGTCAAATGGATCAAAGCATTCGGCAACCGCGCCAAAAAAGACATCCAGCGCGGCATTGAAGTCCGTATGAGCAATCAGATCCGCGACATCCAGGAAAAACGTTTCGCCATCATCCGCAGCATCCTTTTAGGCACGGGAATGGAACCGACGCAGCTGTTTCCCGTCATGACGAACAGAACGCCGCACACGATCGTTCTGCGCGCTTTCGACATTCCGGAAGAAGGATACGAGGAATACACGTCCTCGGGCGACGGCGTTGAAGAACGCATTTATTACAGACAGTGGTAAGTTATCGTTCGGAACGATACGGATTGAACGCTTTCGGAAAATTTGCTAATACTTAAAAAGTCTTTTAAAAACGGGAGGCCCTCCCGTTTTATAAAGGATTTTTTAAAGAATTTAATGCTTTAATGTAATCTCTGAAGAAAGTTTTTCAGAAAGCACGGTACCGAAGTCAAGAATTGGAGAAAGACCCCATGGCATATCCCGGCATAAAAATCAGCGTTCCCGCCGTTTTTATCGCTACGGCCCTGTTAAGCGGATGCCTTTATACCGCTCCCGGATACGAAGATCAGGCATGGCCGGGCGTTTCGGCAGGAACGGTTTCGTCCGCCCCTGATTTTTCGGCTCCCGTTGCCGGCGGCCAATTCGGACAGAGAACGCCCCCCGACGTCCTTCAGAATCAGTACGGATACCGCGGCGAAGACCTTGCGGCGGCAAAACCGTCGTCTGTCGGCGGCGACAGCAATCTTTACAGCTATGACAGCTCGCAGGAAGGAACGCTGAACGGTTCAATGTTGCAAAACGTTTCCGACGGCGGAGCGGGCAGCGGGGCGGGAAACTCATCCGTCGCTTCGGGCAGCGTTCCGGGAAGCGCAAATTCCGTTGAAGAATCTTCCATGGATTCGACTTACGACCCCGCCGATCCCGTTGAGGACTGGCTGGCCACGGAAGGCAGTTCCGTTCGTTCTTTGCTGACGGAATGGGGAGATAAAGCCGGGTGGCGCGTCATTTGGAGTACGGACCGCGAATATATTTTAGAAGCCGGAGCCATGTTCCGCGGACGTTTCATGGACGTCGCGTCGGCGCTGATCCGTTCGTTCGCCCGCGCTCAACCGTCGCCGTGGGGAACGTTTTACAAAGGAAACCGCGTGTTGCTGGTAACGACCCAGGAGGACGAAAATGCTGACTAAAAAACTGTTTTATTTCTTGGGCGTTTCGCTTGTCGTCCTGACGTCCTGCACGCTGTCCAAAGCCGTCAAAACGGAAACGGACAGGACGCTGGATCAGGTTCAGCGTTCCTTGAACGAACCGCATAAGCCCTCGGACCAGTACAGAATGGACACCATCGCCGTTAAAGACGACATCTGGCTGGGCAATCAAAGCGTCCGCGTCAACGAAGGCGATCCGCTTCCCGCCCGTTTTGAAACGGATGAAGGCATTACCTTGGTCAGCACAAAACCCGTCAGCCTGTTGCAGGTTTCGGAACAAATCACGTCTTTGACGGGTATCACCGTGCGCATTGACGATATGTTGCAGGAAGAAGCGCAAAACGCCAATCAGGGCGAAAACCTTGAAGAAGGCGCCGGAGAAAACAGCGCTCCCGACATGTTTATGCCGGCATATTCCGGTAAATTAAGCGGCCTTTTGGATCAAATTTCTTCGCGTTTTGCTTTGTGGTGGCGGTATAAGAACGGCGTCATCACTTTTTATAAGATGGAAACGCGTGTCTTTACGATTTATGCCCTGCCCGTCACGTCGTCGCTGAATGCGAACATCGCGGGTACGGCCTCGGGAGAAACGGGCGGCAACACGTCGGCGACGACGGATTCAACCGCAGAAGTCGATCTGTGGACGCAAATTGAAGACGCCGTTACGAGCATGCTGCCCCCCGACGCGACGATGACCGCGGGCCGTTCCAACGGTACTCTGACGGTGACCGCGCCGCCGTACACCCTGCAGCGCGTTTCCCAATACGTCCGTAGCCTGAACGAAAAGCTGTCCCGCCAGGTCGCCATTTCCGTCAAGGTCTTACAGGTTACCCTGAAGGACGAACAGAATTTCGGTCTGAATTTGAACTTGGCTTTCGACGCCTTGTCACGCAAAGGCATAACCGGAAGCATCCTTCCCTCCGAAGCCGTTTCCGAAACTGCGGGCGGCATGAATATGGGCATCGTGGCTCCCGAAGCCGGCGGATGGAACAAATTTAACGGCACCGAACTGATGTTGGAGGCTTTGTCAACCCAAGGAACGACGACTCTGGTTACCAGTTCCACGGTTACGACGCTGAACAACAAAGTCGCTCCCGTTCAGGTTTCGACGAATACCTCGTATATCAAACAAACCGAAACGACAACCAGCGGCGACACCGTTACGACGACGGCGACCCCCGGGAACATCAACGCGGGCTTTACGATGGAGGTTCTGCCGCGTATTCTGGATCACGGCCGCCTGATTATCATGTTCGCCATGACGATTACCGAACTGACCCAAATGGATACGCAGAGATTCGGCGAAGGCGAAAACCAAACGATGATCCAGCTTCCGACCGTTGAAACGCGCGGCTTTGTCCAAGAAGTCGCCATGAGTTCGGGTTCCACGCTGGTTCTGACGGGATTTGAAAAAGTCAATACGTCAACCGACAGATCCAAAGGCATTGCCTCAGTCAACGATGCCGCGACCCGCGACCGCAATGTCCTGGTCATCCTGCTGACGCCGGAAGTCCTGATTTCTCCGCTTTCTCCGGAAACGCGCATGAAGGACAGATAACAGGGGGATCCGTATGGCCGTTGACGACGAAGAAGAACTGACGATAGACGATCTGACGGATGCGGACGAACTGCCCGCAGATTCCGAAGCCGACGACGATCCCCCTTGGGGAGCGACGATGGTCGTCAACGATACGACGTATGCCGTCAGTCTTTTCTGGCAGCCGTTGCAGGACGTTGACGACCCGTTGCCCGAAGTCAAGGAAACGGCGGACGGCGTTATGGACGGCGCGGATTTGTACTGTCTGCGCAAAGGGGCGTCGTCTCAATACGGTATCGGCAACTCGCAGGAAGGGCACCGCCCGGGGCAACCGTCCGCAGCGGCAGCCGTCGCGGACATCTTTGCCGACCGTTCGTCTTCAGTCGCCGTTTTCAAAGTTGACGAAGGCTGGTGGTTCATCGCCGTCCGTAACGATTTGATCCTTTCCGAAGAAGACATTCTCTATTTAAACGAAGAGGACGCCAAACGCGCCTTTTTCGCCATGATGGCGGTGCCCGACTGGGGCCGCAAAATCGCGCCGGCCTCGTGGGGCATTGACGGCACGGAAGAGGTTGACCTTTGGGACATCCTGAAAACGCCGGGCCAATCAAAGATGATCCGCATCGGCGGAGGGGGAAAAGACCAAAAAACGCTGATGATCGCGGGCGGCGCGGGATTATTGGTTTTGCTGATCGGTTATAAATTGGTCAGCGGATTGTTCACGCCCTCGGCGCCGAAACGCATCAAGCCCATCGTGCCTTTGCCCGCCTTGGTCGAAGAAGCTCCGGTCAAACAGGTTGTCGAAATCAAACCGTGGGAAAAACTGAACGTTTTGGATGACGTTTTATTGCGTTGTTACGCGGGGATACAACAGGTCAGGACGATGGTTATTCCCGGGTGGCGGTTGGATAACGTTTCCTGCAACGCTTCGGGCGTAACGGCGAACTGGAGCATGCAATGGGGGCATATCGGATGGGTCAAGCGCGCGTTTGAGGAATATTCCATGAAAGGCATGGATTATTACGTTTCCGAGGATGCGAGATCGGCGATCGTTACCATATCGATCGGCGAAATTCCCACCCACACGTCAACGCCCAAGTATTCGATTTATGACGTGCGCGAGGAATTGAACAATATCTTCCAAGCCATGAAAGCCAACATTCGTTTGGACGAAGAACGGGGAAAGCCGCCCACATACAGAACGTCGGCCAACGGTTTGGGAACGGAAATCGTCCCCGGAACGCGGGTTTATGCGAATCTGAAATTCAATTTCTCTTCGGAATATCCGCCGGGCGACTGGCTGAGCCTGTTCAAGAAGTTTCCGGGGCTGGAGATCTTGAACCTGTCCTATAGCCCTGACAAATCAATTTGGAACTATGAGGGAAAAATCTATGAAGCGATACGTTAAAAAACAGATTCAGCTGGCGGCGGTTGCTCTTTCCGTCGTTCTGGCGCCTCAGGCACACGCGGACGATTTGTTTGACGACTCCTTCCTGGGTGAACCGGTTCCCGTGGCTCCCAATGACGCAAAGCCCGCGGCGGATGCTTCGAATCCCGCGCAACCGCCCGCAGAAGCCGCTCCTGCGGCTCCCGCCGCGCCGCAAGCCCCCGCCGAAAACGGCGGAACGGACGCGGCCGCGTTGCCTTTGCCGGATTTGGGCTCTGCGCCTCAACCGCCCGCGGAAGCCGCTCCCGCACCTGCGGACGCTTCCGCCCCTCTGCCGGCCGGAACGAGCGTCCCGGAAGCTCCCGCGCCCTCAACGGCTCCTTCGGCGGATCTTGTTCCTCCTCCTCCGGCGCCGGATCCTGCTCCGGCAAACAATAACATTGCCGATCCTTTCGCAATGGACGTTCCGCAACCTGCGGCCTCAACCGATAATATGGATGTCCCTCCGCCGCCGTCGGCAGACTCCTCGTCATCGGGCGGCATGAGCCTGACGACGCCGCCGAGCGAGCAGTTTTTGGGAAAACTGTCCAGCGACGTTTTCCGCGAAATGGCCGACATGGAACGCGAAAACAACAAACTGATGCTTCAGTTGAAGCGCGAACAGCTCCGTTCGGAAATCGACGCCCTGAAAACGGCGAACCGCCAGCAGTTGTTCGACGAAATCGAACGCCGCGAAAAAATGACGCAGGCGCGTTTGGAATGGGAACTGGCGCAGGAATTAAAGCGTCAGGAAGCCCTTGAACGCCGCCAAAAGGCCGAAATTCGCCAAAAGCAGATTGAAGCGGCTTTGAAGCGCGAAGAAGACCGCCGCAAGGAAAAAGCAAAGAAAGAAGAAGAAGAGCGCCGCAAGAAAGAAGCCGAAATCAAAGCGAAAGAAGAAAAAGAGCGCAAGGAACTGAAGCTGAAATACGATGCGGCTTCCCTGATTCAGTTGAACGAACTGAAGCCGACGCTGATGGCCGTTACCCGTCCGCCGAAGGTTAAGCGTTCTCCCTCGTCGCGCGCAGATATCAACCTGACGGCGATCGGCGAAGACCTGCTGACGAAGAAAAAGGCGGGACAGGCTCTGACGGGCATTTCGTTCAGCGGCGCCGAAGTCCCCAAAGGCAGCGCTCAGGACGACACAAACGTCAAGAAATCCGATCCCGCTTCAATGCTTTATTCCGTTACGGAGATCCGCGGCACGGCGGGCAGCCTGATCGCGAAGCTGATCTCCAAGAAGGATAAAATGACGTTCTACGCGAAAAAGAACACCATTTTGCCGACGGGTCATACCGTTATTGACATCGACAAGGATTTCGTCCTCGTTCAGTTGGGCAAAACCAAGGAAATGATCGGCTTCCCCTCGGCGGGTCTGTTGAGCGAACCGGTAACGCCTGAAGAAGAGGCGGGACCCGCTTCGTCCGCCGTACCCGAAGGGGCGCCTCCGCCTCCTCAGCCTCAGCGTTCGACGGCGTTCAATCCGCGCATGTCCGCAGGCGTGGCCAAAGGGGCTCCGAAACGGAGCTCGGGACGCGCGGCGCTCAGCGGCGCGGCACTGGCCAGATAAAAATATCTTTTCGGCGAAAGGCGGATATTTTTCCCGCCTTTCGTTTTTTTACCAATTTTTACCTCTTGTCTGATATATAATTAAGAATCATATTATATTCGGGCTTTTACGAAAAAGCTCCGTAACATCGGGGAATGCACCGCAATGCCTATACCGGCAAAAACAAAACAGGCCATGGCCGCCAACGCGCAAAAGCAG
The DNA here is from genome assembly GCA_944392845.1 of uncultured Alphaproteobacteria bacterium. GTDB lineage: Bacteria > Pseudomonadota > Alphaproteobacteria > CAAGCB01 > CAG-977 > CAG-977. The sequence goes on from CALXYE010000083.1 coordinate 13,794, forward strand.
CCTTCGGGAGGAACGCCCGCCCCTGCCGCCGCGGCGCCTGCGGCTGCGCCCGAAAAGCAAGCGCCGAAAAAAAGCTCGGAAATATTGAACGAACTTTTTTCCCACGGCGTAACCTGCGTTACGGCGGCGAACGGTTCCTTTCCCGTCAAAGATGATACGCGCGCCTTGCTGGCGCTGTTTTCCAACGGGCGGTTTTTGGTCAGCTCCGAACATAAGTTTGACGGCCGCGTGCTCAGCTTTGAAGTTTTGGCAAGAAAACGCCGTATCCAGGTCGGCAAACCCGAATACGTTCCCGTCAACCTGATCAAAGCCATTTATGACAGAGCGTCAAAGGAAGCTCCTCCCGCCGCTGCTGCGGATGATGACGACGGGCCGACCGACCTTGCTCAGCTGCAAATGCAGATTGACTATCTGAACATCCTGAAGCGCGCGGCAAACGTCAAGGTGTCGGATATCCACGTCGTCGTCGGCAATGAAAAGACTCAGATCATGTTCCGAACGAACGGCATGATGCAGGTCGAGGTTGAAAACTCAAAGGATTGGGGCGAAGCTTTCGTCCGCGCGGCCTTCGCATCTTCGGACATTTCGGACGCGAACTACGCTCAAAACGAATATCAGGCGGCGCAAAAGGTCGGCGACACGCCTTTCCGCGGATCGCACGGAAAATTACGCCTGCCGCGAAACGTTTTGGGCGTCCGGCTTCAATTCAACCCGATTGCATTCGGTTCCCGCTATTTGGTTATGCGTTTGCTGTACGCCGACGACGATCCCGATAACGCGGGCGATCTGATGGCTTTGGGGTATACGCAGCGCGAATCCGACATGTTTTACCGCCTGCGCGCCGTGCCGATCGGCATCATCATCGTTGCGGGTCCGACGGGGTCGGGAAAATCGACGACCTTACAGCGCAATATGATCAGCCTGCTTCAGGAACGCAATTACGAACTGAATCTGATTACCGTGGAAGACCCTCCCGAATATCCGATTCCAGGCGCCCGCCAAATGCCCGTGACGAACGCGAACACGGAAGCGCTGAAAGAACAGGAATTTACGAAAGCGTTGGCCGCATCCCTGCGTTCCGACCCTGACATGCTGATGATCGGCGAAGTCCGTACCTTATCGGCGGCACAGCTGGCCTTTAAAGGCGCTTTGTCGGGACACGGCGTGTGGACGACGCTTCACGCGAACAGCGCTCCCGCCGTCGTCATGCGTTTGCGGGACATGGGCGTCGAAAGCTTTAAATTGCTTGACCCCGAAATTATGAAAGGCATGGTTTCGCAACGCTTGTTCCGCCGCGTTTGCCCGAAATGCCGCATTCCCGTAACGCAACAACCCGACCATCCCGCCGTCAAACGTTTAAAAAAGGCATTCGGCGATTTCGGCATGGAACAGAGTTTCCTGAAAGGGCCGGGATGCCCCGCATGCGACAACCGCGGCGTTAAAGGCCGCTGCGTCGTCGGAGAAATTCTGCTTCCCGATGCGACATTCCTGGAATTGCTCGTCAAGGGAGAAACAAAAAAGGCTATCGATTACTGGACGGGCGATTTAAACGGCAGAACGCTGAAGGATTGCGCCGTCGAACGTATGTTGAGCGGCCTTTTGGACATTGAAGAGGTCGAACGCTGGTGCGGCCTTTTGGACGAACGCCCCGTTTATTAAGCTTCAAAGAGGAAAAAATATGGCGAATAAAGGCTTTTCTTTAACGGATATCAATAGAATATACGCTCAGCTCGTTTGCCGCATGAGCGGCGGAACACGCCTGAAAATCTACAGAAAGCTGATTTCCCTATTGCATAACCGTTTTTCCCTTATGGATGCCTTAGACCGTATTCGCGGCATTATCACAAACGACGGAAAGAATCCTGACGAACCGATGGCTTTGGCGATTCTTTACTGGTCGCGCTCCTTGCAAAACGGTAATCCGTTCTCCGTCGCTTTGGAAGGCTGGGCTCCCGCCCGCGAACGCCTGATGCTTTCGGTCGGCGACGTGTCGCATTTGGAAAACGCTTTGGAAAACCTGATCAAGGTCGTGGAAGGAACGAACCGCATGACGGCGCCTTTGGTCGGCGCGGTCAGCTACCCGATGTTCCTGTCAATGATGACCGTTTTGATCATTTACGCGATCGGCGCGTACATGGTGCCGCCGATGATGAACGCGGCTCCGAATACGCGCTGGACGGGATCCGCGAAAGATCTGGTGGCTTTATCGGTTTGGATTCAGGACAACTGGATTTTGGCGTTTTCAATCCTGCCGACGCTGTTCGTCCTGATTTATTTCTCTCTCGGAACATGGAAGGGGAAAACGCGCGCCATGTTCGACAACGTGCCGCCTTGGTCGCTGTATCGCATCTTCGTCGGCGTAACGTGGCTTTTGGCGATGGCGGCTCTGGTTCGCGCGGGAACTCCCGTATCCCAGGCGTTGCGTTCTCTGCGCCACGACGCCAGCCCCTACCTGCTGTACCGCATTGACAGCGCCCTGGTTTACATCAACAACGGCGATAACTTGGGCGAAGCTTTGTTCAAATCCGATCTGGGATTCCCCGACAAGGAAATCATCGGCGACCTTCGCATCTATTCCGAAATGGACAACTTCCAAGGCGCTTTGGACCAAATGGCTAACGAATGGCTGGAAAACAGCGTGACGGGCATCGAACAAAAAGCGGGCGTTCTGAACATGGTCGCGACGCTGTTCGTTTCGGGCGTTATCGCCTGGTCCGTTATGGGTACTTTCGCCATGCAAGAGCAAATCACCAAAAGTATGGGTTAAGCGTTCAAAAGGCGCCCCGAAGGCGCCTTTTCTTTCGAAAATCCGCATGAACGGAGGCTTTCCCCTTTGCGGTGCCGAAACGGCGTTCCGTCGACGGAACGGCTTCTTCCGACCGATGACGAACCGTATCTGCGCACGCGATGCGTTCTTTCGGATTCTCCGCGAAGCCCGACGCGCCGATTTTCGGCGGTTCTTTGAAGCAAACGCAAGCCGCCTTGAACGGAACGGAGAAAGCTCTTTTTTTGAAGCATATTTTCGGCGTCTTCGGCTTCGGGTTTGCCGAACCTGAAAGAAATTTTGCCCTTCTTCCGCGGAAAGACAAATACAAAAGCGGGCCAAACGTTTTTCGGCCCGCGCGCCGTTTTTCAAAAGAAAGAGAAGAGCGCTTCCGTCCTTCCCCTTAATCGCGGAAGTTGACGAATTGCAACGGCTGCGGAATGCCGAGCGTTTTCACGAACGCGATAACGTCCTGCAAATCGTCGCGTTTTTTGCCCGATACGCGCAACTCGTCGCCCTGTATCGATACTTGGACTTTCTTTTTGGAATCCTTGATCGCCTTAGAAATTTTTTTTGCCGTTTCCTGATCAATGCCCTGCTTGACCCTGACGGTTTGGCGTACCATAGCGCCGGCGGCTTTTTCTTCCTTGCCGAAATCCAACGCGGAAACGTCAAGTTTGCGACGGGTTATGTAAGTTTTCAACAGATCCTGCACCTGTTTGAGTTTCAACGCGTCGTCCGCGAGGATAACGATTTCGTTGTCTTTGCGTTCCAAAGAGCTTTTAGAGCCCTTAAAATCGAAACGCTGCCCCATTTCCCGAACGGCTCCGGCAACGGCGTTGTCCACTTCGGCCATTTCGGTTTTTGATACAATATCGAATGAAGGCATGCTTTTTCTCCCGAATAAAAAAAGAGATTATAATAAAAAAGGGGAAGAGCCGCAACTCTTCCCCCGTTGATTTCGACCGAAACGATCACTCGACGATTTTCAGATTTTCGGCGGAAGAACGGCCGTCGCGACCGGGAACCAATTCGTATTCCACCTGCTGTCCGTCTTTCAAGCCTCTGATGCCGGCCTTCTGAACGGCGGAAATGTGAACGAAAACGTCCTTTGAACCGTCCGCCGGGCAAATGAAGCCGTAGCCTTTTGTATTATTGAACCACTTTACCGTACCAACACTCATCTTAACACTCTCTGTAACTTTAATATTCAAGACCGATCATTTCTGACCACGCCCCCAAACCCGCTTCCGCGAAGAAACTGCTCAAAGACATGATTATATATAGCATAGAAAAAATGAAATGTCACTTAATCCTTTAAGCGTATATCAAAGTTTCGCATGATTATTATTTATTCTTTTTTATGTTTTTACCCGCGGGAATTAAACTTTTTCCTTCCAAAAATCGACAAAAAGAGTATATAAGAAATAAAATCGTTTTTATGGAGTTCCCGCAAAATGATGGAATTTTTTGAACACGTCGACATTAACCAGCGCATCGCGTTTTTGGCCGCGATCGCTTATTTGGCACGCGTTGACGGAGAATTCGACCAGGATGAAAAGGAATTTTTCGTTGATCTGGCCAAGTTGTACATGCTCTCCAAAGACGCCGCCAAGGAAGCCATCCGCGCCCGTTCGGAGGAAGAAGTCCTCGAACTTGTCAAACGGATCGAAGACCCCGGCCTGGCGCTGGTTCTGATCCGCGAAATGTTTTATTTGGGTTACGAAGACGGCGATCTGTCCGATTCGGAAATCCTGTTTATTTCCAAGGTCGGCCTGACGCTGAACATCCCTATTGAAAAAATGGAACAGATCAGCAGCTGGGTCATCCGCGGCATTGAATGGGAAGAAGAAGGCGCCGATATCTTTTCGGATTACACTTCCGAAAATTCCGACCTTTCCGACGAAGACCTTGACGGATTCGATTTCTGATTGCGTCAAACGGATAAAAAAGATATAAAAACCTAACGTTTATTTTCGGGAGCATTTATATGGCTAAAGAAGAGTTACTGGAGTTCAGCGGCACCGTCATCGAAAAACTGCCGAACGCAATGTTTCGCGTCAAATTGGAAAACGATCACGAAATTTTGGCGCACACTGCGGGAAAGATGCGCAAGTTTCGAATCCGCGTGATGGTCGGCGACAAAGTGGATATTGAAATGACGCCCTATGATTTGACGAAAGGGCGCATCACCTTCCGACATAAGACTCCCGTATAAAGAACGTTCTCTCCCCTGCCGGCGCGGGGGATTTTTTTGTCTTTGACCGTAGACAAAATACCGCGATAATAGTTTAATATTCTTATACGCATTTAACGGGAAAACGATATGTCGGCCATTTTTTCATCAGCGGAAAAAGAAAACCGGAATTTGGTTCGAAGAATCAATGACTTTATCGGCAGAACCTTCTTCAAAGACGGAAAATACGCCGTATCAAAGGCTTTTTTGACCTTTTACGCGGAACCGACGCAATTCGTTAAGGTCATGAGCTTTGCGACAATCCCGAACATAACGAAAGCCTTTCTGTGCAGTGCGGATAAGATTTTCGAAACCGACGGCACGTCGGACGCCGTATACGAAGCCAATTCGTTGTTTTCGCTGAACCTGACGGCGGACAACGCAGCGGATTACGCCGCCTTTTTCTTTGACCGCCTCAGAACGCCCGACGGACGATTCAAGCTGATCCGCCGTATTGACGACATTCCCTTTTCCCGAAACATTGACGAAGAAACGGCGGAAGGGTTGGAAGCGATTATTGAAGCTCCCGACACGGAACAAACGGATAACGGCTTTCGCGTTTCGGGAAACGTCTTGTACGGCTCAACGCTTTACAAAGCCCTGATCGGCATCGCGAAAAACGGAGAAACGCAGATTGAGCACGCAA
>CALXYE010000084.1 GCA_944392845.1 uncultured Alphaproteobacteria bacterium
AAGGCATTCACCGCCGTACGGAAATCGTCGGAACGACGCCGAAGCGCATTACCGTCATTGACGATTTTGCCCATAATCCCGAAAAGATCGCGGCATCTCTGGAAGCGTTAAAAGAGCACGACGGGCGCCTGATCATCATTTATCAGCCGCACGGCTTCGGACCGACGCGCATGTTGCGCCAAGGCATTGTCAAAGCGTTCGATTCGGGCATGGGTATGGACGATACGCTGATCATGCCCGAAATTTATTACGCGGGAGGCACCGCGGCAAAAGACATTTCCGCCGCCGACCTGATCAGGGATTTGGAACGCACGGGCAAGCGGGTCCATTTCATCCCCGATCGCGCCAAAATCATTCATTTGGTCAAATCTCTGGCGGAAAAGGGCGACCGCATCGTCGTTATGGGCGCCCGCGACGACACGCTCAGCGATTTTGCCCGCGACATTTTAAAGGCCGTTTCATGATTCGTCCCGTTCTGGCAAAAGCCTCTCCCGTCGTCGGTATCGTCGCCCCCGCTTCTTGCATCGAAAAAGAAATGCTGGAAGCCGCGTTGCCTGCCCTGCGGCGAAAGGGTTGGAAGCTGAAAACCGGCGAAAACGTTTTTAAACGCGACCGTTTTTGCGCGGGAACGGATGAAGAGCGGGTCCGAGACCTGCATGCTTTCTTTGAAGACGGAGAAACCGATATGATCGTCGCGGCGCGCGGCGGATACGGAACGGCGCGTCTGCTGCCTTTGCTGGATTACGAATTGATTCGCAAACATCCCAAGCCCTTCGTCGGGCTAAGCGACACGACCGCCTTTCAAAATGCCGTCTTAACAAAATGCGGCCTTATTACGTTTTCGGGCTTCGTCGCCGCTTACGACGCCAAGGACGGCCGAATCAGCCCCGTTACGGAAGCCTCTCTGGACGATGCCCTGGCGGGAAGGGAACAGCGTTTTCAAGGCAACGTCCTGTATGCGGGCAAAGCGGAAGGAAGGCTCGTCGGAGGGTGTTTAAGCCTTGTCGAAACGCTGGCGGGAACGCCGTATATGCCCGAAACGACAGGAAACGTTTTATTGTTGGAAGATGTCGGAGAAGACCCCTATCGCATTGACCGCATGATGACGCATTTGTATCTGGCGGGCGTTTTCGACGGCTTGGCGGGGATCGCGTTCGGCGAATTTTACCGTTGCTCTCCCAAAGACAAAAACGACGGTACGGTTGACGACGTTTTAAACGAATGGGGAAATAAATTGAAAATCCCCGCGGTTCGGGACATCATTTACGGACACCAGCCGAATCATTGCGTCCTCCCCGTCGGCGGCGCGGCAAAAATAGAAAACGGAACGCTTATCGTTTCTTAAAGGTAAAAGGAAATACCATGACGGCGGAACTGCTTGCCCCCGCGGGGGACATCGAATCGGGATACGCGGCGTTCGCATACGGCGCCGATGCCGTATATCTGGGATTGGGACGGTTTTCCGCCCGCGCCGAAGCGACGAACTTCACGCCGGAAGAGCTGAAAGACCTGACGGGATACGCCCGTTCCCTGAACAAAAAAGTCCTGGCCGCCGTCAACACGGTCATTTACGATTCCGAAATCCCCGCGTTGATTGACGCGTTGTCCGACATTGCCGAAGCAAAGGTTGACGGCGTTATCGTTCAGGATTGGGGCGTCGCCCGCCTGATCAAACGCTATTTTCCGTCCCTGCGCCTGCACGCCAGCACGCAAGCGGCCGCCCACAACAAGGAAGGCGTCAGAGCTTTGCGCGATTTCGGCTTTAAACGCGTCGTCATCGCGCGCGAAACGTCTTTGGCGGAAATTGAAGAGATTAAAAAATCCGTCCCCGGCATTGAGCTGGAAACCTTCGTCCACGGCGCGCTGTGCTATTGCTACAGCGGTTTGTGCATGTTTTCGGGAACCTATGCGGGGCGCAGCGCGAATCGCGGGAAATGCGTTTACCCCTGCCGCGAAGAATTCCTGATTGAAGGAATGAAAAAGCATCCCTTTTCCATGAAAGATCTGGCCTTGGGCGAAAATGTCCGCGCTCTGGTCAAAGCGGGCGTCAACGCTTTGAAAATCGAAGGACGCAAGAAAAGCCCGCTGTACGTTGCCGCCGTTACCGATTATTACCGTTCAATACTGGACGGCGAAACCGACCGCCGCGTTTTGGAGGAAAAGCTGAACAACGTCCGTTGCATCTTCAGCCGCCCGACGACGACTCTGTACCTGAACGGAATCAAAGACCGCGCCGCGCCCGTCGATCCCGACTTTGTCGGCCACCGCGGCCTGCCCTTGGGAAGCATTGAGCGCATCGTTGCCGTTGAAGGCAAACGCGCCGTCCGTTTCAAGACTTCCCGTCCCGTCGCCCGATATGACGGCATTCAAATCGACGCGGAGGGACGGGAACGCCCCTTCGGGTTATCCGCCGAACGCCTGCGCGTCCGGAAAAAAGACGTTTTTCGCGCCGAAACGGGCAGCATCCTTGACGCCGTTTTGCCCGATTCCGCCCCGTATTTAAAAGAAGGCGCCGCCGTTTATCTGGCCTCCGCCTCCGCCGTCAAAAGCGCTTATCCTTTCGATATGCCCAAAGCGGGCGAACATCTGCCGCGCACGCCTGCCGACGTTTCCGTTTTTATCGGATCGGACGGCCTTTCCGCCGTTTGGGAAGACGTTTGCGTCAAAGCGTCCGTTTCCCTGACGCCTGCGAAAAATCCTTCGCTCGTCGAAAAAAGCGTCCGCGACGCCTTTGAAAAAACGGGCGGAACGGAGATTGTCCTTCATTCTTTGACAATCGAAAACCCGTCCGCCCTGTTCGTTCCGATATCGTCCTTAAACGCCCTGCGCCGAGAGCTGTACGAAAAGGTTTCCGATCGCCTTAAACGGCGCCGTTCCGAAGAGCGCGAAAAAATCAAAGCCTGTATCCTTGAAGCGGAAAACGTTTCCGAAACGGCGTCTGCGAACGGATTTTCCTACTTTGTCAAAACGGACGATCCCCTGATTTTTTCCGCGTTTTCCGATGACGATCTGAAAAAGGTCAAAGAAGCCGTCGTCGATATTTCCGCAGATTTTTCCGAACTGCCCTTCCCGCCCGAAAAGGTGCGGCTGGCATTGCCCGCAGTCGCGCGGGAAAAGGAAACCGCCGCCGTCGTCAAAGCCGTCGAACGCGCTTATGCCGACGGATATCGGCGTTTTGAGGTTTCCAACGTTTGGGGACCGGACGTTTTAAAAAAATTTGACGGAATCAATCTGGCATTTGACTGGGCGGTCTATGCGGCGAACGTTCCCGCCGCCGCGACGCTGGCGGAATTCGGCACGGGTTATTTTACCGTTTCGCCCGAAACGGACACGCCCGAAAGGTTGTTTTCCGCTTTTCCCGACAGAGCCTTGGCGATCATTTATCAGGACATTCCGCTGTTCCTGTCGTAAACCTGCCCTCGGGCGCCGGCGCACGGAAAACGTCAAAATTACCGCTGAAATTATCAAGAATACGTTCCTTCGCATTACG
>CALXYE010000085.1 GCA_944392845.1 uncultured Alphaproteobacteria bacterium
GCACTTCGGGGCCCAGACCGATGAACAGGACGACAATCGGCGCCAAAGCCAGCAAAGCGTCCATGCGGTCGAATATGCCGCCGTGCCCGGGAATCAGATTGCTGGAATCTTTAACGCCCAAAGAACGCTTGATCCAAGATTCAAACAAGTCGCCGCCCTGAGAAACGGCGCCAAACACGGCAGACGCCAGCATCAGGGGGTATACGTCGGGATTTTCCGTAAAATACGCGCACGCGCCGCCCCACAAAGCCGCCGTAAGCATACCGCCGAACAATCCCGCCCATGTTTTTTTCGGACTGATCTTCGGCGCCAGCTTCGGCCCGCCGATCATCTTGCCGAACACATAGGCGCCGCTGTCCATCGTCCAAACGACGCCGAACAGCCAGATTGCCGAAACGAAACCGTAATTTTGCAACAGATACGCAATCGCCATCATCGGATACGCGCCGTAAAGCATTCCGAACGCGTACAGCTTCGGCCGTTCAACGTTCTGCGAACGGACGGCATGATACAAGGCAACGGCGGCGACGGCGGGAATCGCCCAAGCCAATTCGGGAACGACATCCAGCAAAAAGACGGAACAAACGCCGCAAACGGCCATAGCCATGCCGCAAACGGAAAAACGGCCGAGCACCATCTTTTCCCATTCCCATCCCATCACGCTTAAAACCAGCGCGGCGAACAGTTCAAACCACGGCGTCCCGAAATACAAAGCCAAAATCGGAAACGGTAAAAGGGCCAAACCGAAAATAATGCGCTGTTTCAACATAACGAGATCCTTATTTAAATTAAAATCATACCCTGCCGAAGCGGCGGTTTCGGGAAGCGTATTCGTTTAACGCCGCCCGAAGGTCTTCTTTTGAAAAGTCGGGCCACAACTTTTCGGAAAATACGATTTCCGTATACGCTCCCTGCCACAACAGGAAATTGCTGACCCTTTTTTCTCCGCCCGAACGGATCAGCAAGTCGGGATCGGGAACGTCAGGCAGGTATAACGCCCGAGAGAACGCCGCTTCGTCAATCGCGTCGGGGGAAATATCGCCCGCCGCCGCCGCGCGCGCCAATTTTTTCGCCGCGTCGGCAATTTCTTCGCGCCCGCCGTAACTTAAAGCCAGAACAACGGTCAAGCGGGGATTTTCGATCTTAACGGCGGAAACCTCGGCCGCCTTTTGCCGAATATCGTCGGGCAAACGCTCAAGCCTGCCCGAAAAGAGGACGCGGATTTTCTTTTCCTGCAATCTGCGAACGTCTTCCTTGAAATACGTCCGCAACAAATCCATCAAAGCCGCAACCTCGTCCGCGGGACGGTTCCAGTTTTCCGAAGAAAAACAAAACAGCGTCAGGTAGGATATTCCCGCCTCGGCGCACGCCTCAACGACGGCCTCCGCCGCCCCGACCCCCTTGCGGTGGCCGAACGTCCTTGGCAGATTATGCTTTTCGGCCCATCTGCCGTTTCCGTCCATGATGACGGCGACATGCGCGGGAAGGCGGTTTTCCTCTTTCATCAGACTTGCTTGATTTCCTGTTCTTTGTTTTTCAGCAGCTCATCCATGCTTTTCACGGACTGATCGGTCATGGACTGAATGTCCGTTTCGTATTTTTTCTGTTCGTCTTCGGAAATTTCGCCGTCCTTCTGCATTTTTTTGACGACGTCCATCGCGTCGCGGCGAATATTGCGGACGGCGACGCGCGCCTGCTCCGTATATTTTGAAGCAATCTTCGTCAGTTCAATGCGGCGTTCTTCGTTCAAGGGCGGAATGGGAATGCGAATCAGCTGTCCGTCATTCATCGGATTCAGCCCCAATCCCGCATCGCGAATGGCTTTTTCGACGCTTTTCACCATCGAGCGGTCCCAAACCTGAACCGAGAGCATGCGCGATTCGGGAACGCTGACCGTTCCGATTTGCGTCAGCGGCGTCATCGCGCCGTAAGCTTCGACCATAATACCTTCCAGCAAAGCCGTGGAAGCGCGTCCCGTACGCAGTCCCGAAAAATCCTTTTTCAAAGCTTCGACGGCCTTTTCCATACGGGAAGCCGTATCCGCCTTTAATTCTGCATATGTTGCAAACGTTGCCATTTTATCCGTCCTTTTATGTTATTCGGCCGTGATGCGGGTAAAAGCCCCTTCGCCGTTCAAAACGCGGCGCAAAGCCCCTTTCTCATGCATCGGAAAGACCACTATAGATAACCCGTTTTCCCGAGCCAATGCAATAGCCGCCGCGTCCATTACCTTTAAATTTTTTACCAACACTTCATCATAGCTGACTTTTTCAAAGCGTACAGCGTTTTTATCCTTTTTCGGATCGGCGGAATACACGCCGTCAACCTGCGTTGCTTTAAAGACCGCCTCGCATCCCGTTTCCGCGGCGCGCAATACGGCGCCCGTATCCGTCGTAAAAAACGGATTCCCCGTCCCTGCCGCGAAAATGACGACGTCGCCCTTTTCCAAATTATGCTTGGCGCGGCGCTGAATATAGGGTTCGCAGACCGTCGGCATCGACACGCCCGAAACGACGCGCGCGGGAACGCCCGCGCGGATTAAAGCGTCCTGCATTGCCAAAGAATTGATAACCGTCGCCAACATTCCCATATAATCGGCGTTGACGCGATCCATGCCGCCCGCCGCGCCCGCCAAACCGCGAAAAATGTTTCCGCCGCCGATGACCAGAGCGACCTCGACGCCTTCGTCGCGAACGGCTTTGATTTCCGCGGCGATTTCGGCCACTTTCTTTTCATCCAGGCCGAAATTCTTATCGCCCATCAGCCCTTCGCCCGACAGCTTTAAAAGGATACGCTTATAGTTTGCCATATACGGACCTCCGAAATGCGGTTTATAAAAAAACGGCGAGGAAAAGTCCCCGCCGTTTCGGAAAATATTATTTGCCGACGGCCGCCGCAACCTCGGCCGCGAAGTCGTCCTGCTTCTTTTCGACGCCTTCGCCCAGACCGAAGCGGACAAAACCCGTCAAAACGATCGGAGAACCGATCTTTTTCGCCGTTTCCGCAACGACGTCCTTAACCTTCTTTTTGTCGTCCATGATGTAGAATTGTTCGTTCAGAACGATTTCCTCATAGAATTTGCGCATGCGGCCTTCGACCATTTTTTCAATAACGGCTTCGGGCTTGCCGGAATTGCGCGCCATGTCGGCGACAACCGCCTTTTCGCGCTCAACCATCTCGGCGGGAACGTCTTCAATGTTCAAAGCGACGGGAGCCGCTGCAGCAACGTGCATCGCCAAATGCTTGCCCAGATCTTCCAACTCTTTGACGTCGCCGGCGGATTCCAAAGCGACCAAAGCGCCGATTTTGCCCAAACCTTCGGCAATCGCGCTGTGAACATAACCGACGACAACGCCGTTTTCGACGCTCAGCTGAGCCGAGCGGCGCAGATGCATGTTTTCGCCGATTTTGGCGATCAGATCGGTCAAAGCCCCCTGAACGTCCTTGCCGGAAGCGGCATGTTTCGCCAGTTTCAGAGCTTCCAGATCCGCGTCGCCCTGCAGAGCGATGTCGGCGACGGAAGCGACAAACGTCTGAAACATTTCGTTGCGGGCGACGAAATCGGTTTCGGAGTTAACTTCGACAACGGCGCCTTTTTTGCCGTTAACCTTCAGGGCAACCAAGCCCTGAGAAGCGATGCGCCCCGCTTTTTTCGCAGCGGCGGACAAGCCCTTTTTGCGCAACCAGTCAATTGCTTTTTCAATGTCGCCCGCGGCTTCCGCCAGAGCTTTTTTGCAATCCATCATGCCTGCGCCCGTCTTTTCGCGCAGTTCCTTTACGATAGCGGCCGTAATTTCTGCCATTGATCTTTCCTTTCGAAATAAATCGTTATGTGTGATTGATACGACAAAGGCGGCAGTGAAAAATTCGCCGCCGCCGATGTGCAAACGTCAAACGCTTAAGCGTCGGCCGAGGCTTCTTCTTCGTCGTCGGCCTTTTCGGCGACTTCTTCAACGACGTCTTCCCGAGCGCCCAAATCAACGCCCGCTTTCGCCATTTCTTCCTGAATGCCGTCCAAAACGGAACCGGAAATCAGGTCGCAGTACAGATTGATCGCGCGGATGGCATCGTCATTGCCCGGAACGGGATAATCGATTTCATCGGGATCGGAATTGCTGTCGCAAATCGCGACGACGGGAATCCCCAGGCGGCGAGCTTCGTGCAGCGCCAGTTCTTCCTTCAGCGTATCAATGACGAAGATCAGGTCGGGACGGCCGCCCATATCCTTGATACCGCCCAAAGAACAGTACAGTTTTTCGCGCTCGCGGGCGATGTTCAGCTTTTCTTTCTTCGTCAGGCCTTCGTATTCGCCCTTTTCCTGCTTGGCGTCAATTTCTTTCAGACGGCGAATCGACTGAGAAACGGTTTTCCAGTTCGTCAGCGTGCCGCCCAGCCAGCGGTGGTTGACGTAATACTGACCGCAACGTTCCGCAGCTTCGCGAATCGGGGTCTGAGCCTGATTCTTCGTGCCGACGAACAAAACGCGACCGCCCTGAGCGGCAACGTCGCGAACGGCCTGCATCGCGCGGTACAACATGGGAACCGTCTGCTGCAGGTCAATGATGTGAACGTTATCGCGCGTGCCGAAAATGAACGGCTTCATTTTCGGGTTCCAACGGCGGGTGTTGTGGCCGAAGTGGACGCCGGCTTCAATCAGCTGGCGCATCGTAAATGTCGGAAGAGCCATAATAATCCTCTTTGTTTTCCGGTTAAACCTCCGCAGGCGTTTGAGCCGAAGTCCCCTTCGGCACCGGAGCGAAACGCGCGTTCAAATACGGACGCATGCCGCATCGAAACCGCCCACCGCCGATACCTGCGTGTGAAATCGGAACAGTTCTAATCCGTTTTGAGCGTTTTGGCAACAAATAAAATGCGTATTGTTATTTCAGCGCCAGATAGGCATAAGTCATCATCACGGCCTGCGCGATGCACGAAAGCAACAAAGAAAGCTCGAAAAGCAGGAATTGGAGGAAGACGTACGTCAAACCGAAAGGAATGACGGACGTGACGACCCCGCCCGCGAACATAACCGCGATAAAGGGCAAGGCGGCAACGAAAATATACGTCGTACAAAACGACAGGCGAATGCCCTTAATCATTCCGAACGCTTTTTTAAAGGAGATCCCGTCCCCCGCAACGGCCGCCGGCAAAAAGGCGAACTGGCAGATCATGAAAAACGGCGCCCAAACAAGAAAAAACACGACCAGATAAGGCAGAGGGACGAACACTTGCGGCGCGAAATGATACACGGCGGCAAAAACCGCCGCCGACAAAACGGCGGAAAGAAATACGGACGTCAAGAGCATCCTGAACAGCGCCAGTAAATAACGCACTTCCTCCCGCCCCGCGCGGAGAAGCAAAAAGCGCCCGTCATCCCGACCGAAAACCGCGCGATGCACTCCGACCATCGTCAGCGCCAAAATCAAAAGCAGAACCGCCAGAAAGGCGCCGATCAAAAAATAATTCAATGCCGGATCAGATTCTTTTCCCGCTAAAACGGCGGGCTTCACCAACCCCGCCAGCCCCAGCAGGCTCAGAAGGAGCAACGGAAACGTCGTAAGGCGTTTCAAACGGGCGAAATCGCCGAAAAAAGCGAAGGTATGCCGAAAAAGGCTCATCAAAGAAAGTTCCGTCGGGAGCATTATATTTCCTTTACTTCCGCAACGCCGGGAACGGCGCGCATTGCCTGCCACAGGTCGGCGGTAAAAGTATATGTCTTTTCCAGCGGAATATCCACTTCCCATTTATCAATCAGCAACGACAGACGAACGTGGCTGCGTCCCGGGGCGGCCGCCTCCAGAATTTCTTTGATCTTCGGCAGACAGGATTCTTCGGAAAAACAAATCATCATCCCC
>CALXYE010000086.1 GCA_944392845.1 uncultured Alphaproteobacteria bacterium
AATACAGCTGCAGTTGTTCCCAAACTTCATGTCCGGACGGTAAAGAATGTAGTGACATGGCGTGTCAAAACTGTTCGGCGGGGGACGACTGCGGCTGTTCCGATTACGGCAAGGAAGCGGACGGCAAAGGCGGGTGTCGGTGCCCCGGCGACAAGATTGACGACGGCAAAGGCGGTTGCAGATGTCCCGATTGCTATGCGGCGACGACGAACTGGGGCGAGTGCAAGAAGACGTGCGAGTGCGTCACATGCGCGAAAGCGAAGAAGTGCGTCGAAGGCGAATGTATCAACTGTCCGCTCGGCGAAGATTGCGGATGTTTCGATGACAATGCTTACTCGGACGGTAACGGCGTTTGTCAATTAAATTGCGAGCACACGCCCGAAAGCTGCGCCGATGAAAACGGCGGATGGCCCGAAGATTGGACGATTAAGGAAACAAGCAACGGATGCGAATGTTCTCCTAAAAAGCGGATCGTTCTGTTACCCAAAGAAACAACAACCCAATATGACCCCGTTACCCGAAAGAATGTTACGCTTTACCGTACGAAAGCCGCAATGCCTTTCACAACGGAATATTTTTATTACTTACGCCCTATTGAGGTTACAAAAGGCATGAAGGGCGGATATGTTGCCTCTTATGACAACATTATGGATAATGAGGGCACTTGGGGCAAAAGTTGGGTCGGCGAAGATGCCCGCGTCTGGGGCAACGTAAAAGTTAAAGGCGTTGTTACCGATAAAGCTCAGGTATACGGCGACGCGACCATTAACGGAAACGTCCATGGCAACGCAAAAGTTTACGGAAAAGTTGTCGTCGGAGCAGGCGGCGCCGTCTACGGTGACGCCGTCGCTTATTCCAACACGACTCTGACAATCGGCAGAAGCTATACCGCAGGTCAGGGAGCTCGCTACGAGTGTTCGGCATACGGCACGGAATATATGTGCGAAGATATGAAAAAATACGGACCGGGAAGCCAATACTGGAACGATGCATATTACCAAAACTGTATGAATTGTAATTGTGTTGTATGTACCCATTACAATCCGGGTTCCGATACGGCCGTTTGTCAAGACGTGAAGTTCTACTCAACGGGAGCTTATACATACACGGGTGTTGCCTGCGTTAACAGGCGAGTTTGCCTAAAGGAAAACACGAACAAGGGCTTTCAAATCGAAACTAAATGGGAAAACGCCGATTACCCCGACAGCGGAACTTGTGATTCGATGAGGAACACGCTGAAAGGAATTGCAAGTTACCTGAACTACTAAAAAAGGAAAAGCCCCCGAAATTCGGGGGCTTTTTTGTAACGGGCTTCAATGTTAAAATTCGGCATATAAGCCCTTTACGGCAACGGACGCCGACATAACGGATTAAGGATAAAAGCCGTTACACGACGCGGATCTGAAAAGCCGTATCATTTTTATCCCGAAGCGTTGTCAAAGAACGTTTTTATGAACGGGATGCCGTTAAAAACGCTCTTCAGCCTTCCGCCGAAAAACTGATTTAATCTCGATCGATCCGACGGCATTCGTTGCACATACAAAATCCCCCCGCGTGAGGTGCGGGGGGATTTTTTGTCGAAACCGTTTAACGGGTCTTCGTTTCCAATATTTTATTGACGACTTTTGCCGTTTGAGTTTCCGCCTTTGAAGCCTTCGTTTCGGCAATTTTTTGCGCCGCTTCTGCCTGGCGGGACTCCACCGTCGGAACGGGCCCCAACAGTTCGGGCGGCTTTTTTGCAGGCATGTAACCGTAATGAGGGCGCTGTTTCAATCCGAACTTTTTCATCATGACGGCATCGGCGCCTTCCTTATAATCAACGTCGGGATCCGACCAAATGCGCCCGTAGATCATGTTGAAACGTTCATAGGAAACGGTATGCATTTCTTCGGAAGCGAAAAAGTCGTCGGCTTCCTTACCCAAATAAGGCTTCCCGCCGTATTGGCATACAAGGTCAATCGTTTCCCTGACGGGAACGGTGCGCGTCATTTTCTTGTCCGATTCTTCGTGAGTCGAATCCTGATAACGCTGGCGGTACATCTTGCAATAATTGGTTTCATACGCGTCACGCATGAAATAATCCGTATACCATCCGTAAAACGCCGCTTTATGAGCGCCGCCGTTTGCCAGATTTCCCTGAATCGCTTCGTTCTGGAACGGATTAACGATATGGGCGTCTTTCTTGCGCAGTTCTTCCAAAGGTCCCGAATTTCCCTGAGTCGCCAGTTCATAACAAACCTCGGTTGCCGCGACGGAAGCATCGGCTTCTATGATCGTCTGGTTTTGAATGTAAGACGTTGGCGTATCCAAAAGGGCGTCAAAACGCAAACCTTTTTGAAACTGTTGAGAATGTCGCATCTCGTGCGACAAAGTTCCGACCAGCCCGTCCTTGCCGTAAGAAGAGTTCAGGCGGATCTTTTTCGTAAATTCGTCAAAGGAGCCGATCGCGCGCATCCCCGACGTCATTTCAACCGTCGTGCCGTACGCTTCGGCATCCGCAATCAGCTGTCTGCCCAGCTTTGTCTTCCGCATTTCGTCCAACACGCTTTCCAGCAGTTTTAATTCGGAAGCATCCTTATAAATCAAATGCTTATACGAAGGCGCAAACGCCTGTTTCAATTCTTCGGACATGACTTCACCCGCTTTGATTTCGTGACTTTCTTAAATCGTAAACGCATTTCTGATATTTGTCCAGCATTTTTGTCCACAAAAAATAATGATTTCGTCATCCGATTTTGCTATACTCCGTTTCGGCGGTTTGCGGGAAAGGAATGAAAAATGCCGAAAAAGGAAGTTTCTTTGGTCGTTTGCGACATTGACAACACGATCTCGGACACGTTCAACCTGTGGGGAGAGGCTTTGGATAAAGCCGTCGACGATTTGGCGCGCCTGCACGGAACGGATCGTAAAACAATGGAAAAAACGATGCTGTCCGCCGTCCCCGAAAACCAGCGCGGCGCATCGGGTCCTTTATTAGGAATAGACCTCCGCTCCGACATCGCCCAGACGGACGCTTTGCGGGGAAAAACGCCCGAACAGGCGGCTTTTTTTGAAAAAGAGCACGAAAAAATCATCCACAACTGGCAAAAAAAGCGCGACGAAGCCGTTTTGTTCAAAGGCGTTATGCCCGTCATCCGCAAAATAAAAGAAGCGGGCGCAAAATTCGTCCTTTATACCGACGCTCGGGAATCGGGATGTTTGCCAAGGTTGGCAAAGCTGGGAATCCCGCCCGAAATGATTGACGCCCTGTACGTCCAACCCGACAAAGCGGGCATGAAAGTAACGCCCTTCGCCGTAAAAACGCAGGTTTCCGCATTTCGGGACGCGATGGCGGGACGCATTTTCCGCCTGCCGCCGCATTCGTCGAAACCGAACGCCGAAAATATGGCGCGGATATTAAAAGATGCGGGCGTTTCGGCGGACAAGGTCGTCATGATCGGCGACAATATCCGTTGCGACGGCGGATGCGCGGGCGCCGTCGGCGCGGCGTTTGCCTGGCAAAAACAGGGCGCGGAAGTTTCGGAAGCGACGCGCCGCTGCTACGCTAAATTCGCGGCAAACCCCGATTACAAAATCGGCGTTGACGCCCATTTATCCCAACTGAATGAAAAGAATAAACCCGCCTTTGTTTTGGAAAACGGATTCGCGGACATCGTTAAATACTGCCGTTTCGTTCCGCCCGAAAAAAAGGCGGAAAGAACGTTGCCGACGCCCGTTTTGAAACGTTTGGGACGCTCGGCTTCCAAGGACTGAAAAATCTTGACTTTCCGCCCCCGAAACGTTTAGCGTCCCCTTAAACGAAAAAGGGAGCCGTTTACATGCTGAAATTCGAAATCGAAAAAACGCTCGGAAAAGCCCGCTTGGGAAAACTGCATACGGCGCACGGCGTCATCGAGACCCCTGCTTTCATGCCGGTCGGAACCGTCGGAACGGTCAAGGCGATGATGCCCGAATCCGTTGCCGAAACGGGAGCCCAGATTCTGCTGGGTAATACGTACCACCTGATGCTGCGTCCCGGAGCGGACCGCGTCGAACGCCTGGGCGGACTGCATAAGTTCATGAACTGGCCGAAACCCATCCTGACGGATTCGGGCGGCTTTCAGGTCATGTCCCTGTCAAAGTTGCGCAAAATCACCGAGGAAGGCGTCGATTTCCGCTCCCATATCGACGGCAGCCTGCGGCGCCTGTCGCCCGAAATATCGGTCGGGATACAGCATAAGCTCGACAGCAACATTACGATGTGCTTTGACGAATGCCCGCCCTTCCCCGCGGAACGTAAATACGTTGCCGATTCGACGCGCCGTTCGATGCGTTGGGCGAAGCGTTCCCGCGATGCTTTCGTCGATCGGGACGGCTACGGCATTTTCGGCATCGTGCAGGGCGGCGTCCACGAAGATTTGCGCAGCGAATCCTGTCAGGCCTTGACGGACATCGGCTTTGACGGTTACGCCGTCGGAGGGTTGGCCGTCGGCGAAGGACAGGAAAAAATGTTCGAAGTATTGGACTATACCCCCGAATGCCTGCCTGCGGACAAGCCGCGGTACCTGATGGGCGTGGGACGCCCCTCCGATATCGTCGGTTCCGTACTGCGCGGCATTGACATGTTCGATTGCGTCATGCCGACGCGTTCGGGCAGAACGGCGCAGGCCTTTACCCGCAACGGTACGCTGAACATGCGCAACGCCCGTCATCAGGACGACGATTCTCCGATTGACCCGATGTGCCGCTGTCCCGCATGCCGCAATTACAGCCGCGCTTATATCCACCACCTGTTCAGGGCGCAGGAAATCCTGGGCGCCATGTTGCTGACATGGCATAACCTGACGTATTATCAGGACTTGATGCGCGGCATCCGCCAAGCGATTCGGGAAGACCGTCTGGAAGAATTCGCGAAAGGCGATTTCTCGTAATGGCAAAAGCCCCGCCAATTTCCCGGGAACGGCGGAATAACGGCCTTGTATCGTTCGGCGCCGACGTCCGCAAGCTGGTCGCACCCGTTTTAGGGCGGAACGGCTTTATCCATGCCGACATTCTGGCTCACTGGGACGATATTCTGGGCGGCCTGCTGTCAAAGGGCGTCTATCCCGTAAAGCTGGTTTTTCCGAAAGGTCAAAGGGAAAACGCCGTCCTGCACGTCAAAGCGATATCGGGCGCCTATGCCGTTGAATTGACGGCCCGCTCCGCCGAAATACTTGAACGGCTGAACGGTTATTTCGGTTATCGCGCCGTCGCCGAGTTGCGGGTCACGCAGGGCGCCGCACCCGTTTTCCGCTTTTCCCGCGTTCCGAAACGCCCTCCCGTCCCTGAAAAAAAACGCGAAGCCGTCCGCCGCGCCGTCGCCGAAATCAATAATGCCGATTTGCGCTCCGCCGCCGAAGAACTCGGTTGTCTTTTGGACGAGAACTGAAAAAGACGTTTTCATCGGAAGCGTTTTCGTTTATAAACGAATGCGACCGTTTCTTTATTGATTCAAAGAGGTTCATTATGCGCGATATGTATAAAATGCTTTTCCGCCGCGTTGCCCTGCTCGGCGTTCTGTTTGCTCTTTTCGCCGCATTCTCGCCCGTATCCGCGGCGGACGACGGCATATTGGCAAAAATCAAAGGCTTTTTCGTAAAAGAAGAGGCTGCCCCCGCCGCC